>CAYRKE010000053.1:6620-26392 GCA_964424695.1 uncultured Polyangiaceae bacterium
GGGCTCGGCCGAACCGGGCTCAGCCGATCCCGAGGTTGCGCCGGATCCGCTGGAGCGGGGGCTCACCGACGACGGGCTCGAAAGGCTCGCCGCTGATGGTCTCCACGGCGCGCGCGTAACGCCGCGTTGCTTCCATCCGGACATCCTCTGGGATCGCCGGGATCTCCCCGTCGCCACGGAAGCCCTGCGCGGCGAGGTAGCGCCGCACGTACTCCTTGTCGAAGCTCTCGGGATCGACGCCGGACGCGAAACGCTCCTCGTAGGTATTCGCAAACCAGAAGCGTGACGAATCTGGGGTGTGGACCTCGTCGATGACGACAATCTCACCGCTCGGCGTCTTGCCGAACTCGTACTTTGTGTCGACCAGGATGAGACCGCGCTTGGCGCACACGGCTTGCCCTCGGGCGAAGAGCGCCGCCGCAATCTCCGCCGCTCGATCGAAGTCGGCGGCCGGCATACCGGAGACCCGCAGGATCTCCTCGCGCGAGGCGGATATGTCGTGATCGCCGTCGCTTGCCTTGGTGCTGGGCGTCAGGATGGGCGCATCGAGTCGTTGGTGCTTGCGGAGCCCGTCAGGCAGGCGGTGCCCGCAGAACTCACGTTTGCCCGATTCGTAGTGGACCCAGATGCTGGTCGAGGTCGTGCCCGTGAGGTACGCGCGCACGACCATCTCGACCGGTAGAGGGGTGCACTCCACCACCTCCATGACGTTGGGGTCGGGAACCCCAAGGACGTGGTTGGGGGCTACGTCCTTCGTCTCCTTGAACCACCAAGCGGCAATTCGGTTCAGGAGCTGGCCCTTGAGAGGGAGCGTGCCAAGAACGCGATCGAAAGCGCTGATTCGGTCGGTAACGACGATGTACCGCCGCCCGTCCGGCGTCGAGTAGTTGTCTCGGACCTTGCCCCCATAGCGCTTTCCCAATTGGGAAAAATCCGTCGAAACGAGGGGCTCGGCGAGTGCCTGGCGTAGAACGGTGTCCGTTAGCGTTTTCAAGCGACGAAGGCTAGCAACGTGCTCCGTGCAGTCAACGCCTTGCGGCGAGGCTCCTGCCGTTCGGCCATGGTTCGCTTCAGCGCTGTCTGCTTGGCGTTACACCTCGTCCAGTTCTGGTTCCCGTCGTCCTGGCTTGGGCAGGAGGCTGGTGTCCGTCAGATCTGCGTCGATAAGCAAGTGCCCCACGAGGTCATCGTGCCATGCTATGTCCTGCGAGTGGGCAGCGAGGTACCCACCTCGTGCACGCAGTCAAACCTCGGCCGAGGGACTCAGTCATGACACCCGAGATCCGGTTCGGGACTCCGCGAAAGCTCCCCAGCGCGCGGCAATTGAGCGGCCGGGTGGTCGTGCTCGACATCGCGTTTGCCGGAGTCGATCGGTCCGAGGGGTTCGCAGCGATCACCCTCAAGTTCATCGATGCTCTGGGTGAACGCCTGCGGGCATGGGTGGACCATCACGACCACGTCGAGCACGCGCGTTTCGCGGGCGACCCCCGATTCGTGCTGGCCACCAAAGCCCAACACGGCGCGTGTCCAGGGATGATCGATACGACTCTCGTGGAGCGCATTGGGCCGGTGGACACCATCGTCTGTCACACGGACTTCGATGGTTTGGCCAGTGCTGCCAAGTGGATCCTCGGCGGCGTCGAGCCGTACCCAGGTTGCGACGCCGATGCACATGCCATCGACACCCGTCTCGGTACGCCGGGCCCGGTTGCGGCACTTTGCGATCGAGCTGTGCGTGCACGTCCCCGAGACGCTCAGCTTCAGGAGCTGATCGTGCGCTACCTCGTGAGCCGCGCGGCCGATGAGACCCTGGTCGGGCCCATCCAGCGAGCCGCAGACGCTCTTGCTCCCATCGAACGCGAGACGCGGCGCGCCGCCGAGCGCTATCGTCGCCTTGACGCAGGTGTTGCTTTCGTGGACGTCACTGCCGGAGGCTACGGCGCAATCGATCTCACATACCTGCTTCTGCTCGGGCAAGAGCGCGAGCGGGTTGCAGTCGTGATCGACCGCAACAATGCCCACGTCGCAGCGCGCTTCGACAGCGGGCTCAACTTCCTGGAGCTCTTGCAGCTTCCAGGAGGGATGCCCACACGCGTAGCGTTGCCGCGACAGCGGGCGCCGGAGCTTCTGACTCGGCTTGGGGTGAGCCCGAGCGAGGTCACTCTCTTGTTGGGCTGACGCGGGGCTTTCCGGCTGTATCCGTTCACGCCTTGCTTGGAGGACCGGCCGCGATCCGCCCCGCGCGAAGGGGCCACGGCGCGGGGTCCCACTCGGCCATCGCCCGAGTGGGGGGCGCCGGGGAGTTGCGGCTGCGCTCCGGTGCTCTCGTACCAACGTACGCTCCGCTCCAGTGCTCGCCGCGCCTTCCGCGTAAGGCGGCTTGCGGCCGGGGCTTTTTGGGGCCGTGAAAGCGTACTTCCTGCTTCCGGTTCCAGAGGTTCACGGATTCCCCAACGGCATCGCAGTCGGTCGCCCTAGGCCCCGCGCCCGGACGGACTGTTGGGGCCTGCGGCAGCTCACGACCTGCAGCACGGATGGCGCTATCCATTACCAAAGCGCCTTGCGGCCGAATTGTGACTTGGAGACTGGTCTCCCGCTCGATGCGCTGACAGCATTCGGGCCGTGATGCGGAGACCTCTCGTTTCGGGTATCGCCGTTCCCTTGGTTGTTGCCTTTGGGCTCTCGGCTGGGCCAAGTCTCGCAGCAACCCCGTCGATTACCGCTCCGGCCGGCGGCGGGCAGCCTGCCCTCAGCGTGGGTTTCGACGGTGACGGCAAGCTCCGAGCTACGGCGTGCGCGGCAGGGCCGTGTGGGCTCGAAGCCGGCACGGCCTTCGAGCTTCCGACTGAAATCAAGGGGCGAGTGGGCCAGGCCACCTTGACCGTGGTGCCCCTCGGGAGGGGACGAAGCGCGGTATGGGTCAGGATTCCCGCGGCCGACCCTGAGCGCGCATGGGAGGCTATTCTAGCTGCAGATCCCACCTCCAAGGCAACCAAGACCATCTTTGCCGACTGGACGGGTTGGGTCAGTGGCGAATACGGGTTGCGACGCGGCCCCATGGTGCACGTGGCTCCGGTCGACGCCGCAGGTTCCAAGCGCATCGTCCTGGGCGAGCAGCGCGAAGACGTCACTCTTTGCCGGCGGCCCACGGTGCTGGCTCCACAGCTCTTGACACCCGACCTCGAGCTCCGCCCTGCGAAGGTGCAGCGCCTCTCGCCCGAGGAGCGCGCTGCCGCCCGCCAGATCCGCGCTGAACGCGTCGTCGAACCACCCCAGAGCTCCGGTGAGCCCGCGGCGGGTTTGGCGACCCCCGCGACGTCTGGGGCGGCGGTGCCTCTCTCTGGCGCACCGGGTGCGGCCGCGTCGCCCCGCGTCGGCGGGCCCGCGTTGCTTCGGGCCATTGCCGCCAGTAGCGCCGTGGGGCTCCCCGGGGCACTGACGGACGGCGATCCGAACACGACCTGGGCCGAGAACCGCGGCGGGGCTGGTCGTGGTGAGTTCGTGGTCATGACGGCGTCGTCGAACCTCCCGCTCCAGGCCTTTGACGTGACGGTGCGCCCCGCTGGTGTCGCGCCTTCCAGTGGCGTAGCGCCAAGGGAGTTTTGGCTCGCGACGGAGCGCGAAGTGTGGCGGGTCACGATGCCCGAAGACGCTTGGTCCCACCCCGGTGCGCGGTATCGCATTGCGCTCGACAAGGCGGTCCAGTCCGGTTGTCTGGCGCTCGTCACCGAGTCGGCGTGGGTCGAGAGCAAGGACGCCCAGGTCACCTTCGCCGAGCTGGCTGGGGTCAGCGAATTCGACGTTGCCAGCATTCCCAGCCTGGTTGGGGCTCTGGCTGGCGGTGGAGATCGCGCTCAGGCCGCCGCCGCCGTGCTCTCGGCCTCGGGCGAGGTCGGGCACCGAGAGGTGGCGGCTCGCTTCTCGACCCTGGACGAACAGGGGCGTCGCGCGGCGCTCGACGTCCTGGATGGGGCATCGTGCGAGGTCAGCGCATCGGCATACGTTCAAGCATTCCTCGGTCCGTACGCCGCCCAGCGGCTTCGCGCTAAAGAGCGTCTCGAGCGTTGCGGCGAGGCTGCCGCAGCGGCAATCGAATCCGCACTTGGCCCAAAACCGACGCGGCGGGATCCTCTCTTGCTTGCCGAGCTTGCCGTCGCCTCGCCGGGCCGCGCGGTTCCGGCGATCGTAGCTCGGCTTCGGGGCGACGTTGCGCGCCGGCGTCTGCTACGGACCGCACTCTCGGTTGCGGCGCGCAGCGAGAGTGGGCACAAGGCGATTGAAGCTGTCCTCGCGGGCAACCCAGAGCCCAACACCGCGCTCGAGATCCTGCGGGCCCTGGGTCCCTCGCTACGCGACATGCGAGTTACTGCAGAGGCGCAGCTCATGCGTCTGGCTCAGGACCGTTCCTTTCCCGTGCGGTACCTGGTGCTCGAGCCTGCGGCCGAGCTCGCCGAAGCTGGGTCCGCCCCAGCAGCGTCGATCCTCGCCCAAGCTCTGGCGAAAGACCAAAGCCCCTACGTTCGCACTCGCGCTGCTGAACTCGCGTCGGACCCCGCGTCCTACCAGCAGGGTCTGCTGACAGCTTTGCGCGATCCCGAGGTACGGGTGCGCGAGGCGGCGCTTCATGCATTGCGACGCGGAGTTGCCAGTTTCGCTCGGCCCCTCGTGCTCGAACGGCTCCGGGATGACCCTTGGCCCATCGTACGGGTGGCTGCCGCAGACGCCGCGGCGGAGCTTCCGGAAGATTCGAACCTCGACCAGTTGCTGGCGGAGACACTGGACGACGACGCCGCCACGGTGCGGGCCTCTGCCATTCGGGCGTTGGGGGTTCGTCGCGCCCGGCGCTTTGCCCCGGAGGTTCTCGACGTCCTGGAAGACCGCAAGGAGGATCCCAAGGTGCGCCTGGCAGCGGCCCGGGCTCTGGGCAAATTCTGTTACGAAGACTCCGCCGATGCTCTCACCAAGGCCGCACTGCGACTCACTGATCCACTCTCCGAACCTGCGGATCGCGAGCTCGCATGGGCATCCGTCGAAGCCTTGTCCCGGATCGCGCCGTCGGATCTGCGCGAACGGCTCGCTCCCCTCCTGGGATCGGAGGCTCCAGCTCGAGTCCGGCACGTCGCATCCAGTCAGATCAGTCGCTCCGGTCAATGTCGCAGCAAGTCGTCTGTGGGGGTGAAGTGATGTCATGGCAATCTCGTCGAGGTGAGAGGTGAGCGGCCCCTCGGCCCTGGTAACGGGCGCCTCCGGGTTTCTGGGGGCTCGTCTCGTGGCTCTTCTGGCGGCTCGAGGGGAGCACGTGAACGCGATGGTGCGACCGGGGTCGCCCCTCGATGGGCTCCAGGGGCTTCCCTGGGATCGGGTGCGCCTCGTATACGGTGACGTAACGGTACCCAACAGCGTGTACGCGGCCATGGCGGGCTGTGATCGCGCCTATCACCTGGCCACGAACTTCACCTTCGGCGAGCGTCGCTCGCAGCTCGTTCTTCGCCCCACCGTCGAGGGGACGCGCTCCGTCCTGGAAGCAGCGCGGGCCCGCTCCCTCCGCAAGCTCGTCATCACCGGCAGTACCATCACGCTGGGCGCTTCAGCCATGCGTGAAACCGTTGACGAAGACAGTCAGCGCGCCATTCCCAGGGATGCGGAGGCCTATGTCTTTGCCAAGGCCACCGCGCAGCGGTGCGTCATCGAGCAAGTGCGAGCCGGCGTGCCCGCGGTACTGGTTCTCCCGTCCGCGTTCGTGGGTCCTGGAGATGCCCGTCCCACTCCGACTGGCGCAGGCATCCTCGACTATGTACAGCGCCGTGGACGCGTACCGATACCCGACGGCGGGCTCAACGTCGTCGATGTCGACGACGTCGCTCTCGGTCACCGTCTGGCCATGGATCACGGAACCGTCGGAGAGAGTTATATTCTCGGTGGGGAGAATATAACCTTCCTGGAGATGTTCGCCATGTTGAGCGACGTCGCAGGGCTTCCGCCACCGTGGCTTCGCCTTCCCGCGCCGCTGCTCGGGCTGGGCGCTCGAATCATGGAGCGCGGCGCTCGTCGCGCTGGCCGCACCGCGTCAGTGACTCGACGCGTCGTTCGCGATTTCGTCGGGAAGTATGCTTGGGTCTCGAGCGCCAAGGCCGAGCGTGAACTCGGGTATCGGCATCGCCCCGCCCGAATTGCCCTCGAGCGTTCCGTGAAGTGGTACACAGAAAACGGCTATTTCGAGAAGCGGCTGGAGCGCGCCATTCGTGCGCACTCACCGTGATCCGAAGACGATCCCATGAACGACACAGCAGCAACCCGTCCCATGCCAGAACTCGAATCGAGCAGCTCCAGCCACGTCGCGCAAGGCTTGGAAGGTCTCCTTCGTGGGACCCTGGCCGCCGTGTGTATTGCCATCGTGCACCTGGTAACCTTGATTCCAGCTGGAATTGACCTCGTTCCGGGCCTTCTCGCCGTGGCCGGCACGGCGGCGATCACACTCGGCCCACTCGTGGCGCTGCGTCGAAGTGCGGGCACATGGTCGCCGGGGACTCGCAGCCTGATGGTGGGGATCCTCGCAGCGTTGCCGATACTGGCGCTGCTTGGTTCGGTGCTTTTCGGTGGTACCAATCACCGCCCGCTCGGCGCGGTGACCTTTGCGGTAGTCGCTGCCGGTGTCATCGGCGTAGCGGTGGTGATCGCGGGCAGGCTCACCGATCCATCACGACAGTTGCTCCAAGCTCCATGGGCCGTCCGCTTCGATCGGACGCTCGGGTTAGTGTGGTTCGGTCTTGTCGGTGGGGCCGTTCTGTTTCGGGCGCTCCGTTCCCCCGATGCGGCACTGGTGTTCAGTGCTGGGTGGCAGCTTGCCGCCGTAGTGTCCGCGTTCATTCTGGCAAGCATCTCACCGTGGCCGCGCAAAACTACGCCTTTGGTGAGATCTGCCGGCGCACTGGTGTGGGTCTGCATGGTGGTAGCGAGCCTCGTTCTGCTCCACTCACACCACGGATCCTCGGGTGAGAGTGTCACCGGAAAGAGCTTCGCGGGCGCCGTGCTCCGAGCCGCGCCGCTCGTCGCCTGGCCCTGGGCAGGCTACCGCTAACCACTCCGGAGCAGGTGCGCAATAGCCGACGTCCTGCGCAGAAAACCGCACGGCGGGGGGCGACGGGGTCAGAAACCGGATCCATAATGCCCGGAATGCGAGGTTCGCCGGGACACGCTTCCGAGCGCGGCTATGACGTGACAGAGAGCGCGCGGCCGGTATGCCCTCATGGGACATCGGATCAGGCTGGCTGCCCTCGCTGTCGGGTGCTGGCGCCTGGAGCCCACATGACCTCGCGCATCCGGCTTGCCCCCGTTTCATGGATGGGGAGGCTTGCGTCACTCGCGCTGAGTCTGCTTCTGGCGTGTGGTCTCTTAACGTATGGCCTCCCAGCCAGTGCTGGGCAGGCGTCCGGCGAGCATCTCGAGCCGCCGGCAGATTCGCCCAGGTTGCCCAGTTCGCTGCAGCGTCCCGCAGTTCCCAGTGGGTTCAACACCCATGATGCAGGAGCCATTCGCTTCTCCTATCCCCCGGAGGTTCGCGCGCGAGTCCAGCCCCTGATCGACAGCGCAGACTCGGTGCGTGCAGAGCTCATCACCCGGCTTGGGCAGCCGGTATTGCGGGACGTGGCCGTCCACATCGCTCGGACGCCCGCAGAAATGGCCACTTTGGCTCCCAAGGGCGCATCGTATCCCAAGTATGCCGACGGCGTCGCGTATGCGTCGATCGGCCTCGTGCTCCTCACCCTTGAGACAGATGCGCCCAACGCGCGTCACGACCTGGGAGAGGTTTTCCGCCACGAGCTCGCGCATGTGGCGCTCCACGACGCGGTGCAGGGGCGAGCAGTTCCGCGGTGGTTCAACGAGGGGTTTGCCGTGTTTGCCTCGGGGGAGGCCTCGTACCCTCGCCTTCAGACCCTTTGGTCGGCCACATTGGCCGAAACACTGATCCCACTGAAGGATCTGGAAAGCGGGTTTCCCCGCGATGCGTCGACGGCCTCTGTCGCCTATGCTCAGGCCGCCGACGTGGTGCGATTCCTGGTGCGCACCCAGGAGCGGCACCGCTTCGAGAGGCTCGTGGAGCTCATGCGGCAGGAACGCGGGTTCTACGGTGCGCTCCAAACCTCGTACGGCCTGGATGTCATTGACCTCGAGCGGGAATGGCGTCGCGACGTAGCGCGCCGCTACACCTTCTGGCCCGTGCTGTTCAGCGGCGCCTTCATCTGGTCTGGTGCTCTGCTCCTATTCTTCTGGGGGTGGAGGCGCCGGCGCAAGCGGGACAGGTTGGTTCTCGAGAAGTGGGATCGTGACGAGGCGCTGGCCATCGAGCGCCGTGCCGCGATGGAAAGAGCACAAGCCGAACATGCCCAGTCGGCTGAACAACGTGTGCACGTGGTTCTCGCGCGCACGCCAAGGCCACGGATGAGCCTTCCGACGCCGAAACGGGAGTTCGACGTTCCCAAGGTGGAGCACGACGGCCGTTGGCACACGCTGCATTGAGCGGTGCCGGCCCGGCTTCTGCCCGTTCCGCTCAGGGGCTCACGACGTCCTGCCAGCAAGGCGTTTCGGGTTGGGGGCCTTGTGGGTGCGGGCGTGCCCTACGCCTCGCCCAGCCTGGATGCGCGGAGCCAAGCGTTGTCTGCGCCAGGCAGGCTGAGCGGTGCTCTAGGTCAGCTCGGTCATGTGCTGCTGCTCGATGCGGCGGCATTCGTCGATGAGCCGCTCGAAGATGCGGCGCACCGTCTCGCCATCGAGCGGCGCGACGCTGCGTTCGGACAGCTTACGGAGCATACTGCGCTCGCGCTCTGGATCGTAGGCTGCCATGCCCTGACTCCGCTTCACTTCTGCAATTTTGCACACCAGAGTGACCCGGCGAGCGACGAGAGCCAGGATCTCCCGGTCTACCTGGTCGATGACGTGGCGAAGCTCTTCGAGGGTTGGATCGGAAGTCACGGAGCGTGATCCTAACCCCGCGTCGTTGTCGAGGCGAGCGGGTACCAGTGGCTTTGTCGGGGTCAGGACCGGGCACCGGACCGCGGTCGCTCTATTCGTGGGGCGTCCGGCTACAGAACTACTGTCGGACAACCAGCCACAATCTGCACCTGGTAGACGTCCCCGTTGCCGAGGCGATCGCAGGCGTCACCCTTGATCTCGAGCGTGCGTTCACTCGAGAGGTCCCAGCCGTTGACCGGATCGGCCGGAATGACGACGCCATCGAAGTACACGTTCACCATGGAAGACTCCGGGGGCGCTGTTTCTAGCTCGATCGTGCACTGGATTGCAACGGACGTGGTGATCTTCTTGAGCACCGAGGCCAGGCTCTCCATCTCTGCGACCGCGTAGTAGAGTTCTTGATCCTCGCTCGCGCTTCCGCCCGAACCAGCGGTATTTTCGGGACTGGCGCCCCCGGCAATGGCCATGGCGTTGAGAATGCTCGCGGCCCGCTCGCTGCCGGGGAGCCCGATGACATGGGTACGAATGCCGGCTTCCGCGAGCTCACGTATGTTTTCTGTGGTCGCCACGTCGTCGATGCAGAACTCTGAGCCGTTCTCCACCACCTCGGAATCGCAGCAGTTGAGCTCCATGCTGCAGACCGAGCCGTCACTCAGGATGTAGCCCGACTGGACCAGCCCGCAGTCGTTCGGCTCGCAGTCGTCGGTTTCCCCGCAGTTGGGTTCCCCGTCCGTGGCCAGAATGACGACCGTTTCGCCCTCGAGTCCCTCGATCGTCGGGGCAAGCTCGGCCAACGTGGCGGATGTCGGTGTAGATCCCTGGGGCTCGATGCGTTCGAGCTTTCGGAGGAGCTCCCTCAACGTGGGTCCGACCTCCCCCTGCAGGACGTAGGCGACCGAGTCCCCCTCTCGGGTCTCGAACACCTCGGCTCCGGCCGCGCAAGCGGCAGGCGTGTCAGTCGCTGGAAAGACGGCAGCGCCATAACGGACGCGATGCCCCACTTCCCTCAGGACCTCGCGTAGCGCAACGCGCACCGACCCGTATTTCGTCTCTTCCTCGTCGCCTGGGGCTTCCGCCATGCTGCCCGAGCGGTCCAGAACGAAGTACAGGTTTGGACGCTCCACAACCTGTTCAATGAGCTGGTTGCCGCAAAGGCCTCCCGCGTCGAGGTTTGGGGGACCCCGGGGTACACCGGCATCGAGATTCAGCTCCGATGTTTCTCCATCGTCGTGATCGAGCGGGGTCGACCCGGCCGGCGGAGGGCGCTGCTCCTGACAGGTCACCGCGAACAGTGCGGGCGCGAGGATGGCGAACCAGCCGCGCCTCTCGACGCGCTGTCCCTTGTTGTGGCGAGGCTGTCTCGCCTCGGCTCTGTGGAAGCCCGACAACATCCTTGGCCTGCTTGAGCGAATGAGATGCCGATGCGGCTCAGGGACCCAATGGGATTCTCCAACAGTAGCAGAGCGTCCACCCCTGCCGCGATTTCAGCCATCTGTCGCATTGACCGGGAATACGGCGCGGTCGCATGGCCGGTCTCGTCTCGGCCACCCGTTGCAAACAACCTGGAGCATGGGGCAACCAGCTTGCCGCTTCGCGCCTCCTCGACAAGGGTACCCGAGAGCCGCTATCCAGAACCCCTAACCCCTGGGCACACGAAACCCGAGCCAGTCCTTGCGCGTCTCTTCACGAGCCATGCTTCTGCGCCGGGCCATCGATTCGCTCGTCGTATGGCTCGCCTGTGCCACCTGCGTGCTCTTCCTGTGCTCGCTCAGCGATACCTTCCGCGTTCGCCTCACGACGCATGCGCTTGCGCCAGCGCCGCCAGCTCACGTACCGCGGATCGGCCGAGTCGTGGCCACGGTGACCGACGCCCAACGCGGCGTTCCCGTGAAGGGCGCCGACGTTCGGGCCTTCTGGGAGCGCGCGGGGGCCTACTACGACGCGGGCGCGGGCACCACCAACGCGGCCGGGCTCGTCGAACTCGAAGACGTGCCAGAGGGAAAGCTCTGGATTCTCGCGGAGGCTCCAGGTTTTGCTCGAGCCTCGACTCAGACCGTAGCGCGCGGGCAAGAGCCCTCGCACGTCGATTTTCGTCTGGATGCCGGTCACCAGCTGCGGGTGACGGTGAGAACCGAGCAGGGGGAGCCGCTGGGGGGCGCGACGGTGCTCGTGCACACGTCAGATCCGCTGCCGTTCGGGGCAGTGACGCAGCCTCGCGGGAATGCCACCCTGGGGCGCCTTCCTAGACCTTCGTGGTCGGTGCGAGTGTCCGCCCAAGGTTTCGAATCCGTCATGCGCCACGACGTTTCGGGTTCGCTGGACGTCGTACTGCGTCGGCTTGGCACACTCGAGGTGCAGGTCCTCACCGAGGTGGGTCAGCCCGCGGCGGGTGCCGAGGTCTGGATCAGCGGATCCGCGCTCTGGCCCCCACGGCGTAGCACGACCCAGCCGAACGGCACCTTGGTGATCGTCGGGTTGCTTGCTGGTCAGTACGAGCTGAGAGCCTCGCTCGGGGACTCCGTAAGCTCGTCGCTGGCCGGTATCGAGCTCGAGCGTGGCGAAGACCACCGCGTCACGCTTCGCCTCCAGCCAGGGCGGCGCGTTTCCGTCGACGTCTACGACGAAGCGAGCAGCCCTCGCGAAGGCATCGGAGGTGCCGACGTCGTGCTGGTGGAGCAGGGCTTGAGCCCATTCCCACTGCGCGGGCGGACGGATCCCGAGGGTCATCTGAGTCTTGGTCCCATCAGCTTCGGTCCGGCGTTCGTGAGTGTTCGTGCGGACGGGTTCGTGCCGAGCAACGCTGTGCCAGTGCCCGATGGCCTCGAAGGGCCGCTTGCCATCGGGCTGCTCCGCGGCGCGACGCTGCGCGGGCGGGTCGTCGACGAACGCGGATTCCCGGTCTCCAGCGCCTCGATCGAAATCGTGGGGAGCGATTTGGGCGGCCTTCCCGTTGCCGAGACACCCTGGAGCAACGCTTTTCGGGACACCCACTTCGAGTGGTCGTTGGGGGGGCCCCTGCCGCTGGTTCAGGCTGGTGAGCTGGGAGTCATCCCAGGCGCTGTCCCTCCCATTCCGCGTCTGGGGACCATGGGGGATATGAGTGGTCTCATGGGTGACCCCACACCCGTCACCGCTTGGGTGTCCCGCGACACTGGCTACTTTGCTGTCAACCCAGTGACGCCAGGTCGCGTTCGCGCTCTGGTACGCCATCCGGCATACCTCCCCGGACTCAGCGAGCTCGTGCAACTGGTCCCAGGAGGCAGCGCCGAGGTTACCGTCGTGCTTCGGGGCGGAAGCAGTCTGGAAGGGCGGGTGCTGGATGCTGGGGGAATGCCAGCTGCCGGAGCTCGCGTGGAGATCCAGGGGCAGACCGGGCTCATACAACGGACGACCTATACGGCGAGCGACGGAACGTTTGCCTTTGCGGCTGTCCCTGAACGCATCGTGATCAGCGTGGCGCGGCCGGAAGACCCGATGCGCGCCGTGATCCAGACAGAGGTCGATCTCGTCGCCCACGGTGGTCGCGAGCTGGTCCTTCACCTACCCGAGGCAAGAGAACCCATCGAGGTCCTCGTGACGGATGAGCGCGACGCGCCCCTCGAAGGAGCTCAGGTCCTCGTCGCTTCCCTCGATCCCGAGGTGCCCCTACGGCGCACGGTGTTCACGGGTACGGATGGGCGCGTGGAGATCGAGGACGTGAGAGGTCTGAGGCTGAGCGTCACCGCGGACGTTCCAGGCTGGCTTGCCGAGCAGCGCAGCTTCGACCAAGCCCCCGATAGGATCACTGTGGTCATGGCTCGTGGCTTCTCGGCAGTGGGCCACGTGACTGCCGTGCGGGGTCGCCAGTACCTGGCCGGCGCGTCCGTGACCCTGATCCAAGGCGGTCG
The DNA here is from genome assembly GCA_964424695.1 of uncultured Polyangiaceae bacterium. Taxonomy (GTDB): domain Bacteria; phylum Myxococcota_A; class Polyangia; order Polyangiales; family Polyangiaceae; genus JAEWRL01. The sequence continues at coordinate 19,478 of CAYRKE010000053.1, forward strand.
CAGGCGAACCGTGGTGACCGACGCCGCGGGAGCCTATCGTCTGAGCGACGTTGAACCGGGAGCCGCGAAGCTCTTCGTCTCCCATGCTGAGTACGCTCCGCTCGAGCTAGACGTCTTACTGACGCGACCCGCACGCGAGGATCGTGACCAGGAACTCCCCGATGCCGACCTCGCCCAAGGTACTACGGCAAGCGGCATTGTCGTTGACTCCAACGGGAAGCCCGTGATGGGGGCGCGAGTCGCCCTTGGGCAGGCGCCCGCATTCCTTCCCCTGACCAGCGGCGGAGAGTCCAGCACGCTCACCGACGTTCAAGGTGCCTGGAGCCTCGGCGGGCTTCCCGATGGCAGCGTAACCATCGAGGCGCGCGCCGAAGGTTTGGGATACGGTCGAACGACCCTCGAGCTCCGAGAGGGCCGCCCGGCCACGGGCGCTCGCATCACCTTGGGGCATGTCGCGAACCAGCAGGACACTGCTTCCGCGAGCCTGGCGCCAGCATCCGTCGCCGTGACTCTCATCGAGTCGGCGGAGGGGGTGTCCGTGGCACAGATCGCGGCCGGGAGCGAGGCTGAGCGCGCCGGGCTTCAACGGGGTGATCTGCTCAAGCGCGTCGATGGCCTCTCTCCCAGGAATGTGGCCGAAGCGCGCGCCCGGCTGAGTGGGCCGCTTGGCACCACGGTGCTCATCGACGTAATCCGGGGTGGCGCAGTCGCAAGCCTGCGGGTCGTACGTGAACCAGTGCGCCACTAGGTCGACGCCCGCACCGAGGAGGGGCAGACGCTGGGGGCTCAGTTCGAGAGGGCGCTTGACCTTCCCCGGCCCTCGACTCACAATGGCGTTACTTCCGGGCTGGCACAGGTGGATAGGCCATTGGCTAGCGCGGCCCAAGCCGGGCAATGTCTTTCGAGCACGTGCCTCCGCCACCATCGCGATCGGTGCCGCGACCCCCGCGCGTGCTGCTGGTCGACGATGAGCCTCCGGTGCTCCGCACGCTGGTTCGGGTATTGAAGCAGCGTCAGCCGAGCTGGGAGATCTCTGCTGCGGACAGTGCCTTCGTCGCGGTGGACATGCTGAGAGCCCAGCACTTCGATGTCCTTGTGACGGATCTCAATATGCCCGGCGTGACGGGCAAGGAATTGCTCGAGTACGCTAAGCGCCACTGCCCGGCTATGGTGCGGGTCGTCCACTCGGCCCTTCTCGACGTGTCCAATGCCGAAAGCGTGACTGACCTTTGCGACATCGTACTCAACAAGCCGGTGTGGCCGGAGACACTCGTCAACATCATTGCCGGTGCCCTGAGGTCGGGCCGACATCGCATTGTTGCTGGCGAAGACAACGGGTGATGCGGGGCGCAGCTTAACGCTCCCGAACTTACCCATAGGGAACGACGGTGAAGCGGCCTCGACCACTGGGCAGCCCAGCCGATGGACCGGCAGTGCCCGCGGCGACGCGTGCCGTCAGGGCACGACTCGTGGTCGATGCAGATCACTATTCGGACCTGGTGGCACGCATGCGGCGAGCCGCAGTCTCCGTGTGGATCAGCACGGCAAATCTCAAGGACGTCCGTGTCGAGGCTCCGGTTGGAACTCGCGCTCGGGCTCAGGGTAGATACGTTTCCCTCGTGCAGGAGCTCAATGATCTTGCCGAGCGAGGCGTCGATGTGCGCCTGCTCCACGCGGCTGCGCCCTCCAGGGCATTTCGGAGTTCGTTCCTCGCGCTCTCCAAGAGCAAGGTCGCGGTTCGGCGATGCCCCCGGGTTCATCTCAAACTCGTCTGTATCGATGGCGCCGAGCTCTATCTGGGTAGCGCGAACTTCACCGGAGCGGGCCTGGGCGCCAAGGGTTCTGGGCGCCGCAATTTCGAGCTCGGCATCGTCACCGACGATGATGTCTTTCTCGACGCGGCCCAAGCCCGCTTCGAAGCGATCTGGAAAGGGGGAGAGTGCGGATCCTGCAAGCTCAGACGTGAATGTCCAGCGCCTCTCGATCTTCCAGCAAAACACGTCTTCCAGTAGAACACGGGGGCCGTCCCTGGCGACGGGTAACCAGTTCAGGCGCGCGATGGCTCCTTGCAGCCTGTGATGCGCGCGAACTCCTATGACTGTCCGATCGACCTCCGCATTGCCGACGCACGGCGCCGCCATGCCCTCGGGTGGTAGGTCGATTGAGTCACTGTCGGCCGCGCTCTCGTGCTACTCTGGGACAGACTATGGCAATCTACTCGATCCGCGCCGCGCATCTCGACGAGATGCTGCTCGTGCAGCAAATCGAGCGTCGCGCTGCCGCGCGGCTCGCAACCGTGGGTCTGCCCGCGGCTGCGGACCTTCCTGTTCAACCCATCGAGGCACTGCAGACAGCTTGCAGGCAGGGCCGGATCTTGGTTACTGTCGATGAAGAGGATACGGCTGTGGGATTCGCGATCTTCGATCTCTACGAGGACGAGGGCCACCTGCTGGAGCTCGATGTCGTGCCTGAGCACGCCGGCAACGGGCTCGGGCGGCGGCTCATCGAGGATGTGATCGCCAGAACCAGGGCGGCTGGGCTGCCACGGCTCATCCTCACGACATTCCGGGATATACCCTTCAACGCACCTTTCTATGCCCGCCTCGGTTTTGGGATTGTGGACGAGGCGAACCTGTCGCCGCGCCTCGCTCGAATCCGGGAGGCGGAACGGCGGATGGGCTGCGATCTCGCCCCCCGTGTCGCCATGATCCTAGAAGTGTAGAGTCTGTGTGATGCTCGGTCACCCATTCCGACTCACGGCGGCGATTGACGCTTCGCTCTCGCCGCGGCAACGAAGGAGTGCCGGTGGGGAGTCAGAACCGGCTAGGGAGGATTTCTTGGGCAATGCCCGTCATGGCGACGTTCGTCGCTCCTCGGTGCATAGCCGCCGGCTCAGTCGTACGCGAGCCGCAGGAGCGTGCCGCTCGTTCCGGCTTGCAGTGACACGGCCGGTGCCGGTATGGTCGAGTACTCCCAATCCAGTACGCGCTAGTCCATGATGAGGTCGCGGATGGCAAGGAATTCTACCGAAGGTCGAACTCCCCTTGCGCGGTTCAGGGGGCTACTGCTGTGCGCTAGCCTGATGGTGTTCGCCAGCATTGGTTGTACGCAGCGGAAGAGCGACGGCAGACCAGTGGCAACCGTCGCCCCCATCACGGAGGGCGTGAACGTGTCAGTGCCCGGGGCGCCCGCGCAAGGTTCCCCGGCAGCGAATCCCACCGGCGGGGATGCCCAACGAAAGGCCAATGAGGTGAAGGAAGTCGAATCCATAGGTGTGGCCACGATGAAGCCCGACCGCACCATCGTGCTTCAGCTTCGCGCAACGGGCCCCGGAGGGATGGTAGGCGACGGCGTCGTGGAATACCCGCCGACTCATGCCAACTACGCCGACGTGCTCCAGCATCTCGGCGGCCTCGAGCCAGGGCAGGAGAAGCCGGTTCCTCCGTGGTCCGATTGAGCGGCGACAAACGTCCTGGTCGTCGTGTCAGGCGTCTGGCCCAATCTAGGCATCGCTAGACAGTACGTGCAGCCACACACACAGTGCCAAGCGTGTCGGAGCCGCACAGAGAAAACAGTGGCATAGAGTGCATATGCACACTAAACTACCGGCTGATGCTCCAGTCGCACAATGTACGCAGAATTGGACACGCAGCTGGCGCTCAGTACTTCAAGCCGCGCAGCATTCCGAGGGCGGAGCTCGAGGAGGTTGGGTACTTCCCCGGGACCCACTCGTTCCTGTCTGCTCGTCCAGTGGACTAGCGAGCAGCTGCGTTTCCTCAGAGAGTAGCCAGTATGCAACACCAGAACCTGCACCGGGCAGGCGATTTGCCTGCGGTGAGTCCACGCAAGGCGCATGGGCTCCGCGCTGCCACGGTGCTGCTCTCGCTCTCGCTTGCTAGTTCGAGCTATGGGCGTGAGGCCGATGCGGCGCCCTCGGTAGCGATGGCCACCGAGGAAGACCGAAAGGCGCTTTTTCACGAACTTCAGCACGCCAAGAACCCTCAGGAGCTCGAGCGCGTCCTCGAACTCCTCAAGAGTGCCAAGGATCGATGGCCTGACGATGAAGAGATCCATATCGCTCTCGCGACGGCCTACGCTCGTGACCACAATGAGCTCTGGGCGCTCAGAGTTCTCGGTGAATATCAGTTGCGAAGGCCTCCCGCTTGCGCTGCGCAGACTGTCGAGGCATGGCTCCGCTACCAGCAGGCGGAGCTCGACCAAGCGGAAGAGATCCTGCAGAGCCCAGGGTGCGCCGCTGCCCCCCCAGAGGTCAAGGCCCGGCGTTACCTGGTTCTCGCCCAAATCGCCGCGGAGCGTGGCCGCACAGCAGAGGCAGAACGCGAACTCCAGCGAGCTGCCGAACAGGGAGCGTACTACGAAGAGGACGGCTGGCTTCTCGAGCAGCTCCAGCAGCGTTACGATCCAGGACGCCTTCCCGTTCTGAGTTGGCAGGTTGGACTCGTGGCGGGCTGGACCTCCAACGGGCTCAGCGGTACCCCAGCGGACACCGAGGCAACGGGCACGGAGCCGTCGGGGCTTGGAGAGTTGCGTCTCGACGTCGATTGGATTCATGACGCCAGGGGGATGATTCGACCGACCCTCGGGGTGGCAGTGCATGCCAACCAGCTCACCGCAGCGAGCGCCCGTGATCTCAGCTATCAGAAGTTCTCCCTTCGCCCCGGAGTCATTCTGGGCCGTGTTCTGCCGCGTTTGCGGGTGGGATATCGGGGGGAGGCGCTGGTGCTTGCAGGGGGCGACAGCTACGAAGAAGGGCCTCTCTGGTACACCGAGAGCCACGCGGGAGAGCTGGAGCTGACGGCAGGCCCACAGTTCATGGCGTTCATCACTGCCGGGCGGCGTGCCTTCCGCGAACGAGTTCGGACTCGAACCGAGGTGGAGCACGGTTTGATATGGGCAAGGGGCATCCATCGGTATGTCCACGCGGCACTGGGCGCCTCTGCTCGAGCCTATTCTGCGCAGCACCGCGCCTATGATCAGGTTGGAATCTCGGTGCTTGGTAACCTTCAAGAGGAGCCCTTTCCCAACTGGCAGCTCCGGCAGCAACTCAGCCTCTCAGTTGACAGCTATCCGGGCTCTGCCGGCTACTTCCCGAGCGCGGACGGTGCAGAGCGACAAGAGTGGTCGAGCCACCTCAGCGCCAGCGTGGGGCGTCGCCTGGGCGCGGGCGTCACCCTGGCCGCGGAGTTCGGCCGAAGCCACCGCAACAGCGTGGCAGATGCTTACGATTTCAAAGAGTTGCGGGCTACCTTGCGACTGACCTGGGCCAGCGACTTCCAGGCCCTGTCGCGGCGTGTCATCAGTGCGGAGCATTACGCCAAGCTCGGATGGGCAGGGCAAGGTGCAACCGACGAGCCGGAGCAACCGAATGTTCGTGAGCTCCTGCGTCAGGACGAGGCCGTTCAGCGAGGTTCCTCATGCCTCAAGTGAATCGCACGGATATCGCCACCGCGGACGCGGGACCTTCCACTGGCAGAGTCGATGCAGCTCCTGCTCTGCGGCGTCATCTGCGTCGTGGGATCGTTCAGGGATTGATTCTTGCTGCGGGCGGCATCATCGTGGGTCTCGGCATCAACGCTCTGCGCCCTGGGCCTCTGCCCTGGGTGGCTCGAGAGCCCTACACGATTCTCGTTCCTTGCCCGGAGCAGGTGGGTAAAGCGGAAGCCTTGCAGCCGTCCGACCCGCAGATTCGCCATTCGCGGTCTCTCGTCATCGACGCCCGCACCAGTGAGGCATTCAAGGAGTGGCATCTGCCTGGCGCCATCCTTGTCGAGTTCGACTGGCTTGGCCCCCCGGTAGACGACGAGGTCAAACGCACGGCAGAGCGCGTGGCCAAGAGCGGCGCCCACCGCGTCATCGTCTACGGCGATGGAGACGATCCAGACTCCGGAAGGGAGTGGGCGCGGCTCATCTCAGGCGCAAAACTGAAGAACGTATTCTACGTGGAAGGTGGCGCCCCCGCCTTGAGGGCGTTGCAGGGAGGCTCCCAATGAAACGAGAAAGGAGCGCCGTGAATTCGTCCCCCAACGATTCGCGTGCCACCGCCTGGCTCGAATGGCGAGGGCACCGATGGCTCGCGTTTGCGGCCCGGGTGTACCTGGGACAGCTTTTCTTCGTTGCGGCCCTCCACAAGGTGGCTGAGCCTGCCGGCTTCGCCCTCGATGTCGCGACCTACCAATTCCTTCCCCTCGAGGTCGTGAATTTCTTCGCGATCGTGGTTCCCCCCATCGAGCTTCTGGTGGGCGCACTGCTCGTCTTGGGGCTGTGGACAGCTGGCGCCGCGTGGGTCGTGAGTGGTCTGATGGTGGCGTTCATCATTGCCTTGGCCTGGGCCCTCCATCTTGGGCTCGATATGACCTGTGGCTGCTTTGCTTCTCAGGGCGCCGCTGGCGAAGATCCGATCAGCGGGCTGACGATGCTGCGAGACGCGGGCTGGCTCGCTCTTGGGCTCTACGTCGCGGTATTTGACCGGAATCCCTTTGGGCTCGATGCCTTCCTGAACCGAGCTCGCCTGAGTCAGAATGAAGGAGTCAAGACATGAATCGATGGCGGAGTTGTTGGCAGGCTTTCTCGCTTCTCGTCATTCTGCTCTCTGCTGGGCTTGCGCTGGGGGACGCTCCGGGTGAACCCGAGGCTTGCCGGAAGCTTCCCGCCGCCAAGCGAGCGGAAGCCGCAGCGCTGCTCAGCTCAGTGCATCCCTACGACTGCTGCGACGGCACGATCGCGCAGTGCTTGAAGAAGAAGCCGTGCTCGTTGGTGAAACGGCTGGCAAACGACGTCTGCGTCCGCGTGGGAAAGGGCGAAGAGAAAGCTCTCATCGAGCGTGCCTTGAACCGACGCGGTGCAATGGCCCTTCCCACGGCCAAGCAGTACAGTATCCAGCTTGCCGGAGTGGAT
>CAYRKE010000053.1:26492-39892 GCA_964424695.1 uncultured Polyangiaceae bacterium
CTGTTGGGGCTCTACGAGGAGTTCGACCGATATGATTCTACCAAGCTGCCCGAGCTGGCCGCCGCCAAGGGTCTCGACGCGGAGCGGATGAGACAGTTGATGAAGGATAGCGGTGTCCGCGCCGAGCTCGTCGAATTGAAGAAGGAGGGGGTGAGAAACGGCGTCGACGCAACCCCTACTCTCTACATCGACGGTCGCCGCTATGACGGCGGACTCGATGTCGAACAGGCCGTGGATATCATCAGCGAGGCGTATGAGCGAAAGACGAATCAGCTCTGCAAATGATCACGCTGCAAACGAGCAGTATCCTGCCAGTATCGCTCGAAGCTCAGCTTCCCTCCGACCAAGTCTCCACTGATCGACCCCAGCGTATCAAGGAACTACTGTGGAATGAAGCTCAGCCCCATCACCGTCGGAGTGCTCGCTAGCGCAGTCGTCTGCGTCGCAGTCTCTAGCTGCCTCGTCACAGAACGCTGCTACCTCGACGCAGACTGCCCAGGGCGGGAGATCTGCTCCGCGGCCGGGAGATGCACCTTCCAATGCGCGGAAAACGCTGATTGCGACGCCCAGTTCGGGCTGGAGTTCGTCTGCGCCAAGGGACATTGCGAGAGAGCAGCTGCATGCACCACGTGCTCTTTCGCCAACGCCGAGCACTCGTGCGTGCATGGTGACTGTCGGCTCGTGACGTGCCTTCCCGGATATCACGATCGAGATGGCCGACTCGACAACGGGTGTGAGTTCCACTGCGAGGACGGCTACTTTGACGCGAACGGCAACCCGGAAGATGGCTGCGAATGCACACTGACCGGGAACGGCACTGAGCTCTGCAACGGAATCGACGATGATTGCGATGGGCGCACGGATGAGGACTTCGATTTCCTTGCCGATGTTCGCCATTGCGGCTCTTGCGACAGTGCTTGTTCCGCGGGGCCGCATGCGTTGCCAGTCTGTAGCGGCGGACAGTGTTCGTATACCTGCGCCCCTGGGTTCTACGATAATGACGAACAACCGAGCACGGGTTGCGAGGCCGCCGAGTGTGTACCGAGCGCAGAGCTCTGCAACGGGCGAGATGATGACTGCGACTGCCCGGGGGACACGAATGGCGACGGAACCGTTTGTGGTCCTGATGACGAAGGGGTCGATGAGGGGTTCGATAGAACCACGGTGGAGACATGTGGGCTCTACTGCGCTACCTGCTCCTTCCCCCACGCCACACCAAGCTGCCGAGAGGGTAGCTGCCAGCTCGTAGGTTGCGAGGAGGGATACTTCGACCTCGACGGGATTCCCGCGAACGGTTGCGAGTATTCCTGCATTCCGACAGGCGAGGAGCTCTGTAACGCTCTGGACGATGACTGCGACGGGCTCGTCGATGAAGGCGATACCTGCGAATTCTCGTGTCCGTCGGACATGGTCGCGGTTGGCTCTGCCTACTGTATCGACCGTTATGAAGCCTCGCGAAGTGACGCAACCGCGTCCACCCAAGGCACTGACGCGACACAGGCCTTCAGTCGCCCCGGTGTTCTTCCCTGGATGGTGAACCCCATGACTGCAGCCCATCTCGCCGAGTTCGAGGCGGCCTGTGGCGCGGCGGGCAAGCGCCTTTGCACGAAGGACGAATGGTCTGCGGCATGCACCGGTCCAGAGGAGAATGCATTCGTCTACGGAGGCGCCTTTGACCGTGAAGCCTGCAATTGCGTCGACACCTATTGCGACGACTTCTGCGCTGAGCAGGGGCTCGAGAGCTGCTCAACTGCCAGTGATTGCGGCTACACCTACGATTGCTTCCACGAAGCGCCCACGGGCAGCTTTCCGAGTTGCACCAACGAGTATGGGACTCTGGATATCAACGGCAACGTTTGGGAAATTGTGCCTTCGACCACGGACGCGCGGGGCTACGAGGTGCGCGGTGGGGCGTTCAATTGCGCGAATGCAAGCGCTCGCGTGAGCTGCGACTATAACGCCAACTGGACCGCGCTCTACGCAGGATTTCGCTGCTGCCGAGATGCGGATTAGGCATCTGTTCACGCCTTCCAACCTGCTAGCACGGTGCGCGATCCACCTTGCACACGGGGGGCCTCAGGCTCGGGGTCCCACTCGGGCAGCAGCCCGGGTGGGGGAGCCTGGGGGGTTGCGCCTGTGGTTCGGTGCTCACGTACCCGCGTACGCTCTGGTCCTCGGTGCGCCTCGTGGGTGAGGCGGCTTGCGCAGCGGGTATTCTGGGGCCGTGAACGCATACCGGATTAGGTTACCGGTCGTTCAACGTTCGCGCTGCCGTCGGCGGATCCTGCCGTCTTGTTCAGGAAGTTTGATTCCAAGAAGCCGCGCTTTGCGAAAGAACGTGCTCTTGTGCAGGCCAAGCTCGCGCGCCGCAGCGAGACGATTGCCCCCGCTGCGCTCCAGAGCTTCACGAATCGCCTGGGCCTCGAGAGCCTTCGTCGCATCGGTGAGCGATCCAGCAGGGCTCGTAGCACCTGAGATGGGTACGAGCTCACTGGGCAAATGGGCGAGTTCGATGGGGCCTTCGCTGAGCAAGACGAAGGCGTGTTCGATGATGTTGCGCAGTTCCCGCACGTTTCCCGGGTAGTCGTGTGCGATGAGTACGCCCAGGACATCCGGGCTCACTCCGGTCACGTGCTTGTTCTGTACCGCGTTGAAACCCTCGACGAAGTGCTGGACGAGTAGAGGGATGTCCTCCCGGCGCTTTCGCAGCGGCGGCAGCTCCAGTTTCATGACCTTGATGCGATAGTAGAGGTCCTGGCGGAAGGTCCCACTCTCCACCTGGGCAGCGAGGTCACGATTGGTCGCGGCGATGACTCGCACATTGGATTTCTCCGTGCGCGTGGCGCCCAATGGCTCGAACTGTTTCTCCTGAAGCACGCGCAAGAGGCGAACCTGCAGCGCCGGGCTCACCTCGCCGATCTCGTCGAGAAACAGAGTGCCGCCGCGCGCCAGCGCGAAGCGCCCGGGTTTGTCTTTGTTGGCTCCTGTGAATGCGCCGGCCTTGTAACCGAAGAGCTCGGACTCCAGAAGCGTGTCGGGGAGTGCGCCGCAGTTTACGGCCACGAACGGCCCATCCCGACGTGCGCTCAGGCCATGGATGGCTCTCGCCACGAGCTCCTTTCCGGCCCCCGTCTCCCCCTGGAGCAGAATTGTGCTCTCGCTATCGGCAACCCGCGGAAGCACTTCGAGCAGCCGTCGCATCGAGGCGCTGCGGCTGACGATGTCGCCCACCTGGAACCGCCCCCGGATCTGAGTGCGCAGCTCCTCAATGAGGCTGAGATCACGAAAAGTCTCGGCGCCCCCTACGATCGCCCCTTGCTCATCTTTCAGTAAGGCGGTCGAGACGCTGATGGGGACTCGCTTTCCGTCCGCGTTGACAATGAAGGTGGCCCGGTTGATTGTGGCCGCGCCTGTCTCCATCGTGTGCCGGAGGGCGCACTTGGTTTCACACATGCTGGCCCGGAATACGTCCGAGCAGCGTCGGCCGATAGCTTCTTCTCGCGAGACCCCGGTGATCACCTCGGCTGCCCTGTTGAACGAGGAGATGCGCCACTCGTGGTCCACAGTGAATACGCCATCGGAGATGCTCTCGAGGATGGCGCTGGTGCCGATGCCAATCTTGGGAGCCACCCTGCCGTCCTTCACCACTGCTGCGTTTTCCTGCTCTCAGGAGTGCCCGTGCCCGTGCCCATGCGCGGCACAGGCCATCCCGGGCTGCATGACCGCCAAGCTTCCTGACTTGAACGCCTCCAGCACTGCCGCTACCGTTGCGTGCTGGGCGGCGTAGACTGTAATCCCGGCAGCATTGAGCTTGTTCAGTGCACCCATGCCGATCCCTCCAACGACCATGCCATCAATCTGTTCACCCTGAAGTGTTTGAAGCGGCGCGCACATGCCGTGCCCATGGTGCTGGTTGGTGTTGACGATCACGCGATAGCTGCCTGTCTCGGCCTCCACGATCATGAACGCTGGCGCAGAGCCGAAGTGGGCGCACACAGGGCTCACGAGGCCCGAGTCTGCTTCGATGGGTACACATAGGTTCATAGGTGTTGTTCCTTTGGGGAGCTCGCCCCGTCATGGGTCTGGTTCGTCAAGCGGCCGGAGGCGCTGATGGCATTCCACCTGCACTGGCCCCCCCTCGATGCGCAGCGCTTTGCCGTGCACTAGGGCATCAGCCATCTTTCGATGAGCAGCGTCGATGATTCGGCTGAAGGTTGTTCGAGACACGCTCATTCGTTCGGCTGCCTGCTCTTGATAGAAGCCGCCAAAATCCGCAAGCCGTATGGCCTCGAACTCGTCGAGACTCATCACGACCTCTTCCAGGTCGCGCACCGGGATGCCGATTGGTTTGAATACCGCCGCTACCGGCCGTCCGGCGATGCGCCGGCAACAGTACGGTCGTGCCACGTCTTCTAACCTCGTTGGGGCATTATGGGCATATGCTCACAACAGTCAAGGGATTCTAGCGGTCGAGGCTCGGGCATACGACCGACGGTTGGGTAGCCGATCCGATCCGGTGAGGACCAAGCCGCAGGGAACAGCATCTGCAGTCGGTGGCACCAATTTTGCTTGCTCAGTTGGCCGGAGCGTAGAGCGTGGAGGAGTCAATCAACCGCGGCGACGACACTCAGTCGGCTTCTTCGCGTTCTACGCTTCGTACCACACCCGCTTGAGCGGCTCGGGGGGATCGCGTTCCGCACTCGAAGTGCAGTATCGTCATCGGGTCGGGGAGGCCTACCGGGCCGTGGACGAAGGAAGTGATGAGCGTCGTTCCTCTGCTGCATGGATGTTACAGATCGGCGGGGGTGACAGCATGGATGCGCGAGCAGCAGCCGGCGAGGTGGCTGCGATGTGGCGTCGCCGCGTTGAGCGCTCTCCTCATGCACCTCTGAAGCGCTCTGGATCAGGAGTACCGAGTGACTGTGCAGTGTCCAGGGTGGGTTGGCGCCCCTCCCTCCGGGAGCGGGTACGAGCGGATGCTCTTGCCGAACGGGCTCGAAGCGTCGTGGACACTCACGCAGAGTCTCCTCTTTCCGCCACCGATGGGGAGCAGTGTCGCCAGAATGCGACTCTGTCAGGGCGCTCCAGCTCGCTCGGCAGTGGCACAACCCCGAATGATTGCAGTGCCGGCGTCTCGCCAGGGCGCGCGGCACGCTTCGTGCTGAGTCTGTGCTTGCGAAGCAGGTCGCCCGACGCAGGTAGCTCGATCGCTGTGTAACGCCTGGCCTCGATTCGCACAATGAAGGAGTACACGATATGCCCGGAAGAAATGGATGGGGGCCCATGGGTCAAGGCCCGATGACAGGAAGAGGACAAGGGCGGTGCGGAGGTGCAGCGCGGCCAACGGAGTTCCGCTCGGGCAGTGGAGGGTTTGGCATGGGTCGAGGTCAAGGTCGCGGCTGGGGCTGGTGGCTTCGACAAGCGTCCTCTGCGACAGGCCTCACGAGTGCGCAGCACACATCGTTGAACCAAGCGAGTTCCGAGGTCCGAAGCACGGCGACCACCGCCAAGGAGCAGACCCTCGACGTGCTGAGGCTGCAGGCTGCCGGTCTTCAGCGGACGCTGGACGAGCTGAGATCGAAGATCGCGGAGCTGGAGGAGTTCATGCGTGGAACAGCCACGAAGGTACCCGAATGAAGGTTGCGGTCAGTGCAACGGGCAGTACTCTGGAGTCTGCCGTCGACCCGCGTTTCGGCCGGTGTTCGACCCTCCTGATCGTCGAAACCGACGACATGAGCGTCGACGTCGTCTCGAACCAGAACAGCGCGCTCAGTGGGGGCGCGGGCATCCAGACCGCTCAACAGATCGCCCATCGGGGAGTCAGAGTCGTGCTCACGGGGCACTGCGGGCCCAACGCACATCAGACCTTGAGCGCGGCTGGCATCGACGTGATCGTGGGATGTAGCGGTCCGGTTTCCGAGGTTATCGCGAACTTCAAGTCGGGCCTCTACCAGCCGGCGGCGGGGCCGGATGTCGGGAATCATTCTGGCATGGCCTCCGGTGCCTGATGACGGCGATTCGGGGACTGGGCTGCGGCCAAGAAGAGCCGAGTGGAGCCCGACAATGAGTAGACCGCTACGCATCGCCATCGCTAGCGGAAAGGGTGGAACCGGCAAGACGACGATCGCTACGAACTTGGCCGTGGTTCTTGCAGAGAGCGGCGTTCGCACGGCCTATGCCGATTGCGATGTCGAAGAACCGAACGGCCACATCTTCCTTGGTCCGGTCATTCAGGGGACGCGAGACGTATCGACTCCCGTGCCAGAGGTCGATACGTCTCGCTGCACCCTCTGCGGCGCGTGCAGCAAGGCCTGTCGCTATTCCGCCATTGTTGCGCTTCCGAACATGGTGATGACCTTCCCCAAGCTGTGCCACGGCTGCGGTGGGTGCGCTTTGGCTTGTCCAACGGGCGCCATCCGTGAAGTGCCTCGCGTCACCGGGTGCGTGGAACAAGGCGTAGCTGGCCAGGTGACTTTTGTTCAAGGACGGCTCCAGGTGGGAGAGGCCATGGCGCCGCCGGTGATTCGCGCGGTGCTGCAGACCATGCCGGACGTCGCAACCGTCGTGATGGACGCGCCGCCTGGCACGTCCTGCCCGGTCATTGCTGTCGCGCAAGCAGCCGACGTCGTGCTTCTGGTTACTGAGCCAACCCCCTTCGGCCTCAACGACTTGAGACTGGCGGTGGAGACGGTTCGGGAACTCGGAGTCCCTTTTGGCGTGGCGATCAACCGCGCCGGAACTGGCGAGCGAGCCGTGTATGAGTACTGTGCGCAACAGGGGATCCCCATTCTGTTGGAGATCGCCAATAGCCGTCTGATTGCCCAGGCGTACTCACGCGGTGAGCTGTGTTCGAATGCGCTTCCTGAGCTCAGAGCCCAGTTTCTGGCGCTGCACGAGCGCCTCCGAGCACTGGCGCAGACCAAACCGTTGCGGTGTGTTCCAAAGCCGGTGGTCCCCTATGCTGAGGAGTCGAGTCAGGGTTCCCTTCTCTCGGAGATGGTGCGGCTCGGAAGGAAGCAAGAGCTTGATGAGCTGGTGGTAATCAGCGGAAAAGGTGGCACCGGGAAAACGAGTGTCGTCGCTTCATTCGCAGTACTTGCGGAGAACGCGGCGATGGCCGACTGCGATGTCGACGCGGCTGATTTGCACTTGGTGCTGAGCCCCAAGGTCCTAGAACGTCGCTCCTTCTCCGGTGGCGCGACGGCTGTGATCGAGCCCGCTGCCTGCACCGAATGTGGGCTATGCTCCCAGCATTGTCGTTTTGGCGCCATCGTCGCGCCGTCTACCGAAACGGGCGTCCAATACCACGTGGATGGCCTTTCGTGTGAGGGTTGCGGGGTCTGCTCTGACATCTGCCCAGAGCACGCCATCCGCCTCGTGCCTACGACGAACGGCGAATGGTTCGTCTCGGAAACGCGGCATGGTCCCCTGGTCCACGCGCGTCTCGGTATCGCCCAGGAGAACAGCGGGAAGCTCGTCTCACTCGTCCGGCGTGAGGCGAAGGCACGAGGTCAGCGTGCGCATCGATCGCTGCTGATTTGCGATGGATCTCCGGGAATTGGCTGTCCAGTGATCGCGTCGATCTCTGGTGCACGCATGGTGCTCGTAGTCACTGAGCCAACCCTGTCGGGTCTCCATGACCTGGAGCGCGTGGCCGAGCTTTGTAGGCAGTTGGGCGTCGAGACAGCAGTGTGCATCAACAAGGTGGACATCAATCCGGAGATCGCGGCTGCGATTGAGGCCGAGGCGACCCGCCGGTCTATCCCGGTGCTTGGTCGCATCCGTTACGATGATTCGGTGATCGCGGCGCAAGTCAGGCAACTGTCTGTGGTCGAGTATGGTGGAGGACCAGCCGCCATGGACATTGTCGAGCTGTGGCAGCACGTCAGAGCTGCCATCCATGGGTCACATGCTCCGGCGAAGCGCGCGGCCGGAGCGCGCGCTCCGGAAAGGTAGAGCGGGAGTTGACTCGAGTGTGTTCTGCGAGCCTTCGAAACACAGGCAGCCTCGCTGTGGTAGAACCAGCCGGACGCAGATTCTTGACAAGAGGGCTGCGGACTCATAGGTCGCGTTGCGGCCTGGTTCCAACACAAGGGTCGCATGCAGGAAGCCCATGGCAGACGAGAGAGACGACACGCGCCGCGAGCCGAGCGCACAGCGAGGCCCAGTACTGTTCTACAACGAGATCGTGGTCGATCACTTCGAGAACCCGCGCAACGTGGGGGAGCTTTCCGAGCCAGACACTGACGGTTTCGGGGTTGTGGGTGACCCCTCGTGTGGGGATCAGATGAAGCTGTGGATCGCGGTGCGTGAGGAGCGGATCGCACGAATCGCCTTCAAGTCCTTCGGCTGCCCAGGGGCGATCGCAACCAGTAGCATGCTGACCGTGCTGGCCGAGAACAAGCCCATCGACGAAGCTCGGAGAATCACCGACGACGACGTCATTGACGCGTTGGGCGGCATTCCCGAAAGGAAGAGGCACTGCTCGCTGCTCGGTGTACGGGCGCTGCTGGCCGCTATCGAGGACTGGGAGCGGAGGCGGACGGTGACATGATCTATCTGGATCACAACGCCACCACACCGGTCGCGGGCCGCGTGTTCGAGGCGATGGCCCCATTTCTCAGCGAGTTCTGGGGAAACCCGTCGAGCCCTTACCGCTTCGGCAATCGGGCGAGGGTTGCGGTCGAGGGCGCTCGGGCGCGGATTGCCAGCATGCTTGGCTATCAGGCCTCCGAGGTCTTCTTCTGTTCGAGCGGGACCGAGGCGGATAACTGGGCGCTGCGCGGCGTGACGCGAGCGCTCCGCGGCAAGGGGAGGCACATCGTGACTTCCGCGATTGAGCACCACGCCGTACTCCATACCTGCAAGGACCTGGAGGATGCCGGCTACCAGGTTTCCTACGTGCCGGTGAGTGCGAACGGTGTGGTGGATGTCGAATTGCTGGAGAGGAGCTGGCGCTCGGACACCGTGCTGGTGAGCGTGATGCATGCCAATAGCGAGACTGGAGTCATCCAGCCAGTGGAGGAGATCGCGGCCATTGCGCGGCGTCGGGGCGTTGTCATGCATATTGACGCCGTTCAATCGGTAGGAAAGCTACCCTTTGAGCTTGCTGGGCTCGGAGCGGATCTGGTTTCCCTATCAGCACACAAGCTGTACGGACCCAAGGGGGCTGCAGCCTTGTGCGTGCGTAAAGGGACCCCGCTCGCGCCGTTGATCACGGGTGGTGGGCAGGAGCAGGGGCTTCGTGCTGGTACGGAGAACGTTGCCGCGATCGTCGGTTTTGCCGAGGCGCTTGCGCTCAGCCTCGAGGGGATGGAGGCGGAAGCCCGTCGCCAAACGTGCTTGCGCGACCGTCTCGAGCGAGCGTTACTGTCGGAGATTCACGGCGTGCGGGTAAACGGTGCTGGCACGGCGCGGGTCCCCAACACGTCGAGCTTGAGCTTTCAAGACATTGATGGCGAGTCCGTCGTTCTGGGGCTCGATGTGCGCGGCGTCTGCGTGTCCACGGGTTCGGCCTGCTCAACCGGGGAACCCGAGCCTTCGCACGTGCTGCGGGCCATGCGCCTGACGCCACAGCAGGCACAAGGGACAGTGCGAGTTTCCCTCGGGCGGGAGACGAGCGATCATGACATCGACACCGCCCAGCGCGCGTTTAGGGAGACAGTGGCTCGATTGCGGCAGATCTCCAGCGTCGGGGGCTCCGCCCCCGTCGATCCTGCCAGGAGCACCTGAGCGGGTTCCCCTTCGCGAACGTTCGGCGGCACGCCGCGGGCGCAGCGTTGGTTCGCCGAAGTCTTGGTCGGGGCTTGCCAAAGGACATCGAGTGGTTTGCTCCGGTCAGCCGTTATGGGTATATGCAAGAAACGGCCATGAGTCACCCCACGGATAACGGGGCGACCTTCGCTTGACGCACGGCAAACGCGCCGAAAGCGCCAAGCGCGTGCGAGGCGACGCGTTTGATCTGCGCGGCCGATACTGAGCGGCAAGGAGTCAGCCGCGAATGCATTGCGCCCTCGGTTTTCGAGCCGTACATTTGGGTTTAGGGCAAAGAAAGGAGGCGCAGCATGAAACGCATTGCTGCAGAATTGGCACTCCTGGGGATGATGCTGACGGGGGCTTGCGATAGAGGTGCCCCGCCAGCGGAGACCATCACATCTCGAGATTTCCCGCAGCGGATCGAATCGCAGGTACGCGCAACTCGCGCTGCTCAGGAGACCGGCGACGAGTCACTCGGCACCGCTCTCCCGGGACCGATGTCATATCCAGAAACCAGCTTCTTCCACTACGTGCAGAGAAGCGTGGCAGAGGCATCTGACACGGGAGACTGGGCAACTCTGATGGGTATGGAGCCCATCAACATGACTCCGATCGCTGGTCGCGCCAGCACGACGCGGCGTTCGTCGACGAGTCAGTCACGTCAGGCGCTTATGATGACCCCGGAGTGGGGTCCCTCGGAAGAGACGGTCATGACGGTGCCGGCGGATCCAGTATCGCGGGCTCCGGGCTACTGACGTTCACGGTATAGGTGCGACAGACGATCGCGCCCGCAAACACTTCTGAGCCGCTGGTAACGAGCAAGTGTGCCGTTGTGAGGTGCTGCAACTGCTGCCGATGGGCCGGTCGCAGAGAATGGAGCTGCGCGCTTGCGACGTGCTGGCAAGCTCGGTTGCTCAGGCGAGCCAGGCCGGAAGGGCGCTTGCACGACATCCAGTTGCGCGTGCCACGCTTGGAAAGGCCGATGCGCCAACGGCGCCCGGGAACCGGACGAGAGGGACACGCTCTGCCCTGTTCCGCTTGACAGTTGTGTGTATATGACCATAATTCGCTGCGATGTCTTCGCACGTGGGCAGGCCCTTGCTCTCTCCGCCCAATGGGTGGGTCACCACCTGCACGAGCTCTCAAGCCCATCGGCTCTCTGGTGCGTGGCTTGGCAGAGGCAATGCTCAGCAAAGACGGGAGCCGCGTGATGGTGGTGGGCGGGAATGGTATGCGTACCCTTGACAAGCACAGCGTCACGATTCTGCAGCCACGGGGTTGCGCAGGCTGGGCAACGGACGATTGCATGGGTTTGCGGAATCTAGGGCGGGAGTGAAGTGACGCTCTGGTGGATCGTCATCTCATCTCTGGCGGGAGGACTCGTGTCGGTGCTCCTGGCCGGGACGGTCCTGAGCGTGCGTCCGTCTCATCTCGATTCTGCTCTACCACGGCTAATCAGCTTCTCCACAGGTACACTGCTCGGAACTGCGCTGCTCGGAATGGTCCCGCATGCCGCCGAGGCGCTTCCGGCTTCTACCATAGCGACGGCAATCTTGGCCGGAGTCGTTACCTTCTTCATTCTCGAGAAGCTGCTGGTTTGGCGCCACTGTCACAAGCACGATTGCGACGTTCACGCGAGCTCCGGGCCGCTTCTGCTGGTCGGTGACGCCTTCCACAATTTTGTTGACGGTGTCGTGATAGCTGGGGCCTTTCTCAGCTCCGTGCCCCTCGGAATCACGGTGGCACTGTCCACCATCGCCCACGAAGTGCCACAGGAGCTCGGTGAGTTCGTCGTGTATCTGCGCAGCGGGTACAGCCGACGCCGCGCGCTCCTTCTCAACTCCGTATCGAGCCTAACCTCGCTGCTAGGGGGCTTACTCGGGTACTTCTTTCTCTCGCAGATGCGTGGAATCGGCCCGTACTTGCTCGCTTTCGCAGCAGCCGGCTTCCTCTACGTGGCTCTGGCGGACCTGATTCCCGCGCAACGGGGCAAGTCGAGCTTCACGCTCACGCTCTTGGATCTTTTACTCGTCTCTCTGGGAATTGGCGTGATTGCCCTGTTCGCACACGAGCATTGAGGTGACGATCCCCGGCAGTGGGGTCACCGCTCAATTCCGTCCCGCGCCTGAACCCCCATCTCAAAGTAGTGTTTCCGATTGACCATCTCGGTGACCAGATCGGCCGCGGCGATGAGTTCAGGTGGAGCGCCGCGCCCCGTACAGATGAGTTCGACTGTGGGCGGTCTGGACTCGAGTATTCGGACCACGTCGACTGCCTCCAGGAGGCCAAGCTGGCAAGCCACGTTGATTTCGTCAAGAATGAGCACATCGGGTGGGGTGCCGCTCAGGAGTTCGCGCGCAAACGTTGCTCCACGGGCAGCCATGACCCTGTCTTCCGGCTGTGGCGTACTCATGATGAAGCAACCTCGCCCAAATTGGTGCAGCTGAACCCCAACCTGCCTCAGAACACGAAGCTCGTGATAGTCCATACTCTTGATGAACTGAATGACGCAGACGGAGAGCCCGGCACCGATCGCGCGAACGGCGAGACCAAAGGCCGCCGTGCTCTTGCCCTTGCCATCACCCGTGTAGACGTGTACATACCCTCGATTCATGGCGCCTCCTCGCGAGGCAGCGATACCGCACGCAGCTTGATGCCGCAACGGTCGTTGCGAGCGAGACTTCTCGGATGAAGACCTATCTTGACTGCGTTCCGTGCTTTTTGCGCCAGAGCCTGGAGGCGGCGCGCATTGTTTCACAGGACGTTCAGCTGCACGAGCGCACCGTGCGAGAGGTTCTGCGACTAGCGGCTGAGCTCGACCTTGGTGAGTCGCCGCCTTTTGTGGCGCAGCGCATCCACCGGCGCCTTCGCGAGCTGACTGGCGCAGAAGATCCGTACCGTAGCGCCAAGACGCGCTTCAACCGTATGGCCATGGACGCTCTGCCGCGGCTCGCCGAACTCGTGCAGGAATCAGAGGATCCACTGCTAGCAGCCGCGAAGCTGGCCGTGGTCGCCAACGCGATTGACATGGGCGTCAGTTCGTCGATTACTGACGATGATGTGCGGAGGGCTCTGTGCGGAGCTTCGGCCGTGGAGACGTTCGGCGATTGGGTGGCGTTTCGGGCTGCCGCGGCGAAGGCCGAGCACATCCTCTACCTCACGGACAACGCAGGAGAGATCGCAGTTGACCGTTTGGCTATCGAGCAGCTCGGCCCACATCGCGTCACGGTGGCCGTGCGAGGGACGCCGGTGCTCAACGATGCCACGATGGACGACGCTCGAGAGGTGAGGATGCACGAGCTCGTCGAGGTCATCGACAACGGCTCCGACGCCCCGGGCACCATTCTTGCTGACTGCAGTGAGTCGTTCCGGCGGCGGTTCGAACGGGCTCAGCTGATCATTGCCAAGGGCCAAGGCAACTTCGAGACACTGAGCGGAGTGGCCTCGAACATTGCATTCTGGTTCAAGGTCAAGTGTCCGGTCGTTTCGTCCAGCATTGGAGTTCCTCTTGGCACGCATGCGCTTCTGGCGCCAGGGGAGGAGAGCTCCGTGCGCGGTGCCGCACCTCGCTAGCTCGGGAGAGAAGACAACTAGAGCGACAAACAGGTTGAATCTCACAACATTTCCAACACCTACGCCGCCTG
>CAYRKE010000054.1:0-39779 GCA_964424695.1 uncultured Polyangiaceae bacterium
AAACGCTCGAATCGCTGTGCGGCGCCGTTGCTCAATACCTCGATGCCGCATCCCCGTGGTTAGCGACCCCGAAACCACCATCGCGCTCCCGCAGGCGCGTCCGCCTATCCTCCAGATGTCACATCGCTCCCGCTCACATTCGGCCACGAATCTCGCGATGTTCGCGATCGGCTGTTCCAGAATCGCGCTCGGTGATTTAGCTGGACTGGTTCAGAACAACCCAGAGATGCTGCCTGCGGTGTCGACATCAATGGCGAGCGCAGCCGGCACTCTCGGAAGCCCGGGCATCGTCATGACGTCTCCGCAGTAGGCCACCACGAAGCCCGCTCCGGCAGATACCTTCGCTCCGGTGATGGTAATACTGAAGCCTCGCGGCCGCCCTGGAACCTTGGGATCGTCCGAGAGCGACATCGGGGTCTTGGCCATGCACACGGGCAATCCCCCGTAGCCCAGATCGGTGAGCTCCTGGAGCGTGCGCTTGGCGACGCTACTGAACTCCACCCCATCGGCTCCGTAGATGAGGGTCGCGATGGTTCGGATCTTGTCCGCAAGGGGCGCACTGGTGTCATAGAGCAGCCTGAACCGAGAAGGTTCGTCCGCCAGAGCCCGGACCCGCTCCGCTAGCTCGAGGCCACCGCTGCCGCCGCTCTCCCGGTAGTCGGTGACACACGAGTCGATCCCCGACTCCGCGAGCCGGCGACGAATATCCTCTAACTCGTCCGGCGAGTCTCCGAGGAATCGGTTAATCGACACGATCACGGGCACGTCGAAAGCCCGGATGTTTTCGACGTGTTTCTGCACGTTCTCGATGCCGTGAAGCGCGAATGCTCGACGAGTCACTACGAGCACGGCAGCGGCTGGAGTGAGCCCGCCAATCCTACACTTGATGTCGAAGAACTTTTCGGCACCGAGATCGGCTCCGAACCCGGCCTCCGTGACCACATAGTCAGCGAGACGCAATGCCGCTCGCGTGGCAACGAGTGTGTTGCAGCCGTGAGCGATATTCGCGAACGGACCTCCGTGCACGAAGACAGGCGCGCCTTCGATGGTCTGCACGAGGTTCGGGTTCATCGCATGCTTGAGCAGAGTCGCCATGGCCCCGGGAGCGCCAATCGCGCTCGCGGTCACGGGCCGCTTGAGCTCATCATATCCCACCAGGATGTTGCCGAGGCGTGCCTTGAGGTCCTCAATGTCGCGCGCCAGGCACAGAATTGCCATGACTTCCGATGCGGCGGTGATCTCGAAACCGTCTTCCCGCATCACCCCGTTGCTGCCGCTCCCCTGAAGACCGATCACGATGCTCCGGAGAGCGCGATCATTCATATCCATGACGCGCTTCCAGCTGACCCTTCGAGGATTGAGCGCCGGTGCGCTACGCTGGTGGAGGTGGTTGTCGACGAGTGCCGCGAGCAGGTTGTGCGCGATGCTGACCGCGTGGATGTCCCCGGTGAAGTGGAGGTTGATATCCTCCATTGGGAGGACCTGCGAGTATCCCCCTCCCGCGGCCCCGCCCTTGACCCCGAAACAAGGCCCCAGAGATGGCTCCCGAATCGCGATCATGGCGCGCGCCCCACAGAGCCGCAGCGCCTGCCCGAGCCCAATGGTCGTGGTCGTTTTCCCCTCTCCCTTGGAGGTCGGCGTCATAGCCGTGACGAGGATCAGCTTCCCCCGGCAGTCCACCGCACCCTCGAACGCCCCGGGCGGGACCTTCGCGATATGGTGTCCATAGGGGACAACCTGCGCAGGGTCGAGACCGACGAGCGCCGCGATCTCTGCCACGGGTCGCATCGTCGATTCCTGTGCAATCTCGATATCGGATCTCATTGGGTACCCCAGAGTTCGAGCTGTACGCCCCCTCAGAGGCGCGGAAGGCCGACTGCGCCGATGAGCCCGAGCAAGTTCGTCCGGCTTAGACTGCGCGCGTTGAAGAGGCAGAGGATCGCGCTCAGATCCGGTTCGACCCGGATCCCCGAACTCGTTGCCTCGCCCTGATCGGAGACCACCACGACGTCCTGCGAACTCACTCCGTTCACGCGGGACAGCTCGGCGACGAGCTCGGTGGGGGAACGCCCCAGCGCCTCCTCGGACCCGAGCTCCCCGATGCACAGCCGGCTATCGTCGTCGACGGCAAGCGGAATGCTGAGGACGTCGTCGAGACCCGTCACCACCTTGAATCGTGCGGCGAGCACGTCGAAGCTCGGCGTGGCGAGGACCGTCACGTACCCCATGGTCTTCAGGGTCTGCACGAGCTCGACGGTGCCGGGGCTGGGGCGCAGCGCGGCGGCGACCTCACCAAGGACGTCGGAGGGAACGCCATCGAGATACCTTGCCGCCTGCCGCAGAACCTGCTGAGGCTCCAACACCGGATAGGCCGCCGCAACCTCGCTCGGAGCAATGGTGGCCTGTGCCATGAGCTCAGCGATTGCGGCCCTGCCCAGCAAGCTCGTTGTCGCCTCGAACACGACGACCCGCTTCTTCTTGATGAAGACGTTGTCGGTCTGGAACATGGTGCGCATGCCCATCGTCGTCATGGACTGCGTGAGTGCAGCCTGAACGTTTGGCAGCGGAAGCGCCGAACTGCTCACGTCCGTCAGGAGCTCCACCAAGAACACGCCCTCCCGAGCAATCATCTGCGCGCTTTCGATGTTGATGCGATACTTGCCCAAGGTCTCGGTCAGGAGCGCGGTCACCCCAGGTCTGTCCCGACCAATGAGCACCATGAGCATGCTCTGCTTGTTCAGGGAGCGCGGAATCGGTACAAAATCGTCGACCTTGAGGGTCAGTTCGGTGTCTTCCGAGATCTGACGAACCATCTCCTCGAGCTCGGCAACGCGCAGCTCACAGACAGCTAGGTCCACCACCACGAAGACCGTAAAGAGCCCGTGGAGCACGTCCTGTCGGACATCCACAATGTTGCCTCCCGCATCTGCGATGGGTTTGGCAATCGCACCCACCAGACCGACTCGGTCAGGCCCGGTGCCATGAATGATGTAGAGGCTTTCGCGCGCCATTTCGTATCTCCCTGATTCAGTCGTTCACGAGGACCCCAAACAACATCCCACCCAGCAGCCCGAGAACGGCGTCGAAGAGTAGCATGATCTTCAGATAGTCTCCTATCTCCGCGATGCTGTCACCAACGAGCAGCTGGCGCGTCCCGGCGATCGCCGCCATCAGCGTCGGAGCGAGAAGAGGAAACAGGACAATCGCCAGCATCAGATCTCTCGCTCGAGTGCGAACGGTCATCGCTCCAAACAGGCTACCGGACGCTGCGATTCCCGGAGTTGCGGCGACTGCAACGACGACCAAGCCAAGGCCGGACTCGCCGACATCTATTGAATAGAACAGTGCCGTGATCGGAAGAACGACGACCTCGACGATGCCGAGGAAGATGATCAAACCCGCCGTCTTGGCCGCGAACACGGCGCTGGGCGAGAGTGGCGCGGCCACGAGCCCCTCGAGCGCCCCCTCATCACGCTCGTGCTGCCAGCTACGGCCAAGCGCCAGAATCGTGGCGAACGCGACCGAAATCCAGATGACTCCGGCTGCAACCCAGCGTCCGCCCTCCGGCCCCCCGTAGAACGACAGCGACGAGGCAACCACCACCAGCACCGCGAAGAAGGCGCTAGTGGTAACGACCTCCCCGGTGGCAAGCTCGATCAGCAGGTCCTTGTGGAGGACGATCCAGACCTGCCGCGTCCAGCCTGGAAGGCGCTGGACCAGCACGCCGTTCCCGGCGTTCGCGCTGGGACCCGCCTCGTCGGGCACCGGCGTTCGCCGCCCCGGTTGCTGGCTCTGGCTCGGCTGCATGGCTGATGGCGTGGTGCACGGAACACCGTACTGGCCTTCTGGTCGTATCACCCAACGCTGGTGGTGACAATCGGTGACGTCCACCTATGATGCGCGCATGGCGAGCATCCATGTCGAGCACGTGTTCGAATGCACTCCCGAGGTCTTCTGGGACAGGATCTTCTTCGACGCCGAGTTCAACCGCGCGATGTACCTGAACCGCCTCGGCTATCAGGCCTGGCGGCAACTGGAGATTCAGGAGGACGAGGCTTCGATTCGTCGAGTGATCGAGCTCGTTCCGCCCCTCGGGGAGCTGCCCGGGGCCATCAAGAAGCTCATCGGAGAGGGCTTCGGTTACAGAGAAGAGGGGCGCTTTGACAAGAAGACCAAGCGCTACGAGGTGCGAGCGATCCCCAATCGCCTCGCGGACAAGCTATCGGTCAACGGGGAACTCTGGTGTGAACCCGTCGGCGCAACCAGCGTGAGGAGGATCTTCGACGGCACCGTGACTGCCAACGTGTTTGGTGTCGGCGGCCTCATCGAGAATCGCATCGTCGCGGACATGCGCCGCGGTTATGACGACGCGGCCCGGTGCTCCCAGGAGCACCTCGCGGAGCTGGCAAAGGGATAGAGCAGCCAACGGCTGTGCAGCCGCTGAACCGAATGAGCACATCCCCCGGGCAACCAGAGCACCCACCAACGAACGGAGTCCGGCTCTTCGGGAACGGGCTCTTGCAGGCTCCCCTTCACGCTGAGCCCGCCCGTCGTCGAGCCCCATCCTCGCTCCACCCGTCAGCCTGCCATTGTTCCGTGCTCCCACCACAGAGCGATCGCCCCCCCCGCCCATGGGTAATCTGGAGGGCTTCAGGCAGGCCCGTCGCCGATATCGGGTACGAAACGGACCACAGGCGCGACAACAGGAAACCGCATCGACAAGGGGTCGGTGCGGTTCGACATATCGGAGAAGAGACTCAACAAGCCCAGCCAGAGGGTGCGGCATCCGCGGATGCGTCGTTGGCGGTCGCGGTGCGTGCTCGCGCACTCTGGTACGCTCCGCGCGCTCTCGCGGCGCAGCAACGGCAAGCTGGGGGCTGTTTGGCGTTTCCTCCGCAGAACCGCGTCAGGCTGCTGCGGCAGCCTTGACCTTGGCCTTGCGAGAACGCGCCACCTTCTTCTTGGCGGAAGCCGCTGGCCTGCTCGCAGCGCGCTTGCTGGCGCGCTCTGCAGATTGCTGCATGTCCAGCAGTCGAGGCAGAGGATATCCCTCGATTCGTGCCTTGTAGCCCACGTCCTTGGTGCGCTTCTCGAGGGACAGAATCGCGTCCACCAGGTTGGCGCGAGAACCGAAGCGCTCCTTGACCTGGGTCAACACCCGATGCAGGCGGAGGAGCTTCGCGTTCGAGACTCGCTCCAGACCCTTCACCTCGTTCACGCGACTGAGCCAGAGCTGCTCGTTGGCGAGCTCCTGCACTGCTCCGACGAGCTTCTCTTTGGTCTCGAAGCGCTCTTTTACCGTGGCGAGGGGGGACTTCTTCATCGTCGTTGCTCCGGGGGCGCCGGCTCCAAAACCGGCAGGGAGGGCGCGCTTCTTAGCAACTGCTCACCTGTTGCGCAACCGCTCCTGTGTCGGAAATCCCGGGTCACCCGGACTTGGATCTCCGACAGAGGAGAGATGTAGCCCATCGCAGCAGCATGCCGCAAGCGACCCATTGGCCGCCCAGGTTGAACACGAGAAGACAGGCCACCCGTCCAGCACCCAAGTGGTGGGTTCAGCTGTTCGACCGGCTGCACTGCCTCGGCAGCCATTCGGTCATCTGGTAACCCTCCTGGGCGCGCGGGGGCCGGCCCGAGACACGCCGAGCATGACGCTGGACCCCCACTGTGGTAGTCGCGGGCGCCATGGGTCCCAGAGTCCGATTCGCCCCTTCTCCTAGTGGATACCTACACATTGGCGGCGCCCGCACAGCGCTGTTCAACTGGCTTTGGGCACGAAGCCAAGGCGGGACCTTCATCCTGCGGGTCGAAGATACCGATCAAGAACGCAGCAGCCTCGAGAGCGTGAAGGCCATCTTGGAGTCCATGCGCTGGCTCGGCCTCGACTGGGATGAGGGTCCCGAAGCGGGCGGGAGCTACGGCCCGTATTTCCAGAGCGATCGCCGCGCCCAGTACCGCGAAGCCGTCGAGAGTCTGTTGAAAGCGGGCAAGGCGTACCGCTGCTACTGCACAAAGGACGATCTGGACCAGGCTCGCGCCGCGCTGAAGGCTCAGAACCCCAAGGCGCAGTTCACCTATCCGGGAACGTGCCGTGATCGCAAAGACGAGCCCGATCTCCCCCATGTCATCAGGTTCAAGTCGCCGCGCGACGGCGCCGTCAGCTTCGACGACAAGGTCTTCGGCAAGATCACGACCCCCAACAAGGAGCTGCAGGATTTCGTGATCATGCGCTCCGATGGGTTCCCGCTCTACAACCTCGGTGCGGTCGTCGACGACCACCTCATGGACATCACCCTCGTCGCTCGAGGTCGCGATCACATCGGCAACACCCCGCTCCAAATCCTGCTCTACGAGGCCTTCGGTTGGAAGCCCCCCGAGTTTGCCCACCTCCCGATGATGCTCTCTCCCAAGGGCGAGAAGCTCAGCAAGCGGCACGCGGCGGTGGGCGTCCAAGACTACCGGGACCGCGGGTACAGCCCCATGGGCGTCATCAACTACCTGGTCCGATTCGGGTGGTCCTACGGGGACCAGGAGATCTTCTCCCGCTCCGACCTGCTGCGGCTGTTCGATTGGAGCCGCGTCAGTAAGAGCGACGGGAAGTTCGACGAGAAGAAGTTCCTGGACGTGAACTTCGAACACCTCAAGCAGGAGCACCTCACCTCGGCCGATGACTACGCCACCGAGCTGGAGCCGTTCCTCGCCACTCGCGGGCTCGGTCCGACGAAGCAGCACGTCGTGGCCTGCCTACCCACCATCCGCGAGCGCGCCAGAACCTTCGTCGAAGCCGCCCATGCCCTGGACTTCTTCTTCAGGGAGCCACCGGAGTTGGAGCCGGCCGCGCGCCAGAAGTTCCTCGTTCCGGCGGCGGCGTCGCATCTCGAACGCGCTGCCAAGTTGTTCAGGGAGACCCGTGATTTCAAGGCCACCACCCTCGAAGAGTCACTGAGGAACTGGACGGACGCCGAGCAAATCAAAATGAAGGACGTAGCTCAGCCCCTCCGGGTGGCAGTAACCGGTCGTGCTGCGAGCCCCCCGCTGTTCGACGTTCTCGAACTCCTGGGCCGTGAGAGAAGCATCGAGCGGATCGTACAGGCAGCAAGACTCGCAGCCAAACAGGCATAGTGTCAGGCTGAACCGAGCGTCTCCCGAACCATGGCACCTCCAGCCCCTTTGCCCGCTTCCACCGAGGTTCTGCCGCTGGCACAGCTGGACGTGCCGTCCTGGTTCGACGCCATCGTCGAGTACCCGCCCATCAAGGCGCTCGTTCCGGTGCCCATCATCCTCGCGATGGCACCACTCGTGTGGTGGTTCTTCCGCGACACGTGGCGACGCTTGGACGCCGAGGCGCTCGAACACCGTCGGACTCAGGCGGAAAGCGGGCAGTTCGACTATCGCCCGATGGTCTGCCTAGTGCTCACTGCCATCATCCTCACCGTGCAGGAGTACTACGGCGGGCGCAGTTTCTACGACAAGGTCATCCGACCTAGCGTGATGACGGCACACTGGGGCTCCTCGTCCGCGAACCTCGCCCAATGGGACGAGCTCTTCGGGTACGCCTGGTGGTCTGGAGCGCGCATCATCGGCTACGTGCTGGTGCCTTTCCCCATCTGGAAGCTGTGTTTCCCCAAGGACAGTCTCCTCGATCTCGGATTTCGCGTGCGCGGCTTCTTCTCGCACCTCTGGATATATGGGCTCTGCCTGGCCTTCGTGGTGCCAGCCATGTTCCTGGTCGCCAGCCAACCAGACTTCGGCTCATACTACCCCTTCTACAAGACGAGCTCGCGCAGCTGGTTCGACTTTCTGGCATGGGAGGCGATGTACTTCGCACAGTTCTTCGCGCTGGAAGCCTTCTTTCGGGGTTGGATCGTGGGCGCGCTCCGGAAGACCATGGGAGCCGGAGCGATCTTCGCCATGTCAGTCCCCTACTGCATGATCCACTACGGAAAGCCGTATTTCGAGACCAACGGCGCCATCATTGCGGGGATCGTCCTGGGCTCGTTGGCGATGCGTACCCGAAGCATCTATGCGGGCTTCCTCGTCCACATCACCGTCGCAGGTCTGATGGACTGGCTCTCGCTGTGGAAACGGGGCGCGCTCCCCGTAATACTCTGGCCTCCGACCTGAACGAGATTCTGCTCGCTGGTCGGAGCTCGAATCGCCCGCTCCTCACGACAGTTCGGTTCACCTGCCGGAAAGCCCGCGGTGACGCCGGCCCCTGCGGCTCGCGCCCCTCGGGCCGGAGGCGAAGCCAAATAGCCGTTTGATGCGCGTTCGTTTGCCGGACTTGCAAATTCTCCCTGATTGGGGCTTGCTCCTGCGCGCGAAACTGCCAAAAAGGGCGCTACTGTCCACTAATCGTCCTTATTCGTCCGCACTCGCCGCGAGGAGGCCCACCATGAAAGAGTCGAACGGCAAGTCCAATGGTGATTGGAGCCCGCAGCGCAGCGTGGAGCGGTACCAGATCCGAGGCTGGGGTGCCCCCTACTTCTCGGTCAACCCCAATGGGCAAATCGAGGTCTGCGCCGATCCCCGACGAGGACGCAGCATCAATCTGTATGCACTCACCGAGGACCTCAAGGCCCGAGGTTTCGATTTGCCCCTGCTCATTCGCTTCTCGGACATCGTGGCGGATCGCATCCGCAAGCTGAATGAGTGCTTCCGGGTTGCGATCGAGGAATACGAGTACGGCGGCACCTACCGCGGCGTCTTCCCAGTCAAGGTGAACCAGCAGCGGCACCTGATCGAAGAGATCGTCGAGTTCGGTCGCCCCTGGCAGTTCGGGCTCGAAGCTGGCAGCAAGCCGGAGCTCCTCATTGCGCTCTCGGTGATGCAGGACAAGGGCGGGCTGATCATCTGCAACGGGTACAAGGATCTCACATACATTGAGACCGCCCTCATCGCTCACCAGTTCGACAAGACCGTGATCGTGGTGCTCGAACGCTTCGAGGAGCTGGAGCTCGTACTGCTCGCGTCGGAGCGTCTCGGGATCGCCCCTCTCATCGGGGTGCGGGCGAAACTCACGGCAAAGGGGATCGGTCGATGGGGTGCTTCGACCGGCGATCGGGCGAAGTTCGGCCTCACGACATCGGAGATCGTTCAGGTCGTCGACCGTCTTTCGGAGTTGGGCATGCTCGACTGCCTTCAACTCCTCCATTTCCACATTGGTAGCCAGATCTCCAGCATCATTCCCATCAAGAACGCGCTGCAGGAAGCGTCCAACATCTACGTGGAGCTTGCGAAGATGGGCGCGAAAATGGGCTATCTGGATATCGGCGGTGGCCTCGCCATCGACTACGACGGCTCGCAGACGGACTTTCACGCCTCCAAGAACTACTCGGTGAACGAGTACGCGGCGGACGTCGTTGCTCACATCCAGGACGCTTGCACCAAGGCCAACGTCAAGCCTCCGACGATCGTGAGCGAAAGCGGTCGGGCTGTCGCTGCCCATCACTCGGTCTTGATCTTCGAGGTGGTCGGGGTCAACGAAGTGCGGTTCGGCGAGCCCCAAGACCCGGGCCCGGCTGCGCACAGGCTGCTGCAGGAGCTCTACGAGACGTACCAAGGAATCCTGCCGAAGAACGTCCAGGAGTCTTGGCATGACGCGAACCAAGCCAAGGAAGAGGCCCAGAGCCTCTTCAAGTACGGCTATGTTTCCCTCCGCGAGCGTGCCCAAGCCGAGCGCCTGTACTGGCACTGCTGCGAGAAGCTTCAGAAGACACTCCGCCGCATGAAACACGTGCCGGAGGAGCTCTATGATCTCGATCGGACACTTGGAGCCATCTACTACTGCAATTTCTCGATCTTTCAGTCAGCCCCGGATGTCTGGGCCATCGATCAGCTCTTCCCCATCATTCCCATTCACCGCCTCGACGAGGAGCCAACGGTCAGCGCGACCCTGGCAGACGTCACCTGCGATAGCGACGGGATGATCGATAGCTTCATCGACGTCGAAGAGGAGAAGCACACCCTCGACGTGCACGCCGTGACGCCCGGAGAGCCCTACTTCCTCGGAATGTTCCTCAACGGCGCCTATCAGGAGATCCTGGGCGACATGCACAACCTGTTCGGCGACACCAACGCCGTACACGTCAGACTGACGGACGCGGGCTACCAGGTGCGACATATCGTCAAGGGCGACAGCATCTCGGAGGTGCTCCGCTACGTTCAGTACGACCCCGATCAGATGGTGGAGGCCGTGAGGCGGCAGGCCGAGCGAGCAGTCACATCCGGCCAGCTCACGAACGAGCAGATGCGAACGATGATGCGCCACTACGAGGACTCCCTCCGAAGCTACACGTATCTGACCAGCGAGGACGGTGGACCTGCCCTGGGCTCTCGCACCTCGACGGCGACCCTGCCTCCTCCACCGCCCGCGCCCCCCCCCGGAGACACTCCGCCCCACGACGTGCCATCGGGCGAGGTTCGTTGAGAGGTTTCGGGCAAGTGGGGTCGACACGGCAGGTGACGCGCAACATCTGCGTCTGCGACTCGGTGTAGCGTGCCGCTTTGCGCCCACACCGACGCGCTCGCGTTGGTCCTGTTCGCGGCTCGGACCACTGCCCAAAGACTGTAGACGGGCCGCGCCGAGGGTCACCGCCCCGCAACTCCCGCGTGGCAGGCTAGTCCTCCCCCAGCAGCAGCTCAGCCCCTCAACGGGAGACCAGCGGCGCATCCGCCTTGTCAACGAGTGACGCGGCGCATTAATATGCCCCCAACAACGGTGCAGCCGCTGGAGCGGTCGCAACCGGAATTTCCGCGGATTCGGGGTTTGTCAACGAGTGACGCAGCGCATTAATATGCCGCCACAATGGTGCAGCCGCTGGCGCGGTCGCACGCGGAATTTCCGCGGATTCGGGGTTCCGGTGCGGTCTGGCATCGTGCTGCAAGGGTAAGGCCTTGCGAGCGATGTGCGCTGCGACGTCCGCGAATATTCCGGTTAGTTGGCCCACCACCATCACAGGCCGTTGCAGCAGTAGAAGCGATCCGAAAAGGTCGTGACACACCGATCCACGGACGGCCGTGTTTCCAGTCAGCCGCCCCCCCAGTAACCCTTGACGAGGATATTCCGATGAGCGCGTTCATGGACCAGATTCGCGAGAAGGCCAAAGCCGCCCCTCGGCGCGTCGTTTTGCCAGAGGGCGACGATGAACGAACGGTCGAAGCCGCGGCGCTGGCAACCGCGCAAGGTCTCGCCCGCGTCACGCTCCTGGGCAACCCCGACACGATGCGAGCTCACGCCGCCGCCCGCGGATTGTCGCTGGAGGGCGTGGAGATCATCGACGCGGCAGCAACCCCGTTTCTCAAGGAGTATGCGGACGAGTTTCATGCACTCCGCAAGGCCAAGGGCCTGACCCCCGAAGCAGCGCTCGCAACGCTTCGTGACCCGCTCTTCTACGGCGCGATGATGGTGCGAAAGGGCGCAGTGGACGCCTTCGTCGCCGGCGCGGTGAACTCCACGGGGAATGTGTGCCGCGCCGCCATCCAAGTCGTTGGCCTGCAAGAGGGGATCAAGACGCTGTCGAGCTTCTTCGTCATGAATCTGCCTCAGCCGACCTTCGGTCAGGCCGGAACGCTGTTCTACGCTGACTGCGCCGTGGTGCCGAACCCGGACGCGGCCCAGCTTGCCGACATCGCCATCACCACGGCGCAGAGCTGGCGCGCACTCATGGGAACCGAACCCACGGTCGCGATGCTCTCGTTCTCGACCAAGGGAAGTGCCATGCATCCGGACGTTGACAAGGTGATCGAGGCAACTCGAATCGCGCGGGAAAGACAACCCGCGCTCTCGATCGACGGAGAGCTCCAGGCCGACTCCGCCCTGATACCCAAGATTGGCGAGAAAAAGGCTCCTGGCTCGCCCGTCGCTGGAAAGGCCAACGTGCTGGTGTTCCCCGATCTCGACGCGGGCAACATCGGCTACAAGCTGACCGAGCGCCTCGCAGGTGCCGAGGCATTGGGCCCATTCCTCCAGGGAAATCGGCTGCCGTGCTGCGACCTGTCCCGCGGGTGCAAGGCCTTGGACATCGCCAACACCATCGCGCTGAATGTGGTGCGATACCGCACCCAAACCAGCTGAACGGTTCGAGCCAGTAGCAAGCCCGACCCACCGAGGACACACGAACATGAAGGTCATCGTCATCAACACCGGGAGCTCCTCGCTCAAGTTCAAGCTGTTCGAGATGAACGACTCCAACGAGCTCGTCGCCGAGGGCCTCGTCGAGGAGATCGGCAAGGAAGTCTCGAAGTTCACATACCGCGCCGAGAGCGTGGCGAACGGCAAGAAGGTGGTGCGCCAGGTGAAGGCGCCCGATCACACCGCGGCGGTCGACGCGGTGGCCAAGATCCTCGTAGATCCGGAGGTTGGGATCGCGAGGGGGTCACTCCGGGTCGACGCCGTCGGGCACCGCGTGGTGCATGGGGGAGAGAAATTCTCCCACTCGCCCTTGATCACCGACAGCGTGAAGGAGGTGCTCACCGAGTGCAGCAACATCGCCCCTCTGCACAATCCCCCCAACCTCGCAGGCATCAGTGCGTGCGAGAAGATCTTCGCCGGGGTGCCCCAGGTGGCGGTGTTTGACACGGCATTCCACCAGACGATGCCCGAGCACGCATACCACTATGGCATCCCCTTCGAACTGTACGAGCGCCATCGCATCCGCAAGTACGGTTTCCACGGCACGTCTCACGAGTTCGTTTTCCTCCGCGCCGCGGAGCTGCTTTCGCGGCAGCCGGAATCCCTCAAGGTGGTGACCTGTCACCTCGGCAATGGCTGCAGCATCACGGCAGTGCGAAATGGCGTATCGGTGGACACTTCGATGGGGTTCACGCCCCTCGAGGGTCTGGTCATGGGAACGCGCGCTGGGGACATGGATCCAGCAGCCGTACTCTACCTCATGGAGAAGGAGCACCTGACGCCAGCGGCGGCCAGTGATCTCCTCAACAAGAAGAGCGGGCTGAAGGGGCTGTCAGGCGTCAGCAACGACCTGCGTGAGGTTACCGACGCCGCGCGCGCCGGAAACGAACGGGCGCGCCTTGCGATCGACGTCTTCGTCTATCGGATCGTTAAGTACGTTGGTGCCTATGCGGCAGCGATGGGCGGACTAGACGCGGTGGTCTTCACGGGCGGGATCGGAGAAAACGCCGCGGGTATCCGAGCCCGCGTGCTCGAGCCCCTCCGGTTCCTGGGGCTCATCCTAGATCCGGACCGCAACCAGTCGCCGAACAAGGAGAAGGAGATTACGACCGCTGGATCCCCCACCAAGGCGCTAGTCGTCCCCACCAACGAAGAACTCTCGATTGCGATGAAGACCAAGCGTACAGTAGAGGCTTCCCTAAAGTAGCCGAAGCATGAAGCAGGTCTTCGTCGCCGCAACTCGGCAGAATACCGGCAAGACAGTCGTCTCGCTCGGCCTCCTGCGCGCCTTCGAGCGCCGCGGACAGAAGATCGGTTACATGAAGCCGGTCGGGCAGAGTTACCGCATCGTCGACAACGAGAAGATCGACAAGGACGTCGTGCTCATGAACGCCGTCGTCGGGTTGAACGACTCGATGAGCGACATGAGCCCGATTGCCATTCCCCAGGGATTCACCGAAGCCTACATCGCGAATCCCAATCGCGATAAGCTGGCGGCGAGGATCACAGCCGCGTATGGGCGGGTCTCGAAGGGCAAGGATCTTCTGCTCATCGAGGGCACTGGTCATGCGGGCGTCGGTTCGGTGTTCGACATGTCCAACGCCGATGTGGCCAGGCTCCTCGACACTAAAGTGGTTCTCGTCTCTCAGGGAGGCATCGGTAAGCCCATCGACGAGATCATGATGAACAAGTCCAAGTTCGACGTCGTGGGGGCCACCGTGGCTGGAGTGATCGTCAACAAGGTCGATCCAGACCGCTACGACAGGATCGCACCCCTCGTCGTGCAGGGCCTGAGTCGGCTTGGGCTCGAGGTCTTTGGGGTTCTTCCGTACGACGACTACCTTTCCAATCCCTCCATGGCCGAGATCTGCAGCGCCCTCGACGGTGTGACCATTTCCGGGCATGCGGGTCTCAGCAACACGGTGGCACACTTCATGGTCGGAGACATGGGGCCCGACGAAACGGTGAGCAGCATCAGAGCCAATACCCTCCTACTGGTCCCTGGAAACCGGGAGGAAATCGTCCTTGCGGCCGTCGGCGGGCGAGGGCGCGACGCGACGCAGCAGCCGTTGATCTCGGGAATCGTGTTCACCTGCGGGATTGCTCCCCCGCGCAGCTTCCTGGAGCAGCTGGCCACGTCGGCGATTCCGATGGTACTAGTGAAGGAGAACACCTTCGCCGCTGCGTCCAGCATCAGTTCCATGCTCGTCAAACTGCACGCGGAGGATAGAGGCAAGATCGAGCGCGTCGATGCCATGATCGAGAAGCACATCTGTCTCGACCGTCTCGTGGCGGCGCTGTAGCATTGCTTCGAGACACCCCCAGCGATGCCACCCAAGAAGTTCTACCTCGCTGCCACAGGCCAGAATCGGGGCAAAACGACGCTCAGCCTCGGTCTCACCCATGCCCTGCGAGCCCGAGGTCTACGGGTTGGGTTCATCAAGCCCGTGGGGCAGCGCGTCGCTACCGCCGATGGAGTTGTCGCCGATGAGGACGTAATTCTACTGGCAGGGGTCCTTGGCCTGAAGGACAGGTTGCAAGACATGAGCCCGGTCCACATCCCCCGCGGCCTCACTCGGAGTTTCATCCGCGGCAAGGCAGGGACTCGCGAAGAATACCTGGACCGGATCTGCACGGCGTTCGATCGGGTGAGCGCCGACAAGGACGTAGTCCTCGTCGAAGGAACCGGACACGCAGGCGTCGGAGGCGTCATGGGGCTCTCCAACGCCGACGTTGCGTCGGCCCTGGGGCTCGGTGCGGTGATCGTGTCGGGCGGAGGAATCGGCAGACCCATCGACGAGATCGTGCTGAACCGTGCGCTCTTCCAGCAGCACGGCGTCGACGTGATCGGGACCGTCGTCAACAAGGTGGACCTCGTACGGCACGCCGAGACGAGCGTAACGGTGACACGGGGGCTCGCTCGCCTCGGATTGGACGTCCTTGGAGTCATCCCCTTCGTTCCGGTGCTCTCATACCTGACGATGGAGCTCATCGTCTCCGCCATCCCTGGCAAGCTCCTCGCGGGCAGTCGGCTCGACTACTTGATCTCCAACGTCCAGGTCGTCGCGATGGCTGCGCGGCGCGCCCTCGAGTCCTTCCGGGAACGCACGCTCGTGATTACTCCGGGCGATCGCGACGATATCCTGCTGGCGGTCCTGAGCGCCGTCAGCTCCGAGCCCAGCAGAAAGCTCGTGATCGGTGTGGTTGTGACCGCGGGGATTGAGCCACCGGCATCCATCATGCGCCTGCTGAAGGAACAGGGGATTGCCACCTATTTGGTACAGCAAGACACCTACTACACAGCCTCCGCGCTCCACGACGTCTTGGTCAAAATCCGGGCGAGCGATACGACCAAGCTGAACGAAGCCGTGCGCCTGGTGGCCAAGCACTTCGATGTCGAGCGGCTCCTTGCAAGGCTCTGATGGTTTCGGGCACAGGAGTCCGTCTTGAGTGGCCGCCGCTGCCGCTTCCCTGGGGCTGACTTACGGGTCGGCCCCCGTTCCCCACCTCCGCTCTGCATGTCCGACTCGAGGCACCATCTCCCAAAGACCAGCGTATTCTTGCTCCGCTCAGGGAATACGCTGCGGAGGCGCCAGCGTTTGTTGGACGCCCCTGCTTCCCGAACGCTACGATATCCGGTAATGCGCAGAAACCTGCCCCCTGGCCTGCTGACCCGTCCCCGCCCTCGAGCTGTGGTGGTGCTGGGTCTTCTGTTCGTCGCGACTGCCTCGGGGACGGTCCAGGCAGATATCTACAAGCGAGTCGACGCGGACGGCGTCATCACCTACACGAACATTCCAGGAAACGGTGCCAAGGTCTTCCTGAAGACCCCCAAGGAGCCCAAGAGCCCGAAGGCCCGCGTGGCCCCACCGAGCGCGGCAGACATCGAGGGCGGATCGGGGCGATTCGATCCCATCATTCGACAAGCATCCGCACTTTACCAGATCCCGGAAGCGCTGGTGCGTGCCGTAATCAAGGTCGAAAGCAACTTCAATCCGGCAGCGCTCTCCCGGGCCAATGCGTGCGGCCTCATGCAGCTCATACCCGAGACCGCCGAACGCATGATGGTAACGGACATCTACGACCCACAGCAGAACATATTTGGGGGAGTCCGATATCTGCGCGTTCTCGCGAACCTGTTCAACGGCGATTTGGAGCTCACCGTCGCTGCGTACAATGCCGGAGAGAACGCTGTCATTCGTTTCGGTGGCATCCCGCCCTACGAAGAGACGCAGAACTACGTACGGCGAGTGCTGGCATACTATCGCATCTATCGCGAGCGCGACTTGAGCGCAGCCACGCCACCGGGCTCCCCGAAGGCAAGGTAGAGTCCCAAGTAACATCGTTGGCTTCGCGCTTCTCGGGGCGGGCGGCTGCTGTCCCAGAGCGTCATCCCTCGTTGCGGCCCCCGTCCAACATGAGTTGCTTGCTCGATCGACCGCGCTGGGTGCCCTTCTTGCTCACCCCGGACCGCTTCGGCACCCCGGGCTTGACCGGCTGATACTGGGAGAGCGCCGCAACGAGCTCCTCTCGAACTTGATCGACCAGTTCCGGCGGTTCGACGACCCGAACCCGAGGCCCCCACTCGAGAATCCAGCTAACGACGGGTTTGAGGCTTCCCACCAGCATGGTCAACCTCACCCTACCGCCGCCTAGAGCCTGAACCCGTTGAGAGGGGTGGACCCGTCTAAGTCTGACGTATTCGGCCCCCACTTCGTCGAATTCGACGACAACCTTGTGTCGCGCCTCGGAGCGCCACACGCCGAGCTCGCCCTGAAAGTAGTCGTCGATGTCGAAATCAGCTGGAAGTTCGAAGCGCTCCGAATAAGAGCAGTCAGTATCGCGCATGCGATCGAGCAGAAACGTCCGTATCTCCTGGTGTCCCGTGTGAAGCCCGACGCAGTAGATGGAATGCCGGTGCAGCACTAAAGCGTACGGATGGATCGTGATGGATTCTTCCTTGGTGCGCGCCGCGCTGCGGTACTTCATGGTGATCGGACGAAGGTCCGAAACGGCCTGAAAGAGGTCATCGAGCTCCTCGGTCTTGTCCCGGTAATCCTTGGGGGCCGAGGGAAGGTACAGGAACCTGTTCTCCAGCTTGGCGTCGGCAAGCCCCGCATTTGGCCCGCGCCCGGGTCGTTGAGCGAAGTCTAATAGACTCCCGATGGCAATGTCGATCTCGTCGTACAGCGCGGACCCGCGAAACGACTCGAAGAGACGCCGCGCTGCCAAAAGCGCGTAGGCCTGGGTGCGACGCAGCGCGACCTTCCGAGGGATCTCTCCGGCTCGAATGCGCCACAGAAGCGGCCCTCCCCCGCGCGCCGCCTCACTCTCGAGGTCCAAGTGACGTTCCACCTCCTTGAGATACCGGCGCATGGTTCGTGGGCTCACCTCGAGAGCCGTGGCAAGGTCGTAGATCGAGAGCCCGCGCGGGTGTTTCGAGAGTAGCTCGCGCAGTCGATCGATGCGCCGGTGCTGCGTGAAGTTGCCGTCGGGCCGACCCAGCCTGCGTTGCCGGATGAGGACGTTGGTTCCTTCTGCCATAGGCTCACTCGTGTAGAGCGGATGATTTGACCAGTCAAACGCGAGCTCTGATAG
This sequence comes from uncultured Polyangiaceae bacterium, assembly GCA_964424695.1. GTDB lineage: Bacteria > Myxococcota_A > Polyangia > Polyangiales > Polyangiaceae > JAEWRL01. The sequence continues at coordinate 17,732 of CAYRKE010000054.1, forward strand.
AATGGAAGGACCACCCCGAGACCAGGAGTCACAAGTGACCACATCAAACGTCGTGGACTGGATTCGAGCCAAAAGGGATGGTCGCGCTCTCAACGCGAACGAGATCCGGGCGTTGGTCAGCGGGCTGATGGCGGGTTCCGTCACCGACTACCAGATGAGCGCTTGGCTCATGGCCGCGTGGCTCCGGGGGCTCACAGACGACGAGACGACCGCCCTCACCGACGCGATGCTCCACTCGGGTGTCGTCCTCTCCCTGCCCAGCGTCACGCGCCCCAAGATCGACAAGCACTCCACGGGTGGCGTCGGCGACAAGATAAGTCTCTGCCTCGGGCCGCTCGTCGCCGCGTGTGACGTCGCAGTGCCGATGGTGGCCGGGCGAGGACTGGGACACACCGGAGGCACGCTCGACAAGCTCGAGGCCATTGCAGGCTACCGTGTCCACCTCAGCACGAAACGGTTCGAGACCATCGTGCGCACGGTTGGGGTCTGCATCATGGGACAGACCGAGCAGATCGCCCCAGCGGACGGGCGCATCTACGCTCTGCGGGATGTGACGGGCACCGTCGAGTCGATTCCACTCATCGTTGCCAGCATCCTGTCCAAGAAGCTCGCGGAAGGGCTCGATGGCCTGGTGCTGGACGTGAAAGCAGGTCGTGGCGCCTTCATGAAGACCAAGGCGGACGCGACGCAGCTCGCCAAGAGCTTGGTACGGGTCGGACGCCGAGCGGGCAAGCGCGTGAACGCACTGGTCACCCCCATGGACACCCCCACGGGCACCATGATCGGAAACGCGCTGGAGGTCGCGGAAGCCATCGCCGTGCTTCGGGGAGAAGGCCCCGAAGACACCCGAGCACTCACGCTCGCGCTCGGGGAACGGATGCTCGTCATGGCCGGAATGGCGCGGACCAAGAGCGAAGCTTACGGGATGCTCCGTCGTGCGCTCGACAGCGGCGAGGCTCTAGAGCGCTTTCGGCGCATGGTTCACGCCCAGGGCGGCCAGATCACCATGGTCGACGACCCGCGTCGGCTTCCCACAACCCGTGCGCGCGTTCCTGTTACGGCCCAAGCTCGGGGCTTCGTCTCGCGTTGCGACGCCCTCGAACTCGGACACCTCGCGGTGCGAATGGGAGCTGGGCGCACGCGCGCAGACGCTCCCATCGATCCCGCAGTCGGCATCGAGCTCTGTGCCAAGCCAGGCGCGCGGGTGGAAAAGGGAGACCCGCTCTGCATCCTGCACCTCCGCTCCAAAGCGAATGCGGCAGAACTGGTTGCCTCTGCCCGGAAAGCCTACACCCTGTCGGCGAAGGCACCGTCGGCAGAACCGACGGTGCTCCGAACGCTCAACTGACGCGTTGCCCCGGCTTCGCTCCGGAGTCCGGGGAGAGTACGTACAGATCACTCCCCCCTTCACCGGCAGCAAGCACCATGCCCTCGCTGACGCCGAACTTCATCTTGCGAGGTGCCAGGTTGGCCACCATCACCACCAGACGCCCCACGAGGGCTTCCGGCTCATAGGCACTCTTGATGCCTGCAAACACGGTTCGCTGCTCGTTGCCCCCAAGCCCCAGAGTCAGCTTCAGTAGCTTCTTCGCCTCCGGCACAGACTCGGCCCGAACGACTCGCGCGATCCGGAGATCGACTCTGCCGAACTCCTCGATGCTGCACTCGGATTCGAGGGGTTTACCTGCGAAGGCTTCCCCTTCGGGTTCGGGGGACTGAGCTCGGGGTTGCTCCTCAGCCGCAGCGCTGGCGCTCGCTGCCATCAGCGCGTCCACCTGCTCCTTGGTCACGCGACGCATCATATGCTCGAACGGGGCCAGGGATACCCCCACGATGGGGGACTTCGCATCGCCCCACCCAGCCAACGGAAGACCGAAGAGGCGCTCGGTCTGCTGCGCAAGCCCAGGCAACACCGGGCTGAGGAAGATCGCGATCTGCCTAAAGAGATTCAGCGCAACGGTACAGACGTCCTGCATCGAGCGGAGTGCCGCCGGGTCTTTCTTCAGCTTCCAGGGTTCCTTGCGATCGACGTACTCATTGGCTCGATCCGCGAGCGCCATCACGATTCGCATCGCCTTGGCGTAGTCGCAGACGTCGTAAGCCTCGGCGATCTCGTCTGCCTCGGCAGCAGCCTTGGCGAACAGACCTTCGTCGTCGGGAAAGCTGGGACTAAGCCCCAACTGTTCGACGAAACGCGCGCTCCGACTCGCAAGGTTGACGACCTTGCCCACGATGTCCGAATTGAACCGGTTGATGAACTCGTCCAGATTGAGGTCCAAATCGTCGATTCGAGACGAGAGCTTGCTGGCGTAGTAGTAGCGCAGGCACGCCGGATCGAGGTGCTGAAGGTACGCCGACGCCGTCAGGAGCGTGCCTTTGCGTTTGGAGAGTTTCTCTCCGTTGACGGTGAGGAAACCGTGGATCTGGACGCGCCGTGGCAAAGTGTAGCCGGCCGTCTTGAGCATGGCCGGCCAGAACAGCGTGTGGAAGTACGTGATGTCCTTGCCAATGAAGTGATGGATCTCGGTCTCGTCCGAGCGCCACCACGTGTCGAAGGACTCTCCGACCTTCTCGCACCACTCCCGCGTGGAGCCGATGTACCCGATGGGTGCGTCGTACCAGACATACCAGTAGTTGCCTGGCGAGTCGGGGATCTCGAAACCGAAGTAGGGCGCCGGACGCGATATATCCCAAGAACGGAGAGGCTCGGACAGGAAATGCCCCCTGAGGTAGTTGGCCATTTCGGGCTGCAGAACCCCGGGTCGCGCGATCCATTCCTCCAAAAACCCGTGCAGCTGCTCCACATCCACGAACAAGTGCTTGGCGGAGCGGACCTCAGGCTTCGTTCCGCTCAAGGTGCTGACCGGATCGATCAGTTCTGCTGGGCTGTAGGTGGCTCCGCAACGATCGCAATTGTCGCCGTACTGATCCTCGGACTTGCACTTGGGGCAGGTGCCTTTGACGAATCGGTCAGCGAGAAACGTGCCCGCCGCCACGTCGAAGAGTTGTGTGACTTCGCTCTCACGGATCAGTGAGGCGTTGCGGAGTGAGCGCCAGATGTCTTCGCAGACCGCCCGATTGTGGGGCGAATTCGTACTACCATAGTGGTCGAACTGAACCCCGAACCCTGCGAAATCTCGTTGGTGCGCAGCGCTCATATCAGCGACGAGCGCTTCTTCGCTGCGCCCTTCCTGACGGGCTCGCATCATGATGGCGGTACCGTGCGTGTCGTCAGCGCAAATGTAGACGCAGCGGCGCCCCACTAGCCGCTGAAATCGCGCCCATATGTCAGTCTGGATATACTCGACCAAGTGTCCCAGGTGGATGGGACCGTTGGCGTAGGGCAAAGCACTCGTCACGAGGATTCTGCGCGTCATGGCCCAGGACGGTATAGCGACAGTCCTTTTCTTGCCAGGCAAACCCAATCGACCAGCGTCGCTACCGGCAGCCCCCCGGCGCCATTCGCCCGCGTCGCGGGGGCGGAGCGGGGGAGCAGAGTCTCCGACTCGACAACAGGGCTGGCCGCGGGTTCGACGCTGGACACCCCTGCCGCCAGGCCTTGAGGGTGGCGCGGCCACGGGAGGGACCACGCGAAGCCGACCAGCGTTTTCCCTCCTTGCGGGGAGGCGGTATTCACTGTGACGATTTGGCTAACTGGCCTCGCTCGTTGCTGAACAGCTTGGATTGCCGCAAGCCAACGCATCACCACCGCCGGGGCAGTGCCACCCGCTCAGCCGATCCGACTCCTCCCAGGTCCCGCTGGGCCTCGGAGCCTTGCGGGTCGGTGGCCCCTCGACCGGTGTTGCCCCGTGGCCGCAATTGCTGGCCAGCCACCCGAGTGTTAGGTTCCCTCGGATCCGCGCCGCTGTCCGCCTCGACCTGCGAGACTGCTTCCGCGTTGCCCCCATGTTGCGCGATTCGCAAATCCCACTTTTTCTCTGGCTAGCCACGGCGGTGCTGCTGCATCTGACGTGGGCGGGGGGCACCGATCGCGTCGTCAGCGTGCTGGAGGAGCGGCTGAGACTCCGAGAATTCGCAGTCTCCGTGCGGAAACACGTGCGCGCGAAGCATCAGACCTTCGAGGTTTCGCTGCTGGAGGGAGAGGCGCCCACGGTGGAGGAGGAACAGGACGGTCAGGCGGCGCCCCCCGACGACGGCGAGCCAGAGACCAGCGATACCCCCGAAGAGCCCGACGCACTCACCGACCAAGCCCTTCCGCGCGTAGCAGAAAACAAGCCAGCTCCGGACAAGCCCAAACCAGCGGACGAAGTGACGCCTCGGCCGCTCCCCAAGGCACCAGAGCCTGAAGCCGAACCGAAGCCGAGACTCGAACTCCTGCCCGAGCCAGCACCGCCGCCCGAGCAACGCGTCGAGATTGTTCCCCAGGATCAGAAGCGTGTTGCCGTCGAGCAAGACGTCGAAAACAAGATGCAGAAGGACAACCCGGACGCAAAGTTCATGGCGGACGAGGCGAACCGCGTCGCGGAGGAGACCCAGGCACGAATCACCAACACGGAGAAGCACCAGACCAACACCCCGAACGTGTCCGGAGCACGCACTGGACCCGAGAGCGAACCTGGCAACTCTGAGCAGACCCGAATCGCGCAACTCGAGGACGCTCCAGGAGAACACAACGTGGCGCCCGACCAGAACCACGGAGAACGGGGAAAGGAGGCAGTGGGCGTAGCCCCGGGGCGTCAGGGGATCGGGCGGGACTCCCAGGCGACGTCGGAGGCGGCACGCCAGGCGCGGGCGGCCGTATCGGGGCGCGCCTCTCAGGAGGCGATCGCCGAAAGCCCAGATGCGCTCAGGGGCCGTGGGGGAACCGTCTCCATGAACGACCCACGGAATGCTCAGGACGCCCGGCGCGGACGTCGTGCCGAGAGCGGCCTGCCGGAGTCGAAACGCTCCAAGAATCCCGCTGATCTATTCGGACTGGGAGCGCAGGGGACCACGGAGAACGGCATCAATCTCAACCTCTCCCAACAGGCTGCGCTGGACACCATTGGTCCGCGCGAGATCGATCGCGCCCGCCGCCGTGACGCTGAACGCCGCAGGAGCGAGCACCGCGGAACCATGCGATTCGGGGGGCTCGAGCGATGGAAGAGCGCCATCGAGAACTACATTCCAAGCGTGAAACTCGGCAATCAGACAGCCCTCAACACTGCCCGAGTCCCGTTTGCCCGCTATCTCAACCTCGTCCACAACCGGATCCATCCGATCTTCGCGGATGAGTTCCTCGGGTCCCTCGACGCGCTGCCGGCCAACCACCCCCTGCGGCAACCGGATCTCAGTACGTGGCTGGAAATAGCCGTGAGCCAGTCAGAGGGGCGGCTCGTCAAAATGGGCGTGGTGAAGAGCAGCGGGCTCACGGCCTTCGACGTCGGCGCGCTGGAATCGGTGAACAGGGCCGCCCCGTTCGGCCCAGCGCCCGTGGAGATCATGTCTCCAGATGGCAACGTCTACCTGCATTGGGAGTTCCACCAGTACCCGTACGCCTGCGGAACCTTCAACGCGCGCCCCTTCATTCTCAAGGGAGCGCCTGCTCCGCCCCCGGCGCCGCCCCCGAAGCAGTTCGACGACCAGCACCCTGCGGACGCCCCGAAGAAGTATGGGTGGATGGGAGAGCAGGAGACCTTCCCTGCTGGACATCTGCTGCGGCTCGGATGGCTGATTCCTGACGAAGTCGGCGGCTTCTCCCCTCACTTCCCAGCGACGTTCACGGGAGCCTACCCGTGCGAACACGCGCCGCGCCCCTGGGGAGAGCCCATCTGAAAGCCAATCGGAACCGCAGGCCGACACGATATCGATTCACGAACCTCGAAGACACCAGAGATACTAGAGTCGAAACCGATGGCCCCCATCCCTGCCCCACTCAGCGGCCCAAGCCAACCCCTGGTCGCTGACTCTACCAGCTCGCCGAGCGGGGTCACGGGCGCCGAACCGGGCGTCACCGCGAATCCGGAGTCAGATCGACTGGTGGAGTATGACCCCCGCTTCGGCATCCTTGCGCTGCTCACCGTAGTCACGGTCTGGGTCGCCCCCATTGCCGCGCCCGCGCTTCGGGGCTGGCGCTCCGGGATCGAGGAGTGGATGGAGTGGGCCGACGCAGCAGCGTGCTTGCTCAGTCAGCTCCTCGCCATCTTGGGCGTCATGTTCGTCACCCGTGCCCTGGCGAGAGCCTTCTACGTGAATGCGCTTGGGACGCTGCAGAAGGCGCTTTTTTTTCCAGCTGGCGCCGCAGTCGTCATCATGCTGGCCATGGCCTCGCTGATGCCACTCGACACGCCCCTCAGCATGAGCATCGCCGGAGCCAGCGCCCTGGCAGCCCTGGCGGCAGCCCCTGCGGGTCTACGATATCCGGAGACTCGCGCAGCTGCGCTCGCCGTCACTGCGATCGCGGTTGGTTCGCTGATCCAGGCCGTCGCCCGTCGCCTGGCTGTGCAGGCCAGTGCCGACGCATTGACGCAACTCTACGCTGCTGCGCGCACCCTCGCGACCGTGGCGTTGGTCGTCGTATCGCTGGCCACGACCTGGAGCTTCCTCTGGCTGTCGCGCGGTAGAGCGCGGGGATTCTGGCTCAAGCTATCGCTGTATCTGGTGGTGCTGGCCCTGGTTGGCTGGGGTGTCGTGGCGGGATCTCTACCCGACGGGCACTCGTGGCAGGTCCTCATCGCCAGAGCCACCCAGCAAGTCGATCGTCACCCGAGGGGTCTTCTGGCACCGGTCGTCGAGTCCATTCTGGTGCTCGCCCCGCTGGTCGCCGCCACCCTGGGGCTCGTCATGCACCGCGATCGGGCGTTGCGCGCCGCAGTGGTCCTCGCGTTGGCTGCAGGTCTGAATACTGACTTTGCCCCTTTGGCGGCCGCGCTCGTCGGGGCGGGAGCAATCCTCGCCATCGAGGCTGAGCGACGTCGGATGCAGGATCACGCGCGGGGCCATGACGCCCGAGGATGAGCGAGACAGCGCCCCACCATCGCTGGCGACCATAGGGGAGAACCCGACCCGTCCCCGGCGGGTGTTCAGCCATGCGGCGGTGGTTCTGGGAGCGCTTCGGCTTCATTTCTTCGCGCTCCCCGCCGCAGCCGTGCTCGCGGGTGCCAGCAGCAAGGGCGGAACGTTGTCGGTGCCCGTCGTCGTTGCCGCAGTCGCCGCCAGCCTTGGTTGGGGTGGTGGCCAGCTCCTCAACGACCTTCTCGACGTCGCCGCAGACGCGGTGGATGCGCCGGACCGGGCCGGACCTCGAGGGTTGCTCGCCCCCAAACCCACGCTGGCACTGGCCCTGACACTGGGCATCGCCGTGACCCTCGCCACGGTCAGCGTGCACCCGGACGCCGAATGGCTCGCGGTCGCCGCCACTGCGCTCCTGCTAGGGTACGGGCCGTCCAAGCGCCACCCAGCCCTTGGCAATGCTGCTCACGGTGCGCTGATCTCGGTCGCCACGTTCATCGGGGCCGCCGCGGCGATGCCCGACCAACCGCTCCCCGCCGTACTGAGCGCGAGCCTCGGAACAGCCGCTCTCTCGGGAACTTGGGCAGCGCTCTACTTGCAGGCCAACTACGAGAAGGACCGGCGCGGTGATCGCGCCGCGGGCTATCGAACCCTGGCCCACGTCCTTGGCCTCCGCGCCAGCGCCGGGTTTCGAGTGGCCGGTGCCATGACTTGGGCCATTGCGGCTGCGGCAACCGCGCCAAGGGCGTCCCGAGTGCTGCTGGGCACGGCAGCGGGACTCGTGGTCATGTCCGCCCTCCGCACCATCTTGGGAAACACGGAAACGGCGGCCCTCGGCGGCTATCGATACGCGGTCCACGGCGCGATGGTGGGCCTTTGGGCTCTCGCGTCCCCCATATTGAGTCTCCCAGCGCTCGCCCTCCTAGTCGCCACGGCCGCTGTACTCGTCGAACTCGCGTTTCGGCAAAGCCCGAATCCCTGATCAACCGGAGACGGTCCCCATGGAGCACCGTTTCGTCCGCCGGCTTCGCTCGTTCGTCGAGTGGGCGCCGCGACGCGAGATGCGGGGGCGACTCCGCTCGACAGCCGTCCCCTCGAAGCCCGACACCAATCACGGTCAGCCGCACAAAGCACGGCGGGACCGGATGCCAGGATGCTCAGGCCTTCTTGTCCGACCTCTCGGACCCATCGTCGCGCTTCGCTTCGACTCCGTCCGATTCGCGCTGGTCGAGTTGGGGTGACGCCGCCTTGGGCGGCTCCGGGGGCGGCTCATCCGAGAGCCCTTTCTTGAAGTTCTTGATCCCCTCGCCGAGCCCCTTGCCGATGTCCGCGAGGCGGCTCCCCCCGAAGAGCAACAGGATCACGATGGCGATGATCAGTATCTGTGTGGGCGAAACCGACATGACATCTCCGCTGTGCACGCCAGCATCCGTGCTGCTGCTCCGTGACCGATCGCCGCAGCCCGTGGAGGCGCCACACATTGGCTCCTAACACCCAGTGAACCCCACCGCAACGTGGGCCGTCGCGTCCACCTCGTGACCCCGCCGAGTCATCGATGGAGTCGCAAGCCGGCCCCCCGACTCGTTGATACGACCGGGTTCCCCACACGCTGTTGCGACAAGTGAACCGAGTTGCAGTGAGCCGAAGCCACCCGCCCGATGGGCTCGAAGACGGCCGAGGGAAACACCTCCGCGCGACCGACGCATGGCATTCAACGACCACTTCCTCCCTCCACGCGCAACCGCGCCGCATGGGCGCCAGCGACGGCCACGCCCCAGCCCACCTCCAACAGAGCCACTGCGAGACCGACGCCCACCGGCAAAACGAGGTAGGCCCACACCGCCGCAGAAGAGTGATCCAGCGCTTGAATCACGCGGAAGAGCCCGAACCCCCCCGCGACTGCCACGACGCCCCCAGATAGTGGAGAGGCGATGCGACGACAGAAGACGAGCCAGGGAAGACCGACCCCGAGGGTCAGAGCCGCCAGCGCCATTCCCAGCAGCCGAGCGTCTGGATTGGGGATTGGGGGGGCTCCCCAGGCCCTGAGGTTGTTGATGCGGGCAACCCCGACACGCAGCTGGAGGCTGAGCGACTGTGATGTCAGCCGTGTGCCCACGGCCAGGTCTTCTAGCGTGACGCTGCTCAGGTCGTCGCTCAACGTTAACGAGTGGGCCGAGAACCACGCCTTGTTGCGAGTCCGAGGCAGCGGTCCCACGACGCGGGCTTCGTTGTCCGCGAAGCACAGCCATGTCACATCGGCCAGGGGGACCCAAGAGGTCCTGAGGGAACCATCGCAGACCGCCCGCCCCTCGCGAACCAAGGCGTTTGCGAAGCGACCCGGAACGCCCACGCCAGCATCGACTTGGCGCGCCACCCCCGCGGTCGCCGCGCACGCCAACACGGCCGCCAGCACGATACTGCCTGCCAATCGCTTGGGGGAAACGCCGAGCGCGGACAGGGCGCGGAATTCTCCCCTCCGGACACAGACTACAGCCGCAATCGTGAAACCGAGCGGTAGCCCCACGTTGAGACCCACCTCGCAGACTGCCGCCAGAAGAGCCCGGGCGAAGGGCACCGTGACCTGCCAAGGAACCTCGGGCGAGAAGAACCACGGCAACATCCGGATCGCCCCAGCGGAAGAGCCCACGGCTATCACGGCAGCCACCCCGGCGATCCCGAAGCGAATGCAGCGCCATGTCAGACCGCCCATGCGGCAAGAATAGGCGATGACGGCGTACCGAGCCAGCGGCCGTGTCGGAGCTTCGCCCTCGTCCAGCTATCGAGCCCGCTCCGCGGCACGGAGTCCGAGTCCAGCGCCGGGCCGGATGAGCAGTTGCGGAAGCCGCCTGGACGGATATTCTGTTGGCGAAGCGATGGCGCGACTGAGCAGCGTAGCAACGACCCGTTCTAAACCTGGACTGTTCAGTCGAGCGCAGACGCTTTCGAGGGTGGCTGTCACGAGCGCCGCGTTCCTGTGCATAGCGATCCCAGCTCGAGCCGTCGAACCCGACAGCTCGAGCAAGGGCAAAGGAGTGGTTGGGGGCGGGCTGCTCGGTGCCGAACTCTTCGTCGGCGCGGAAAGCCTGCTGGGCGTACAGTCCGCGTGGGTGTACGGCGCGGGAGCACTGGCGGGCAGCCTCGGGGGCGGCTTCGGGGGCTACTATCTGGAGCGCTCTGTCACGCAGCAGACCTCCATGCTCGTCCTCACGGCTGGGATGCTGTTGGTCATTCCGAGCACCGTGATGGTGATGTCCGCGACGGCCTATCACAGCCCACGGGAAACGACCGAGGACCTGGGACCACTCGGTGCGCCACCTGCGGAAACCGCACCCCCGGACAGCACGGATCCCCAGCAACCACGACCGGAAGCCCACCGCTCATCGCCGACCGGTCAGCCCACGCGCCCGGCCGCTTCAGTGGTTGCGTTGAGCCCAAGCGGGCTCTACCTCGGGTTGCCGGCAGTCGCCATACGCAATGTGTGGAATCAGGAGGAAGAGTCAGAGGGAGCGGTCGGGGGCGGGACCGCATTCGAGATCGAGCTTTTCCACTGGGTTTTCTGACGGGCAGAGACCGCCTTTCGGTGGGGGAAGACGCTTGCGACCATGGTCGGGTCGCGCCGAAAAAGGGTGAGTCTCTCCCCTCTCGGGGACTTGGCGTTCGCGATCGACCGACATAAGATGTGTGTCGCGTGGCTAAGGCCAGACACCGCCGCGCCGTATCCACCAAGCATGGCACAGCTAGCGCCTCACAAATCACTTTCGCGGGGGCGGGGTGGTCAGGATCCTTCTCTGGGCAGGGTGATCGCGGGACGCTATCGCCTCGAGTCGCGGATTGGCGAGGGCGGAATGGGCATCGTGTACCGAGCCCGCCACGTCCTCATCGACCGTGTCGTTGCCGTGAAGCTGATTCGGCCTGACCTACGCGCCGAAACCCATCTCCGAGCCTGGATGCTGCGGGAAGCGCGGGCTGCCAACCGGGTCGACCACGCCCATATCATCGATATTCATGATATCGGGGAAACCGACGACGGCGAGCTCTACCTGGTCATGGAGTACCTGGTCGGCACAGCCCTCAGCACAGAGCTCGCTCGGGGACCGCTGCCCATTTCTCGCAGCGTGGATATCCTGGAGCAGATGGGCGCCGCCCTCGCACGCGCCCATGACCTCGGAGTGGTCCACCGAGACCTGAAGAGCGACAACATCCTGCTGACGACCCGCGGTGGCCGCAAAGACTTCGTCAAGATTCTCGATTTTGGACTTGCCGGACTGGCCCACGACCCGCGCCTCGCTCCCAAGGGAGCGGTATTCGGCACTCCCGAGTACATGTCACCGGAGCAAGCTCGGGGCGAGCAAGCGGGCCCTCAGTCCGATTTGTATGCCCTCGGCGTGCTCTTCTTCGAGATGCTGACCGGGCAGCTTCCCTTTCGGTCCAATGACAGGGAAACCCTTCTGGAAATGCAGCGATCGAGCCCTGCGCCACGCCCTAGCTCGATTCGCAAAGAGGCGCCGGAGCCGGCCGAGAGGATAGTCCTGCGCCTGCTCGAGAAGGACCCTCGCAAGCGATACCGCGACGGACATCATTTGCTCGAGGAACTCAAGGCTCTCCAACGTTCCCTGCCCAGCACGTCGTGGGACAAGGAGAGCACTGAAGCCCAATCTGTCGCAGCGGCACCACCACCACCTCCGCCGCGCTCGCCCGGCGTCGTCGAGTGGGCAAGCCGGGCGGGGATCTTCGCACGCATGGTGGCGCGAGCCTATCCGAGCGGCAATGCGACGGTGGAAGTCACGGAAGCGCTGAATTCGCTCTGGGACCTCGCGGCGAAAGCCAGCCGTCTCGAGGGTGAGGTCGCAAGCCACACGAGAAAGCTCGAAGCGCTCGAGCGCCGCGGACGCGCACTCCGGGCTGAGATTGGACGCAAGGTGGAGGAGTTGGCCCAGGACGAGTCTCGGGCTCTGCGAGAAGCGCAGGGGTTCGCGGAAGAAGAGGAATCGGCCAAGCTCGAGGTCACGACACTGGAGGAGCGCGCTCGTCGCGCCCTGCTCGCGGCCGACCAGGCGGAGCGGCTCAACAACGCGACGCGGGAGATCTACGAGCAGGTCGGCGCGGCCAAAGCAACGGTCGAGGCCAAACGCGATTGGGTTAGATCACGGGAGTCTCGCCGTAGGGATCGGGAAACGCTGGCGAAAGATCTCCGAGGACAGATCGAGGAGCTGCGCGGCCAACTGGCGCGATACGCCGAGGCCCTCGAAGAGGATCTCCAGTCTGGCCGTGAGAAGGTAGCCGCTCGCGCTCGCGAGGGACTGGTCTTCGAGAAGGCGTATCAGGACGCCACGAACCTGCTGTTTTCTCACCTCAAGAGTCGCGCCGAATGCCGTGACCTCATCAACGAACTCATGGCCTCAGGTGGCTGGCAATTCAACAACGCCGCGACCGGGCGCGGTAGCTTCAACGCTTCCAACTCGACGCGCAGCCACCCCTGAAATCGCGTGGGAGGAAGCGAACGAAACGCGGGCTCGAGCCACGCTGGGAGCGGAGCGTTCCCTCAGGGGAGCTTCGCGTTGAGAAAGGCTCTCAGCTTCACCAGGGCTCTCTCATCACCCATCGCCGTGGGCGTCTGGTAGTTGGACGCCCACGCTCCCACCACACTCGCAAGCTCGGCCTGCGCGTCAGCATCCGTCAGCAGCGCATCGACCGAACGTGCGGCAGTCGTCACAGCCGGCAGCGATGCGACGAACGCACTCAGACGCGAGTGGAGGTCACCAAGGAATTCCTCGACCAGCGCCGCTTCGCCCCCCAGACGCACTAGTCCCGTCCCACTCTCCGCTCCCTCGCGGGGCCCGACGGCATTGAGAGCCCTCGCTGCCGCCACCCGCAAGACGAAGGCATCATCGAGGAAGCCAAGCTCCTCGACTCCATCCGGGATGAGATCGATCGACCGTGCGAGGTATGACAGTGCCGCAGCGGCCCATCGACGATGCACCTCAGGCTCCGACTCGTCGGATAGTACTCTCAGCATGGCCCGCGCATCGTCGGGTAGGCTCGCGAGCCACTGCGGGAATACGTCAAGACATCGCTGCTGGAGTTCGTTCATGCTCGATTCTCCCGGGCGTGGCGCCGAAGCCCTTTTCTTCTAGATGACGTTGCCTCGTCCGGCAACTACTGCCTGTCTCGGCCCAGCGTCACGCACTCGAACTCACCCGCCAGGCTGACAGTCTCCGCGAGAGCGCTGCTCCCGGGCGCCCGGAGCCCCCTGATGACGCTCGCCTTCCGTGCTCTCCATCCCGCCCCCGGACCTGGAGCGCAGACCCCTTTGCGGCTTGCCACAGGCGAGTGACGGGCTATGTGCGAAGTTCGATGATCCGTGTGTGCGTCTTCGCCGGCTCGAAAGCTGGCACTGATCCCGAGTTCTCGGCGGCTGCTGCAGAGCTGGGACAGAGTCTGGCGAGCAAGGGGGTGCCCATCGTCTACGGCGGGGGCGCCGCGGGGCTCATGGGTACGGTGGCCGACGCGGCGCTGGCAGCTGGGGGAACCGTGATCGGAGTCATCCCTCGCGCCCTGGTCGAGCGCGACTTGGCGCATCCCGAGCTAACAGAGCTCATCGTCGTTCCGGACATGCACGCCCGCAAAGCCACCATGGCCAGAATGGCGAGCGGCTTCATCGCCCTGCCCGGTGGGCTGGGAACCCTTGAGGAACTCTTCGAGGTCCTCACCTGGGCGCAGCTCGGGCTCCATCGAAAGCCGATCGCGATCCTGGATGCGTCAGCGTTCTACGGAACCTTATTCACGCTGCTAAAGGAAATGATGGGCCACGGCTTCGTCAGCGAGTACGAGTGCGCGGCCGTCGTGCGGGCAGGGTCGGTGCCGGAAGCCATCGCAGCGGTACTGCCCACATCCATGGCGTAGGACCACCTCCGGAAGCGAAGCCCGTCGGCGCCCGTGGAGGAGGAGTTCGTCGTCCTCGGCCCGCGTTCCGATCCCCAATCATGCCTTTCCGCGGAGCGGGCACCACCACCGGCGCACCGAGGAGCCGCGACACATCGCGAGACGGGTGGGGGCTGACGAGGTACCGGGTTTCGTGCTTTCATGTCGCCATGAAAATCGCGCTCGCTCTAAGTCTTCTTGGATCGCTTGGGCTCCTGGCTTGCGGCGGCAACCAGTCGCAGCCCCAATCTGCACCACAGCAGCCACCGGCTTACTACGCGCCGCAGCAGCAGCCCGCACCCTACCCGGCGGCTCAGCCTGCCCAGTACCCGGCTGCTCAACCCATGCCGGCGCAGCAGGCCGCTCCAGCTCCGCAGCCAGTGGCTCAACCCTTGCCCGCGATGCAGCCCGTTCCCGCGGCGCAGCCCGCCGCAACCACTCCGGCGACGTCGGGCACGACCGCCGCGCCAGCCGCGCCAGCCCAGACAGCGACGGCGATTCCCGGCGTCATGCGCAACGCGGATGGCACGTGCACGGTCACGCCCCCGGCCCTCCCGGGTCAGCCCGCGGGTGCGCCGTTGACTGGCCCCTGCCCGCCTGGCATCTAGCAGGCAAGATCGGTAACGGTCAGGCCAATCGGCCCGAAGAGAGCGGCGGCGGAGACTGGTCGCGAGTCGCGCGGTGATTTAGGGTGCGCCCCATGAAAGGTCTCCGTAGCCGAACTTCCACCGATGGCCGCAACATGGCTGGCGCACGCGCCCTTTGGCGCGCGAACGGCATGACCGATGCCGACTTTGGTAAGCCCATCATCGCCATAGCCAACAGCTTCACCCAGTTCGTCCCTGGGCACGTGCACCTTCACGACGTGGGACAGCGTGTGAAGAAGGTCATCGACGAAGCCGGGGGTTGGGGGGTGGAGTTCAACACCATTGCGATCGACGACGGCATCGCCATGGGCCACGGCGGGATGCTCTACTCGCTGCCCAGCCGCGAGCTCATCGCAGACAGCGTCGAGTACATGGTCAACGCCCACTGCGCTGACGCCATGGTCTGCATCTCCAACTGCGACAAGATCACGCCAGGGATGCTCATGGCGGCCATGCGCCTGAATATCCCAGCGATTTTCGTATCGGGTGGCCCCATGGAGGCTGGCGTGTCCGTGGGGACCCAGGACCGAGACGGCAAGCCACTTCAGCGCAAGCTCGACCTGATCGACTCGATGATCGCCGCAGGCGACAGCAGGCTCAGCGATCAGGAAGTCGCTGCGCTCGAGCGCTCGGCATGTCCCACCTGCGGCTCGTGTTCCGGCATGTTCACCGCGAACAGCATGAACTGCCTGAACGAGGCGCTCGGCCTCGCGCTTCCCGGAAACGGAACGCTGCTCGCGACCCACGCTAGACGTTGGGATCTGTTCGAGGCCGCGGCCCGGCGCATCGTCGCCATGGCGAAAGAGTACTACTTCGGCGAAGACGCCAGCACCCTCCCCCGGTCCATCGCGACATTCGAGGCGTTCGAAAACGCGATGGCACTCGACATCGCCATGGGGGGTTCCACCAACACGGTGCTCCACCTGCTGGCGATCGCCGAAGAAGCTGGCGTGGGCTTCACCATGAAGGACATCGACCGACTGTCGCGACGGGTCCCGAACCTGTGCAAGGTCGCCCCCTCGTGCGAGTACCACGTCGAAGACGTCCATCGAGCTGGCGGCATTTTCACGATTCTGGGCGAGCTTGATCGTGCGGGGCTCGTCCATCGAGAGGTCGCGACGGTCCACGCGCCAACCATGGCTGCCGCACTCGCGGCCGAGGATCTGCGCTCCCCCTCTGCCAGCGAGGCCACCAAGGCCCGTGCTCTGGCAGGGCCCGGAGGCGTCCGCACCACTGTCGCGTTCAGTCAGGACAAGTACTTCGAGAGTGCGGATATGGACGCCGTGAAGGGCTGCATCCGTTCTGCCGCCCATGCCTACAGCGCAGATGGAGGACTGGCAGTGCTCCATGGCAATATCGCGCTGGACGGCTGCATCGTGAAGACCGCTGGCGTCGATGAGTCAATCTTGAAGTTCAAAGGTCGGGCCCGCGTCTTCCATTCGCAGGAGGCTGCGAGCGAGGCCATCCTCGGCGATCGAATCAAGCCGGGCGACGTGGTCGTCATCGTGTACGAGGGGCCCAAGGGCGGGCCCGGGATGCAGGAAATGCTCTATCCGACCTCGTATTTGAAGAGCAAAGGGCTCGGCAAGGCGTGCGCCCTCATCACGGATGGTCGCTTCAGCGGCGGCACGAGCGGACTCAGCATCGGTCATGCATCGCCCGAAGCCGCCGAGGGAGGCACCATCGGACTGATCGAGGAGGGGGATCCCATCGTCATCGACATCCCAGCGCGCAGCATCCAACTCGACGTATCAGACAGCGTGCTCGAGGCTCGCAGGGCGGCCATGCTTGCCAAGGGCGCTCACGCGTTCAAGCCGAACCGAGATCGTCAGGTTTCGGCGGCCCTCCAGGCCTACGCGTTGATGACCACGAGCGCTGCCCGCGGCGCCGTACGCGACATCACGCAGCTCAAGAAGTAACCGTTGCACGCAGAGGCCGCCAGCGGAGCCGCAGACATGCAGGGACGAGCCCCTCGATGGGGCTCATCCGCGGCCAGCCCCGTGCCCCTCGAGTGCCGGAACGGCCAAGCCTTGCGCAACCCACCACCCCGAGTGACGACTCCTCCAATCGAGTAACCCCCCCCGAAATCCCCTGCCTGAGGCATCACCGGACTAGGGGAGGGAAATCCGACAACCAAACTCCGACAAGGGACTTCGAGTGGGGCAATGCTTCTACCATGCCCCCCTTCAACGTCAAAGGGCGAGCAGCAGGGCTTCGCCCATCTCGGAGCGCGGCATGCAGTCTGCGGTGAGGCCCCGCAGCTACATGCGTGGGTTCGGAAGAGGAGGCCACACACTTCTCACCGGACTGTCTTCGGCGGCTGAGGTCGCGCGCCTTCCCCAGCAGACAGCCGAGTCCGGGACTTGATGCCGGATCACAGGCCCGCAAGGCAACGAACGCCGCCAGTGTATGCGTTCGCGGCCCCAGAATACCCGCTGCGCAAGCCGCCTCGCCCACGAGGCGCACCGAGGACCGGAGCGGAGCGTACGCGGGTACGTGAGCACCGAACCGCAGGCGCAACGCGATGTGCGAGGTGGATCGCGCAGCGTGCTTGCAGGTTGGAAGGCGTGAACAGATACCCGCCAGTGGACTGATCGGTGCCCAGATCCATCGTTCAGCAGGGCCTTGATTGCAGAGCCGCCCACACCTCGAGTGCCGACTCAGCACCGCTCCAGGAGCTCCGGGCTCTGATCGGGAATCGGTGTGAAAACCCCTCAACCCCTGAGCCGGGGGTCGATTGCGTCCCGAAGCCCCTCGCCAGCGACATTGTACACGGTCACCGTGAGAAAGATCGCTGAACCTGGGAAGACGGCTAGCCACCATGCGTCAGTGTTGCCCCTCGCACCGTTAAGAAGCCCTCCCCACGAGGCCATGTCATCGGGAATCCCGAACCCGAGAAAAGACAGCGCGCTCTCGAGGAGAATGGCAGACGCCATTGAGAAGGTGGCACTCACCAGGACCGGGCTCACGGAATTCGGAAGGATGTGCTGCAGAATGATTCGCGCATCGCTCGCCCCTTGGGCTCGCGAGGCCACCACGTAGTCGAGAGTCTTGACCCGCAGGATCTCGCCTCGAACCAGCCGCGCGACGCCCGTCCAGCCAATGAGACCGATCACCAACATCATGGAGAAGACGGCGGTCCACCCCTCGGGTGCGAGCACGGCAAGCATGGCAACCAACAGCAGCAATGTCGGAACCGAATGGACCACTTCGAGAACCCGCATGAGCAGTCCGTCGATCCAGCCGCCGTAGTATGCCGCAAGCGTGCCAAAGGCCAGGCCAACCGCCACCAGCACGACTACCGCCATCACCCCGACCGCGAGACTGACCCGAGCGCCGTGGATCAGGCGCGCAAGGACGTCTCGCCCTCCCGGATCGGTCCCGAGCCAGTGGGTGGAAGATGGCTCGGCGAGAACCTGGGTCAGGTCGTGCGTGTTCTGGCCCCAGGGGACGATGGGAAGGATGGCCCAGTCCCCGGGTTTCATCGCCCCCACCAGCAATGAGTTGTCGTACACGCGCAGCTCCGGGGGCGACACGAGGTTGGGAAGGATGTAGAGCCGGCCCTCGAAGTGGGCGACGATCGGCTTGTCCGAAGCGATGAAATCCGCGCTGAGCGCCAGAGCAACGATGAAAAGAATGATCCCGAGAGCGACTCGATTGAGCCGACTTCTCCTGAACTGCTGCCAGACGAGCTGTCCGTAGCTTAGTCCCACCGCCCGCGGGGCCTGCTCACGAGTCACTGAACCGGCTCCTCTCCGTAGGTGATGCGAGGATCGACGATCGCGTACAGGATGTCGCTGAGGAGAATGCCCACCATGGTGATGATGGCTGTAAACGCCACGATCGTGATGAGAAGTGGATAGTCTGGCATTCGGAGAGCCTCCAGGAAGACCAGACCCATGCCTCGGATCCCGAAGATGGATTCGACGATCACCGAGCCTCCGATGAGGCTCGGTAGCGTAAGCCCGAACAGGGTCACCAATGGAATGAGGCTGTTGCGAAGAGCATGCTTGTAGATCACCACGTGCTCCGAGAGCCCCTTGGCGCGCGCGGTGCGAATGTAGTCTTGCCGCACGGTCTCAAGCATACCGGTGCGCATGTACCGCGACAGACTGGCGAACGCATTGTAGGTCAGAGTCACGACAGGAAGCACAATGTGCCAGGCGACGTCAAACACCTTGCGGTGCCAAGCCATCTGCTCAAACCCCTCGAAGGAGTGCCAGCCCTGAAGCGGAAAGCATCCGGGGAGGTCAGACCAGCCGCAATCGACGTACTTCCCACTGGCGAGAAAGACCAGCAGCATCGTCCCCACCCAGAAGCTCGGCAACGAATATAGGGTGAACAACCCGACGGTGACGACGCGATCGGCGAGGCTGTTCTGGCGTACCGCGGAGAATACCCCGATGGGGACGGCCACGAAGTAGGCGATGGTCAGCGACAGGAAAGAGAGGAGCATCGTTACGGGCAGTGCCTCAGCGATCACCTCGGCGATGGGGCGCCCATCCTGCCATCGGTTACCCAAGTCCAGGGTGACCAGCCGAGTAATCAGACGCGAGTACTGAACGTACCAAGGCTTGTCGAGGTCGTAGATCGACCTCAAGTGCTGAAGCGCCTCAGCGGATATCTGCCCCCCGCGAAGGCCGCCCTCCACGTTGGCCAGCATCGGATCGGAGTTGGCGATTCTGAGCACCAAGAAGCACACCAGCGTGATCCCGAAGAAGGTTGGGATCATCAAGAGGGTCCGCCGAAGGATGTATCGCAGCATTACCTACCCCCAATGGGTTCGAGCCGACCCGACGAAAAACGCAACGAAGCAGATCGCGTCCCTGTCACGGAGTCACCCACCAGTCCTCGTATCGCCAGCCCATCAGGCCCTGGCGCACCCCATGCACACGACGGTGAATGAGTGACAGCTCGGGCCTGGTGTAGAGCCAGGTGTACGGTTGTTCGGCATAGAGCAGGCGGTGGAGCTCTCGATACAGCTCCCCCCGTGCAGCGTCATCGAGCGTCACCCGCGCCTTGTCCATGAGCTCGTCAGCGCGCGGGTTGCTGAAACTGATGTAGTTGCTTCCTCCCCGAATTGAGTCTGTATGCCAGATCTGACTTGGATCGGTGCGGGGCGAGGAGTCCGACCAAGCAAGCGTACAAACGTCGAACTCCTTCTCCCGCAACTGCCGCACGAAGGCGGACCACTCGACTCTGTGGAGCAGGAGCTCGATCCCCGCTCGCTGGAAATCCTCCTTGAGCTTCGTCGCCATCCGCGTCGTACTCTCGCTGCCGGCGGGCATCATGAAACGGAACCGGAACTCGACACCACCGCGCTCCAAGACGCCATCATCGTCCGTATCACTCCACCCCGCTTCCTTGAGCAACTTGACCGCCCCTGGCGGATCATACGGGAGCGGGCGAACGCTCGGGTCGCATGACTCGCTGGCCCAGTAGAAATGGCAGGTTGTCTCGCGGGGAAGGCCGTAGAACATGGCGCGAGCAATACCGGGTCGATCGATGAGCATCGTGAGGGCGCGCCGCACGCGCGCGTCCTGAAAGAGCGGGCGCTGCAGGTTCCAGCCGATCCATCCGTAGTTGTTGTCGTAGTACTTTGTCCGGTAGTAGTGCTTGCGGATTCTGGCGCCCATCTTGCGCCACTGCTCGGAGGTGACCGCCGTGACGTCCACCTCCTGCCGTTCGGCGAGCTGGAGCGCCACCGCGGTATCCTTGACGATGCGGAATACCACCCGATCGAGATGGGGTTTCTTGCCCCAGTAGTGCCGATTCTTGCGGATGACGATCTTCTGCCCACTCGTCCATTCCGCGAACTCGAAGGGGCCGGTACCGATGGGGTGACGGTTCAGCGAATTGGTTGCCGCTTCGTTGTATTGAGTCGCAGTGAGCTTCTCGATGACGTGGGCGGGCTGGATGGGGATCACCGCAAAGATCCCATCCATCACGAGGAAGTAGGGCTTTTCGAAGACGAAACGCACGGTATACTCGTCGATCGCCTCATAGCTCCGCAGCTCCTTCATGTAGGAGCGGAGGTGCATGGCCTTCACGCGGTCGTCGCGGACCTTGTCGAAGGTAGCGACAACGTCGCGCGCGGTGAACGCCCCGCCGTCGTGCCATTTGACGTCGCGACGCAAGTGGAACGTGTACGTCTTCTGATCCGAGGATATCTCCCAGCTCTGAGCAAGCTCGGGGACGATCTGGTAGCGTGGATCGTCGTAGGGATCGTTGCTGACCAGGGCTTGGTAGATCCGATGATCGGTGATCCGAGAGGCGACGGCGTCGGAATCCACAATCGTGTTGAGTGAGGGCGGGTCGTAGCCCATCACCACAGTAATCGCGCCGCCGTCACGGGGAGTGCCCGCGCTCATGTCCTTGGGCAACTCGCCCCGAATCCAGGGGTCGGAGCTCGACTCAGTCTCTGAGGTGCTGGAACGGAAGGACTGCTTCTGCCCAGCCCCGCCACGGACGAACCGACACGCGACGACGGTCGCGCCCATGGCGATCGAGACTGAGGCAACCCAAACCAGGCGCCGAACGGCGGCAGGGGCTCGGCCTCGTGACACGCTACCCCGCCGTCGGTTCATTCCCAGGCTTCCACTTGATGCTGCAACCGACGCTCGGTCTCTGATCGGAGCTGGGTACGCGCCCCTCCAGCAGGGCGTCGATGGCAGCGTAGAGGTCCTGGCCCGTGACTGGGATACCGTTCCCCGGCCGGCTGCTGTCGAACTGGCCGCGGTACACTAGGACGCCGGCGGAATCGAAGAGGTAAAAGTCTGGCGTGCAGGCAGCATCGAACGCCTTCGCGACGCTCTGGTCTTCGTCGTAGAGGTACGGAAAACCGTAGCCGGCCGCCGCAGCCTCCTTCGCCATCTCGGCTGGAGCATCATCCGGGTAGCGGCTGGCATCGTTCGCACTGATGGCCACCACCTTCACGCCGCGGCCGTCGCAGTAGCGTCCAAGCTGGGCGAGCTCCACGCGGATGTGCCGCACGTAGGGACAGTGATTACAGATGAAGGCCACGAGCACCGCCTTGGCCCCCCGAAGCGAGTCCGAGCGAACAATCGCGCCGCTAACGGTATCGGGAAGCTGGAAGCTCGGCATCCGTGTCCCGAGCTCGATCATGTGGGAAGGAGTTGCAGCCATCGAGGATCTCCATTCAGGGTCGAACTCGCCGACCTGCGACGGAGCATTGAAGCCGTTCTCGAGCCGAAGCAGAAGCGCTGAACCACGCACAGAGCGATAATCCGCACTCTTCGGCAGCCTGGTCAGGACACGAGGTACCAAAACAGATCCGACCAACCCACCAGTCAACACCAATAGAGGCCGCTCGAGATCTGTCAAGAATGGTATGCATTCACGGTCCCAGAAAGCCCCGGCCGCAAGCCGCCTTGTGCGGCAGGCGCCGCGAGCACCGAAGCGGAGCGTACATGAGTACGTGAGCACCGGAGCACAGCCGCAACTCCCCGGGCGCCCCCCACTCGGGCAATGCCCGAGTGGGACCCCGCGCCGTGGCCCCTACGCACGAG
>CAYRKE010000055.1:0-11678 GCA_964424695.1 uncultured Polyangiaceae bacterium
GGCACCCGTTGGATCCCGGTCGACATTGTCCCGCCAGCGGTGATAGAAAGGCCAGAGCAAAGCCCGCTGATCGAGCCACATGCAAAGGTATCGGGCTGTCGCGTAGTTGAGGTCCTCGGTCGGCCCCCGGAACACCTCGTCGCTCATTGCGAACAGGTTCGGCAGGTTAGCCTCGCCGCTCTCTTCCGGTGACCGCAGTGCCCGCAGGAGCCGAGGGTACCTCCAGTTTTTGACGCCGTGGATCTCTCCCGCGGCCGGCATGGTGTACCCCTCGAAGAGGGACGCGATTCCCTCCTCGAGCCAGTCAGGGGCACCGGGGAAGTCCGTCTCCACGATGGGGTGGACGAGCTCGTGGGTCAGGGTCCCGATACCGGGACCCAGGTTCATCACGATGCGGCGTTCGCCGGGCGAATAGAACCCGTACACCGACATACAGGGCTCGCCCCAACGCTGCCTGCAGTAGCCGTTGTATGGTACTGCGTTTGGGAACAGGTACACGGAGACCGCGCGCTCGGGACGTCTTGTGAAGCGGTCATTGAAATAGGCCTGGACGACGCGCCTCATTACGTTTCTGACGGAGGCGAGGGTTCCTCGCCCCCCGGGCGCCGCGACCAGGAAGACTCCCTCTTGGGTTTCCATATCGGCGAGCGGTCCGAGGTGTAGCTCGGCCTCGTCCCGACGCGAGGCGAGGTCCGCCGCAAGGTCATAGACGGGCGCACTTTCGCTCGGGCCGCTCGCCGGAGCGCCGCGGGCTGCCCTGGGCCGCGGCTCGACGTCGCGCAGTGGTCGCGACTCGCTCCGCGGTCTTGATGGGGCTGCTTCGGGCGAGGGCGTCGGGGGTGAGCCTCCAGAGCAGGCGGTCCCCAGGCCTACGAGTAAGCCAAGGACGATCTCTTTGCGCATGTAGGAGGGTCGCTCGAGCTCGCCGGAGTGTGACGTACGACGCGGCATGATCCACGTCCGGAACCCTGGCCACCTCCTCGGATTTGCGACCGGCACATTCAGAACAGGGCGAGCACCCGATACACGATGACGGCAGCCACCTCTCGGATGGCGCCAGCGGCGCGACTCCCCAGCGGGGCGAGGCTTCCGACGGCGTCAACGCTCTCGAAATGCTGGCGAAACACCCAGCGCGCGCGATAGACGTGGTAGCTGTCAGTAACGATCAAGACGCGTCGGGCGCGGGTGAGGCGACGGGCGAACCGAGCGTTCTCCGCGGTGCTTCTCGAGTTCGTTTCCAGGACGAGTGCTGCTCGCGGCACGCCCAGCTTGTGCGCCACACCGGCCGCGGCTTGGGCCTCGGACGGCGGATAGGTGCCGACGCCCCCCGTGAGGATGACGCGGGGAGCGCGCCCGTCTCTCCAGAGCCGAACCGCCAGCTGGACCCGTCGCTCCAGCGCCTCGCTGGGGGTGCCTCCCTCGAGGACGCGGCACCCTGCGACCACGATGGCATCGTAGGTTCCTTGGGCTCGCTGCGTCTTCCCGTGGGCATCGAGACCGAGAGCGATCGACAGGGTCAGCCCGGTGCCAACCAGCCCCAGGGTCAACAGGATACGGCGGACGCGAACGGTCAGGCGCTGGTGCTCGATCAGACTCATCCGGGGGGTCTTACTGGGTCTGCCACCAACGCACCAGTTCCGCGACTGGTTCTCTCGGAGGAGGCCTCGAAGGAGCAGGAGCAGGCGCCTGGCCATCTGCCTCGAAGTCTCTGGAGTGCGGAGACCTGTGCCTGTGTGAGACCCAAAGCGCGCGGCTGGCGCCGCGATGAGAGTCGTACTTCGATCCCGATCTCTCGGAGTTCAGAGCGGAAACGAGCGCCTGCGAGCCGCTCGTTTCTCGCCATCAAGGTGTCAAGGAATTGCCTCGGGTTTTGCGCGGCACGATGTTCGCCCCGTTGCCGCGGTCGCAGAATGCCGCTACGACTAGCATGTTGCGTGTGGCGATCTCGGGCTCCTCGGGCTTGAGGATTGGTGTGAGGCCACTCGGGTTCGGGGCGCCGCGATTCGGGGTCAATGCCGCGCCCGTGAACACTTCACTTTCCAGTGTTGGTGTCCTGCTGATTCAACGCAAAGGAGTTCTGTATCATGAGGTTCCCAATTGGCATGCGCGTGGCAGTGTCAGCAGGCGTGCTGCTGGCCTGCGCGGAGGAGACGACTCCTCCGGTCACTCCGGCATCCGCGGAGTTCGAACCCAGGCGTCAACCGGCGCAGCAGCTTCCGATGGCGCAAGACGCCGAAGACACGAACAAGGGTGTGCTGAACATTTCGGAGGATATCCGCAAGGCGTGTGGTCTGACGGACATCGAGTCGTACTTTGAGTACGATAGTTCGGTCGTGCTTTCGGAGTACCGGGGGGTGCTGCGAAAGCTCAGTGAATGCTTCTCGACGGGGCCACTGAAGGGGCGCCAGATGCGGCTCGTCGGTCACGCGGATCCCCGCGGCGATGACGAATACAACATGCTACTCGGCGGGCGGCGTTCGGAGAGCGTCAGGCGCGTCATCGTGACCGAAGGGATGGACGGAGGAAAGATCCAGACCTCCTCCCGCGGCGAAATGGACGCTACCGGGACCGAAGAGCAAACGTGGTTACTGGATCGGCGCGTCGACGTTTTGCTTGGTGACTAGCTCCGCCATCAACACTCGTAGCGGGCGGAGACCCATTCTGATCCAGGACGACGGGCCATCGGTTCATCCCGTCCACTCGGAGGCTCCAAGTCCCGAAAGACGCGCCAAATGAGAGCGTCGAGACGCCGGCACCACGAGCCGGCGTCTGGCGTTTCAGACCAGCAGCGGAGCCCGCAAGCCCAAAGCTTGGGCTTAGAGGGAACCCTCGACTTCTGGGAGCAGCAGGCAGCCGCTGAAGAAGTAGGGGTGGAACTCGATGCCGCCGTACAGGTTCCGCACGATGAGTTGTCCGTCCACGTTCCCACCGCTTCCGTTGAAGGTGGCGTAAGGTGCCAGGATGGATCCTTGCACGCCGATGCCGCTGAGTTCGAGGCTCGTGGCTTCGTACATGTTGTACATGATGCTGTGGCACCAGTCCGAAGTCTCACCTCGGCAAGCCATGCCTCCATCCGGGAGTTCGAAACCCTTGCCGGACCAAATGACCTCCGTACCGCTCACGTTCACGATTACCGACGACCCTTCCGGAACGTCCAGGGTGAGGTTGTTGGCCAGCTCCGTTGCCGTAACGGAGAAGACATTGAGCTCCGGATCGGTCCCTGTGAGGTAGAGGGTGTCGTACTGGATCAAGACCTCGCCGTTCGCTGGGTAGGCCGCCATCGCCTCGCTGTACGCGATCATTCTGGCCTCGAGCTCCTCGAAATTGACGGGAGTCTCGCCCTCGAAGACGCCACAGGAAGCAGTAAACCCGCTCCCGTTGATGAAGGTACCCCCTACAGCGATCTTCCCGTTGTTCACGGAGCCGCCCGTGGCGGTGAGGTCGCCGCCAACTACGAGGTCCCACCGGCTGCAGTCGGCTTCCTCGCGAGAGCCGATGGAATAGCCCTCGAACGTCGCGTTCCCGCCGACGTACATTCGTCCCTCGGAATCTGCGCCGGTGGGTTCAGCATCCTCGAAGACAATCACATTCACATCGGTCATTTCGGTTGGAACACACTCGTCCACCGGAGGCGGGTCTTCGGTATCGCCCGGAGGCGGGTCCTCGGTATCGCCCGGAGGCGGGTCCTCGGTGTCGCCGGGAGGCGGGTCTTCGGTATCGCCCGGAGGCGGGTCCTCGGTATCGCCGGGAGGCGGGTCCTCGGTATCGCCGGGAGGCGGATCTTCGGTATCGCCGGGAGGCGGGTCCGTCGTGTCTCCGGTGGTGCCTCCGGTTGCGGGGGGGGGTGGATCCGTCGTGGTGCCGGTGTTCCCTCCCGTATCCGTGGCGGGTCCTGGATCCGTCGTTCCGATGCCTCCGTTGCCGCCCGACGGCGTTTGCTCCGGAACAGACCCTCCACTTCCAGCGGTTTCGCCCGTGCTACTGCCTCCACCGGATGCGGCATCCAGAACCCCTTCGGTTGGTCCGTCGTTGAACACGAGGGCCGCTTCACCGCCGGTGGCGTCTCCAACGCGATACGGGCCCAGGCTCCCTCCGGTGCTCGATCCGTTCGGGGCCGCGAAGCCTTCTGAAGCCGAACCACCCCCGTTCTCGCCGTCACCGAACGAACACGCGACTGTGAACACAACACCCAATAACCAAGTCGCACCGGACCAAGTCTTGCTCATGGCCGTCACCTTCTGATTCTCGCGCAACTGCCGAACCGCTGATCGAGTCCAAGATGGACTCGCCCTGGTCGTGACAATCCAAATGATACTCCAGCAAGCGATCGCGTACCAGCGGGCATCACGCCGGACCATTAGGAATATGGAAGCTTCCTTAGTGAGCGGAGTGGAGCCCCGCGTTCCTGGTTTCGGCTCGCGCCGTTGCCAAGCATGTTGGCACTCCGACACCGTGGTAGCCTCGGGGCGCCCAGTGTTGTCAGGTCCTCCGGGGCTCGGCTCCGTGCAGACTCGTGCAATACTCAAGTAATCGAAGGTGTTCCGGATCCGAGCATTCCTTCCCAGGAGAGCGGCGGATTCCGTGGAATCCGCCTGCGCTGCCACCGTCCCTGAGACTCGAGTGTGTGCTGGGAGCCACGATGTATGACGGTGCGGCCTCCGCCATACTCGGCATCGTTCGCTCGGATCCAGTCGGAGCGCGTTTTCAGTGCCTAATCTTCAGGGCGGCGATGCTCCACTTGGGTCCGACAGCGTTGTTGCCGAGCCCGTCAGAGCCGAACCCCACAGCCCATTCGGCTAGATGCCGCAGACATGCCGGTAGATCCATCCCAACCGCGTCCTACTCGGCCCACGTCCAGTTCGCTCGGGGTTGCTGGCGCTTCCGTGGTTGGCAAGTGGCTCAACCTGTGCCACGCGAAATGATCCGAGCTACTGGCCGCAAGCCACATTCCATGGACGCGCGGCTCGCTGGATGGACTGTCGTCGTCCGGCACGCGCCTTGCCCGATTGGGGTCCCTGCCTTCACTGCCCGGCTCCTCGAGCTCGGCGTGTGCGCGGCCCCCGAGAGCGCGGCGGGGAGCCGCGCTTGGCCAAATAACCGCGGCGTTGCGGCACAGCAACCGTCGAGCGTCGTGAGACGGGGGCTACTCGGGTAGACGGATGCGCATCGCAGCGGCGAGCTTCCTCGAGATCTCAGTGTTGTCGTAGTACCCGCTGAAGAGCGAGGCATTGGCGCCGCCGGCCATGACAGGAACCGGCGACCCCGTGTGGAAGAAGGACGCCCAGCCAATCCCCGAGCGGGTGGCGATGACGCGGGTTATTGCCGTGCTGAGGGGGTTCTTGCCGGAGTAGCGCAGGCGGTCCTCTTCGGGCTGGTTGGGGCTCGTGCCAAACATGACCTTGGCGTAAGCCTCATCGATTCTTAGCCGCTCGAACGCCGAGAGGGTGCTGTAGTCGATCCCGAAGTACGCTAGCAGATCTTCGTCGAGCGTCGTCTCCACCATGTTCTCCGGTGGATTGCCTGCGTTCAGCACGTCCGCGATGCGGCGGTCGAACGCCGAGAAGCTGATCTTCTGCGGTTCCAAGTGCTCGAGATGCGAGTCGTACCCCGTGGTCGTCGAACCCAGCGACATCCCACCTGTCTCGTGATCGCCTGTGACGACGATCAGCGTCTCCTGCGGATGCTCCGCCATGAATGCGAGGGCTACCGCAACCGACTCGTCCAGGGCGATGACCTCCGCGATCGCTGTGCGCGCATCGTTGGCCTCGCAGGCCCAGTCGATCTTCCCTCCCTCTACCATCATGAAGAACCCGCTGTCGCTCGCATCGTGCAAGAGTTCGATCCCTTTCTGGGTGAACTCGGCGAGAGTGATATGCTCGCTCGGGTCCGTCTCGTTCGCGCGATCGATGCTGTAGGAGAGCGCCGTCCTGTCGTCGAGACGAGGGCCAATGGCGACAGCCCTTGTTCCCGGCACGAGGCTTTCGAACTCGGCGCGCGTGTCGGTTACCACGTAGCCGGCGCCTTCCGCCGCTGCGATGACGTTGCCCCGGGCCAACTCGCCGAGCGCAGTACCATCCGGATCGAGCAGCCCTCCTCCCCCAAAGTAGTCGAACCCGCTGTCTACGAGGGCGTGTCCGATGAAGTGGTAGTTGTTGCGGCTGGGCTCATGAGCGTAGAACGATGCTGGCGTTGCGTGGTCCAGCGAGACGCTCGAGACGATGCCGACTTTCATCCCCGATTGCTTAGCCACCTCCGCGATCGTCGGTAGGTTCACGGTCGCGGTTGGATCCATCGCTAGCACGCCCCACGCGGTCTTGTGGCCTGTCGAGATGGCTGTTCCGGCTGCTGCCGAGTCCGTGATCAGGGTGTTCCAGGAGGAAGTCTGCTGCATCCCGAGCACCGGCAAGCTGCGCATGGCGAGCGGGACCACCTTGGTGCTGCCGCCGATGTCGTCGTGTTCGGTTTGATTGGCGAGATACGCTGCGGTTGCTTGTACCTGGGCAGCTCCCATGCCATCCCCAATGAAGAGGAAGACGTAGCGCGCCCAGGGGGCTCCTGCTTCGGGCTGGTTCGGTGGGATCGCGTCGGGGTGATTCGGGGCGCCACCGATGGACTCCGAGGCGGGACTACCGGTATCATGATCCCCGAGGAGCTTGCAGGAGCTCAACCATGAAACGAGAAGTGGCGCGAGCACCAACCCGGTGCCTAGCTCTCTAAACGTGATTCTCCGACGCGACCTCATCGCGCTCGTCCTGCGTGCGTTCACACTTCGCAGCCTACCGCACCAGCCCGAGGTTACCAAACTCACTCACCTCCCGAGGGGCGGCGAGGGCGGGCAAGCAGGCGAGTGGCGCACTGCGGCCTGTGCTGGACACCCATCGCTGCGCAACGACGCCAGTGGGAGTCCCGCCCTGCGACCAAGATGCCCGTCTCTGGTCTTAGGCACATGAAATGATAATGGAAATCTTGGCTGTGACGATACCCAGGAGAGTCTCCGAAACGACGGTACCAGGCGCAGGCTTCGCGAGCGCGAGACTCCAGAAATGCCGATTTCAGAGCGGCGCGGTGCGACGATGGCGCTAGTACAGCGGCGAACCATGCGAGTGCCGATGCGATGAACCGGATAGACCCCGTGCGTCGACGGCTTCGCAGGCCCCTCGCCGAAGTGGGGGGACTGGTCTTCGCCCATTGCTTGCTCGACGGGGCCTACGCGTCGAGAACCCAGCGCAACTCAGGTGGGAGCGGCTGTCGACTCCGTCGGCGGGGCGCGTTTGGCGCGGTGACGTTGCTGGCCGTCGCGACTTGGCTGGGGAGTGCTCTTGCTCAAGACGTCGTCCAGTCGTCAGGCGAGGTGCGTAGAGGGGTCGATACGGCGGGGCTCTGCGTGGAAGAGCCACCCAGTGAGGGGGACGCGGCAGGGCTCACCGAGGAGGAGCTTCTACTTGGTAGTGCCGCTTCCGAAGAGACGTCTGCTTCCGGTGAGCGGCCGCCGCGGAACGTTGCCCCAGGCCTTCCCCGCGAACAGCCCGCGACCGCGGACAGCGGGGCGACCTCGGGCTGCTCGACTTCGGCCCGAGTCGATGTGGCGTCTGCCCCACTTCTGGCCACGAGGCGCAGCCGCGGGGAGCTCTTGTGGGAGTTGGAGGACGCGCGGAGTGAGGAGAAGCGGGAGCAGTCTCTCGATCATCTCAAGGAGGCCGTCCGCCAGTGGCCAGACGACGAGGAGCTCAACATTGCTCTAGCCATCGCCTACCATCGTGACGAGAACGAACTCTGGGCACTCAAGGTTTTGGGGGAGTATCAGGTCCGACGTCCCCCGGCCTGTGCGGCGCAAACCGTCGAGGCTTGGTTGCGTCATCGACGCGGCGAGCCGGACGAGGCAGCCGTGGCCCTTCGGAATCCCGCCTGTGCGGCCGCCACGCCTGAGGTCCGTGCCCGGCGCCACCTCATTCTGGCCAAGATGGCCGCCGAGCGAGGCGACGTAGCCGAGGCAGTCCGCGAACTCGGCAGGGCTCGTGAGACGGGCACCTTCTACGAAGAGGATACCGCGCTGTTGGATCGACTCCAGCGGCGCTACGAGCCAGCGAGGGTTCCGTTGCTGCGCTGGCGGCTGGCTGCTGCCGCCGGGTGGACCTCCAATGGTCTTGCCGGCAATCCGGCGGAAGTGGATGCTACGGCCCCCGAGCACTCGGGTCTGGGTGATCTTGGCTTCGACCTCGATTGGACGCATGACGGGGAGGGGATGGTTCGCCCCACGCTCGAGCTCGGTGGGTACGCGCACCGGCTCAGCGCCGAGGCCGCCGAGGAGCTCAGCCTTCTCACGCTGTCAGTTCGCCCAGGGATCATCTTGGGGAAGGATGTACCGCGTGTTCGCCTTGGGTACCGCGGGGAAACACTGGTGCTCGAGGGGGGCGGTCGTTTCGAGCAGGGGCCACTCCGGTACGGCGAGAGTCACGCGGGGGAGCTTGAGCTTGCGGTAGGCGACGGCTTCATATCCTTCGTAGACGCTGGGCTGCGGTCCTTCCGAGAACACGCCCGAACACGGGCCGAACTCGAGCAGGGATTCATTGGGGCCGGAGCCATCAACCCGCGTGTCCAGGGGGCGTTGGGGGTGGCTGCGCGCACGTATTGGGCTCGGCATCGAGCCTATGACCAGGTCGGAGGTACGGCGCTGGGGCGCCTTCACGTGGAGCTGGTTCCCGACTGGCAGCTGCGGCAAGAGCTCAATCTGTCGGTCGATGACTATCCCCACTCCGAGGGCTATTTCCCAAGTGCGCGCGGGTCCGAACGTCTCGAGTGGTCCAGCCTGTTCAGCATCGGTCTGTGGCGCCGCCTTGGCGGGGGCGTCTTTGCCGCCGCGGAGGTGAGCCGCAGTCATCGGAGCAGCAAGGCGGATTCCTACGACTATGAGGCGTTTCGCGGCATTTTGCGCCTGGTTTGGGCCTCCGACTGGCAAACTGCATCACGACACAGCATCGGAGCCGGAGACCATGCGAAGCTCGGATGGACAAAGACGGGCTCTCAGATAGCGTCGGAGCAGCCCGATCTCCGCGAACTTCTTCGTCGAGATCGAGCCGTCGAGCGAGGTCTCTGATGTCTGAAGTGAGTCCCGAGCAAGCCCCACGGGCGGGCTGCCTGAGCGTCTTCCGCAGTAGAATTAGTCGGAGCGGGCCGTCTGAATGAGGAGTGCGGCGGCTCGATCGATCTGTTCATCCCCCAGGTAGATGTGCGGCGCGAGCCGCAGCCGACCGAGGCGGACTCGCGCAACGATGCCCTGCTCCGCGAGGGCCTTGGCTACGCGTGCCATGTCCACTCCAGGCTTTTCTACGCAGAGGATTCCGGTGCTTGGCTGCGCTCCGTGGTCGTAGGCCGAGGTAAACCCCGCTGCTTGGAGGGGCGTCCACAGTCGTTCGGCGAGCTCGAGGATCCTCCTCTGTACGTTGGGCATCCCAAAAGACGCCAGGAACAGGAGGCTTTCGTCGAAGTAGACCCAGTCGTTCGTATTGGCGGTAGAGTAGCGGTAGCGCTCAGTCGTCTCCTTCTGGGCAGTCTGGTACGGGAGATAGCTGTCCGAGTTCAGTACCGAGTCCGGACCGCGGAAAGGTGAGGCAAGGCCGCTCACGGTGGTTCGGTCGGCGACTAGGACACCAAGCCCTAGGGGGCCCAGAAGCCATTTCCACGCAGAGAAGCACAGCGCGGCGGGGGCCAGCGCACCGAAATCGAGCGGCAGGTGACCGACGCCCTGGGAGCCGTCCAGAACGAACAGAATCCCGCGTTCGTGGCAGACCTCTGCGACTTGAACGTAGGGCAGGGGCATGCCAGTGCACCAGTGCACCATCGAGAGCGCAACGACGCGGGTGCGCGAGGTCAGGCGGGCTATGAGTTCTCTCAGAAAAGCCTCGGGGCTGCGCCCTGCAGGAACGAACCTCGTGGTGACTCCTTTAGTGGCCCAGGCCTGCCACGGGTACACGTTGCTCGGGTACTCGTTTTCGAGCAGCAGAATCTCGTCTCCAGGCACGAGGTTCAGCCCGAGAGACAGCAGATTCATCCCCTCGGCGGTGTTATGGATGAGCGCAATGTCATCGGGCGACGCATTCAAGAAGGTGGCCAGGTGCCCTCTGATTCGGGTGTAGACGGCCGACAGGTTCGGGTCAGTCCGCTCTGGACCAACCGTGGCAAGCTGATCGTAGTGACGGGCCATACGGGCGGTGATGTGGCGCCCTGCTGGGGTGGTGCCCGAGTTGTTTAACCACGTGAGCTGCTGATTGACGGGATAGGCATCGCGTGCGCTCCGGAAGTCCATACGCGCAACGTACCACAACGGTTGGCGCCCGACGTCGAGCCCTCGCACCGAATCCCGGATGAACGTTCGATGGACGCAGCACAGCCCCGAACCAGGCACGATGCCGGCGATTCAGGGCTGCGCTTACCGGGGCTGTCGATCCGCCCGCTGTCGATCCGCTAAATAGGGCTAGCCCAGAGTCGTGGTGGGGCAGCCCAGCAGCACGTCGAGGCGACGGACGCCGGCGTCCGTGATTCGCTCACACTCGTTGCCCAAGAGCTCAACGCTAAGACCGTCATTCGAGAGCTCCCAGTTCACGGTTCCATCATCGTCGGTCTGCGGGATGATCGTGCAGTCAACCGCCACGTTCACCAACTGCCGACTCGGCGGCACTTTTGAGAGTGGCAGAGTGCACGATGTCACCAGCTGCTCGGTGATCCTCCGGAAGGTGGACTCCAGCTCGCCCACGCCGCCCGACGCGCTGACTCTATAGTAGCTTGGAGCCTCGGGGTCGTCCGGATCCTCGTTGGGCACGCCACCGGCGAGGGCGAACTCGTTCAACGCGGGTTCGTAGGGCTCGCTGCCCGGGATGCCGACGACGTAGGTCCTGAATCCAGAGTCTCTGAGGTTCTGGATGGCATCCGTCGTCTGGTCAGAGTCGAGACAACCCAGCGGGACTTCCTCGCAGCAGTTGCGATCGGTAACGCCTTTGCATTCGCCATCGATGTGCATCGTGCAAGCATCGGCGTCGCAGCTGGTGCTCGCGTTGCAGTTGGGGCCGCCGTCCGTGGCGAGCACGACGTAGGTTTTTCCGTCGAGGTGAGCGCCCTGGAGGTACTTGAGAGCCTGCCGAAGCGCTTCTGCTGTCGGGGTCCCTCCGCCGGGGCTGGTCTCGCTGAGGGCTTCGAGGATCGGTTCTACGGTGCGTCCACCGGGGCCGATCTGCACGTTCATGTCGTTCTGCTCCGGCATTTCGCAGCAGTTGTCCTCGCAGTCGAGGGCGATCGGGTGGCTTGCACTCTCCGGATAAGGGTAGAGCTCCAGTCCGACGTTCATGAGATCCTGAACACCGGTAAGAACACCCTCCAACGCAGTGTTCATCGAGAGCCACAGGTTCTGGCTATAGCCGTCCGGCACATTGTCCATGCTGCCGGATTTGTCGACGACGAATAGGAGATTGACCTTGACTTGCTGCGCCGCGGTCGCAGTCGCGCCACACTCGTCGTATTGGGTCTCGAAGTTGGGGCAAGCATCACTGAAGGGAACGTCGCTCACCATGGAGCCTCCGCCGCTGCCGCCACTCGTCGAACCACCGGTGCCGTCGTTCGCGTCGTCGTCGCTGTCGTCGTCGCTGTCGTCGTCGCTGTCGTCGTCGCTGTCGTCGTCGCTGTCGTCG
>CAYRKE010000055.1:11778-39287 GCA_964424695.1 uncultured Polyangiaceae bacterium
GTCGTCGCTGTCGTCGTCGCTGTCGTCGTCGCTGTCGTCGTCGCTGTCGTCGTCGAGGTCGAGGTCATCAGCCGACGCATTGCTGCCGCCATTTTCGTCGTCGCTCGAACAGCTCGGTGCTGCAAACGCCAGCAAGGCGAACAGCGAACCCAGAATTGTCCATTTACCGGCGTTTTTGACCAGCTCTGTCACTGTTGAAGCGTCGTTCATGACTGAATCACTCCCTGCCGTGCCCATTCGAAATTGATGACGAGAGGGTGGCATTATTCCACGGGGAGGCGCGATCCACCACAACTAGATTTCGCGGAAGGCTCGCTCTTTCCGTCAACGCTTTGAGTCTGCACCGCACCTGCAACACCCGGGGTGGCGCTCCCACCTTGGTATCGGTCACGCCTACCGCGAGGTTGAAACTTGCCGTGAAGCTTCGGGTTGCGCGAGGACAAGATCCCCACCGTCCCCCGCTTTCAGGGGCTGGCGCGGCTCCCCCCGGCCGCGCCCTGCTGCTCGTCGAAATGGCTACTTGGCCGCGTGCTCGTCCAGCCAGGCCGTTACCCACATGAGGGGCGCGTTCCAGTTGATGGTGATCTCATTGGTGGACCACGCCTCGATGTGGTCCACGAAGCACTTCTGCGGCGCGCAGCCCTTCAGACCCGCCGCCTGCACGTACGGATCTTGAAGACCGGAATTCGGGCCACCCGACAAGGCTCCGGGGGGAGCCGCGGGGAACTTCGGATCGGCTTGTCGAGCCCAGAAGCGATGATGCGGATTGAGCAGTGGCCGCTCGCCGTAACCCGTGATGTAGCTCTGTCCAACCGCATTGCGCCCCAAGATGTAGTCCATGGCTGATGCCACGCCATCGAGGTACTTGGGGTCCCGCGTGTAGTCAGACGCTAGCGCCATGATGAGGGCGTTGTTGATTACGAAGGAGTTGGAGCCCCAAGGGAACTCACCCGTCCTGGGATCGGGCTCAAAGGGCACCCGATAACCCTGTTTCTTCGATACTTCGAGGAAGTAGTCCGCCACTTTCACGAGCTGATCGCGATAGGCCTGCCTCTTAGCGGCAGATAGCTTGCTCGGTACTGTCGCCAGCGTGATCTTGCCCAGTACATCGACACGCTGCCAGGTCATCGCCGTCGTCGGGGGTCGACCAGTGCCGGGCTCCTCGATTTCCGCGTCGAGCTTCGAGGCCTCGAGCTCCTTCAGGTAGTCGGCCTTGCTCGTCGTGACATAGAGCTCGGCGGCTGCCCAGTAGAACTCGTCGGAGACGTTCGCGTCGCCGTACGGGCCGCCACCCTTGTTGTCCGACTCGGGTGCGAAGACGGACGGGTTCTTCTTCGCAGCCGACCAGGCCTTTTCCGCTGCAATCAAGCACCGCCGTGAGAACGCCGGATCGAGCTTGCTCCACACCCGGGCTGCCTGGGCGGCGGTTGCGGCGAGGTTGAGGGTGGCCGCAGTGCTTACCGGGCGAAGCTTGCGCTCCAGCTTGCTGTCTGCCGGACTGAGCCCGAGTGCGGTCCATTCCACATCGTGCATCTTGTGGTGCACCATGCCGGCGTTGGGCTGCCCATCAGGCACCATCATGCGCAACATGAACTCCATCTCCCACCTGGCTTCGTCGTAGGCATCGGGAGCTCTATTTCCGCTCTCGGGGATCCGGTCCTTGCCGTCTCCGAAGGCTTGGACATCCCCTTGCAGGGCCGTGGCTCGCTCTTGCCAGTTGACCAGGGTCCAGGTACTGATTCCACCGTTGACCACGTACTTCCCGAAGTCACCGGCGTCGTACCATCCGCCGGTCACGTCGAGCGTATAGTTGCACTTGGCTTCGGGCGCGCAGCCTGCAACGTCTCTCGGATGCCCAGCAGGGCGAGTCGCGGCCTCGATGCCGGCAAAAGGCATCTTGATGTCGATGCCGCTGCGATTCAGGTAGAAGTACCGGAAGGCGTCGTTCTTCAACGTGCTGTAGATGTCGGTTCCGACGTCGAATGGGTCACTCTTCTTGTCGCCGGAAGTGAGCAGGTAGCCTCTTCCTGGTGTCCTGAGAGCGCTCATGTCGATGACGTGGATGGAGTCCCTGGAAGCGGCATCCATGCCATACACTTCGGTCTTCCCGTTGGCCACGTCCTTGCCCGACGCGTCGACGACTCTCCAATCCTGCGGCTCGCGTGCGTCGGATACGAGCACGGCGATCTTGGTACGATTGGGCAAGTAGCCGAGCTGGTTGACCCGAATGGCAGGCGGCGGGGGCTTTACCGCTTTTGGAGGGGGAGTGAATTCCGGATCCGAGAGCACCAGGTCGTCGATGCAGATCTCGATGGGTCCCGTGCCTTTGATCATCTGTCCGCCGAGATGAAGCGCGAACTCTGCTGTGGCGTCATCGTTCGCGTTCATGACGAACTCGTACATGAACTGCTGGGGCGCCGTGGTAAGTTCGATGCGCTGCTGCCAATAGTCGGTATAGGGCGGTCCGGACATGCCGACCTTGCCCGCCAAGCTGGTTTCGCGGCTCGCCCAGGCTTTGAAGCTGAGATTATAGTGATGGCCTCGGCGGATGACCATTTCGCGGTGCCGCACTTGCGCATCCCAGCGATTCTGTCCGCCATGGGTGACGTTCACGCACAACGCGCCATCCTTGACGGCGGCTTCGCCCGCCGCTGGGGCGGTGAAGCTCGTCATCCAAGGGAGCATCACGCCATCGGAGAAGTCCATCTGTTTGAGAAGGTTGTGCGCAGGGTCCCCCGGCACGTTGGAGGTCCGCACGTTGGCGCCGCCGCTGGGATGGCCGCCCGTCGCTGCGGGGATACAGGCAGCGAGCGTCCAGCCGAGGAGACCGACTCCTGAGACTCGTGAGAGGAATCGCATGTTTTCCAGTCCTTTCTGGGATCGTCGGGCTGCATCCTGGCAAACCCGTGTGCGAGTCTCCAGTCCCAACGCAACTGATGCTGGATGCCTCTCCGCATCCTGTGCGGCAACTATGCAGGGTGTCACCCGTGCAGCGAGCTCGACGACCTCAGTAAGGCGACGGTGGGTGAGCCGGCTTTTCGGTCGGCTTGGGGCGTGCGAACCACAGCGAGACACTGCGGTGGTTTGGTTACGGCTCTCACCAGACTGGCAGGCTCCGTTGTGACCCAATCTGAACGGTCCGCGTCGGCGATGGGCCGCTGGCACGTCCCACCGCTCGCGCCTATATGACGCGCATGACTGAGTCGGCAGAGTTCGAACCCACGCCAGAAGGGGCTGAGCTCGTTGCGGAGATCGAGCGCCTCAAAGCGGAGCGCAATGCTGTCCTTCTAGCTCACTACTACCAGGAGGATGTGCTTCAGGACGTGGCGGACTTCATTGGCGATTCGCTTCAACTCGCTCGCGCCGCGCAGCGCACCGAGGCGGATGTGATCGTCTTTGCTGGGGTCCACTTCATGGCGGAGACCGCGAAGATCCTCAATCCCGGGAGGACCGTCCTCGTTCCGGACATGAACGCAGGGTGCTCTCTGTCCGACGACTGCCCGGCGGACAAGTTTCGGGCTTGGAGGGCGCAGTATCCCGGAGCCCAGGCGATCAGCTACATCAACTGCTCTGCGGCGGTCAAAGCCGAGAGCGACTTGATCTGCACGTCCAGCAACGCGGAGAAGATGGTACGCTCCATCCCCGCGGGCCAGACCATACTCTTCGCTCCAGACAGGAACCTGGGCAGGTACCTCATCAAGAAAACGGGTCGAGCCATGGTGCTCTGGCCCGGTTCCTGCGTCGTGCACGAGACCTTCAGCAGGCAGAAGCTCATCGACCTTCGGGTACAGCATCCGCAGGCGAAGATCATCGCCCATCCCGAATGCCAGGAGCAGCTGCTGGAGCTCGCCGACTTCGTTGGCTCCACTGCGGCTCTGATCACGTTCGCGGAGCAGGATCCCGCTCAGGAGTACATCGTTGTGACCGAACCCGGAATTCTGCATGAAATGCACAAGCGCATGCCGAACAAGGTCTTCATCGCAGCGCCCTCCGAGGAGTGCTCCTGCAACGTTTGTCCCCACATGAAGCTGAACACGCCCGAGAAAGTGTACCGGGCGCTTCGCGATCTCGCGCCTCGGCTCGAAATGGAGGAAGGGTTGCGCAGGCGTGCTCAGGCGCCGATCGATCGGATGCTGGCGCTCAGCTGATCCCTCCGTCCCATTCCGAGACGACTTTTCGTCCGGCACTCGCCAAGACGCCACGGCGGACGTGGCGATGAGACTGGAATTCGCTGCGCACGGGGAGTCAGCCAGGCGTCTTGCCGCCCGCCCAGGGTCCGGGCGGGGGACCCGAGTCCCTGAGCATCGTTTACGGGCGACTCCAGCCCACCACCGGGGCAGAACTACAAAAGCCTATGGTTGCGGGGTATTGGGGCGGCGTCGGGACGCACGCTTCGCGTCGACCTCGGGCAGCGGTGGCCCGTCGGGGCAGGTCGCGTGGCCACTCCCGGCAAGGCCTCCCATATTCCTCCTTCTCAGTCAGCCCGAGCGGTGGCATCCATTGTCACGCGCCTGGCACGGGCAAGCCGTCGACCCCAGCAAGGCCGCGGCTGAGTGCGTGTGTGGAGCGTTGGCGGTGGCTCGCGGTAGATGCGTAGGGCAGCACGCGAGGAGTAATCACTATGAAGAATATTAGTCGCTTGAATAATCTTGGTCTGATTGGTTGCTTGGTCGCTGCTGCTGGGCTTGCTGCCTGTAGTGGCGATGAAGGTGAAAGCAGCAGCACGACGGGTGGTGCGCCCTCGACGGGAGGGGACACGGGTCTGCTGACAGGTGGCGGAACGGGCCTTGCCACTGGCGGCGCCACGGGGATGGGCACGGGCGGTGCGACGGGTCTGCCGACAGGTGGTGCAACGGGCAGCACGACGGGTGGCGTGACGGGCATGCCGACGGGCGGCGCGACGAGCACTCCGACGGGCGGCGTGACGGGCATGCCGACAGGCGGCACGACGGGCACCATCATCACGACGGGCGGCGTGCCGGGCACAGCCACGGGCGGCGTGCCGGGCACGGCTACGGGTGGCAGCACCGGCGCGGAAACCGGTGGTACAGCCCCCACGGTCGATCTCACGGGCGTGTATTCGGTCGCCGACGGTGCTTATGTCACTGCCTGCAACTTCTCCGGCTATGCCTGGACGTCGGCTGGACCGGCCGAGCCCAATAACGAGACAGGTACAGTAAGTTCCATTGTTCCCGAGAACTTCGAGGCCATAACGGCGGGCCAGTCCCTATGCGCGACCGGCGTGGCCGCAGCAGACGACGCCTACGCCGGTGTGGCCATGGTTGGCGTAAACCTCGGGCAGCCCGTGGACGACGAGACCGGTGACAACAACGTCGAGGTGACGCCGACGGGCACGGGCCTCTACGTCAAGATCACCAACAATTTGACCACCAAGCTGCGCGTCCAGATCCAGGACTCTCTCGGTGCAAACGACGAGAACCACCGCTGGTGCGCGAATGCACCCACGGGCGGCGAAGGGGTCATTCCGTGGGGTGACTTCAACACGACCTGCTGGGACAACAAGGGCGACTACTACGCGATGTCGCCCATCAACGCGGTCCTGATCCTCGTTCCGGGCAGCAACACCAAGGACACGCCCTTCGACTTCTGTCTTGACGGCTTCACCGTCGAGGGAGCCGACTGCACCGCGCAGCCCGTCACTGGCACGGGGGGCGGCGGCGGCGGTGGGGCACCTGGCACGGGCGGCGAGACCAGCTCGGGTGGCACCACCGGTGTGGCTGGCAGCAGCAGCGGAGGCGACTCTGCTACGGGCGGGACGACCGAGGTCGCCGGAGGCGGCGGCGATACGGGCACCGGCGGCACTAGCACGGGTGTTGCTGGCGGTGGCGGCGACACGGCAACGGGTGGCGTCTCCGCGAGTTCGGGTGGCGATAGCTCTGTTACCGGCAGTGGTGGCGATACCGCAACCGGCACGGGCGGTGCCTAACCTCCAGGAAGAAGCCAAAGCACCCGGAGCGCAGAGCGGCGCGCCCAGCTCCAACGCACGACATCGAACTCGAGATGTCGTGTCGTTGCGGGCGCGTCGCAGCGAGCCGGTGATTCGCAGCGCCGGGTGGAGTCGTTGAACCGAGCGGCTCCACCCGATGCGTGTTCGGGGGCGGAGCTATTGGGTGGGAACTGATCGCCTCGAGCCCAGGCCAGTGTTTCGAGGGCCGATGCCGAGGAGCGGATTCCGACCCCACGAGCCATGGAGCGTTTCGTGACGCGGAGACCATGTTCTGGGTGTCGCCCCGCAGGTAGGCGGACCGTGCCTCTAGTCGGGTGTCCAGTGGTGCGTAGACGACTTCGCGGGGAACGATGGGCTTCGGCTTGCCGTCGCAGCTCGAAGCTGAGTGATTTCGACCCAAAGGAGGACGACGGCACGAGCGACGGCTCTCCGCCGCAGCGCACGATCCTATGCATCTGCCTCGGTAGTGGCTGCGGCTTGCAGCGGAGAATCTCGCTCAGCTTGGACGAGGATCTCTCCCGCAATTTCAGGTTGGTTCGTGCTCCGGGGTTGGCGCACAATGCGTCCATGGGCATGTCAATGACCCCGCGAGGCGGGAGCCGGGAAGCAGACTGCGAGCAAGGGCCGTCGAGCGTTTCGCCGCCGAGTGCGCGGCGATCGAGCCTACCTCCGCCAAGCGTGGGGCCGTCGAGCGCTCCGCCGTCGAGCGTTGCGCCCGGCTCCATGCGGTGGGAGTCGCGGGAACGCGCAATGGTCGATTCGAGGCAATCCAACTGGAGCCGATCCACTTGGCGCAGTGGGACGGCTGAGCACGTTTTGCCGGAGCCCAGGGTTTTGGCTGCGCGCCGCATCGATCACACGAACGAGTAGCGCGGCGAACCTCGGGCGGCGCGACGCAGTTCCGGTACCAGGAGGCGTACTCCCGGACGGTCCATTGCCGCATGTCGCTCAGTGACTGCTGGGTACCGACGAGGATCCCGTCGATGGAGATCGGTTTGGCAACTGGGAACTCATCTTGCTTCCAGACGCTTGCCGCGCTGAACATAGACCGTTCGTGCTCGCGCCTCCCTTACGACCCTTGCGATCGCAGCGACGAAATCGGGGCTTGTGCCGCAACATCCCCCCACGAAAGACGCGCCGGCTTGGATGAGGCGCATCGCGTCTCGAGCGAACTCTTCGGGGGTGGTTCGGTAGACGGGTCTACCGTCTTGCAGTTCCGGAAGTCCAGCGTTGGGCTTGAGCCACAGGGGATGGTCGATCGCTTCGCGCATTCGTTCACAGATTGGCACGTGCTGCGCGCTCCCGCTCCCACAGTTGGCTCCGATCACGTCGGCTCCTCCACTGGCTAGGGCCTCTGCAGCCCTTTCCGGCGTAACCCCCATCATGGTACGGTCGCGCTGCTTGCCCGAGTCGAACACCATGGAGGCTACCACGGGGAGCCCGGTTTCCTTGGCCGCCGCAAGTGCCGGAGCGACCTCGTCGAGATCGGAGAATGTCTCGAGTACGAGCCCGTCCGCTCCTGCCTCGGCAAGCACTTGGGCCTGCTCGCCAAAGACCTTGCGCAGCTCGGCAAGGGTGGTCTGCCCCATGCCGAGCAACCTGCCTGACGGTCCCATTGACGCGAAAACGTAGGCCTTGCCAGCGGCTCCCCGCTTGGAGATTTCGACACCGGCGCGATTGATCGCGACCACCTGATCCGCGAGCCCGCGATGGGCGAGGGCTAGCCGGTTGGCTCCGAAGGTGTTGGTCAGGATGATCTCGCTGCCGGCCTCGACGTAGGCGCGGGCGACGGCCTCGACTCGCTCGGGGTAGGTCACGTTCCAAGCGTCGGGATACTCACCCGGCGCGAGCCCCGCGAGCTGGAGCTGGGTTCCCCAGGCCCCGTCAGAAACGACAGGCCCTTGCCCCAAGCGTTCGAGCACTGCGTGCACAGGGATCCTCCGTTCGCGTTAGGATGAAACGAGCTTCCCGAGCCTCGTCGGCGTTGCGTTCGAGCACCGCGTTCCTCAATCTGGACAGATCAGCCATGGACTCGTTCCGTACGCGGATCTCGGTGGACGATACCAGGAGAGCCGGCGG
The DNA here is from genome assembly GCA_964424695.1 of uncultured Polyangiaceae bacterium. Classification (GTDB taxonomy): domain Bacteria; phylum Myxococcota_A; class Polyangia; order Polyangiales; family Polyangiaceae; genus JAEWRL01. The sequence continues at coordinate 19,826 of CAYRKE010000055.1, forward strand.
GGGCGCTACGGGCAGGCCGCGCCGCCTCGCCGTATGTGGCAGGCGACCTGGTCGCAGGCCTCACACGACGAGCGGCGAAGGGTCTTGAGCTGACGGGGGCCGACCCCGCCGATGCTGGACGCCGGCTTTTCGGGGACCATCAAGCATGAGGGCGCCAGCGATGCGCCGATGATGGAGCTCCCGATTGTCTCGGACGAGCCGAAGCGAAGGGAGGACCTCGGCGACTACGTGATCCTGATGTTGCGGCACGCCGACCCGCAACCGTCCCCATCAATGTTGTTGCCGTCGTCGCACTCTTCGCCAGTTTGGACGAGCCCGTCGCCGCAGAACTCGCCGAGTCGGCAGTTGGAACCGCACTCGCCGTAGCCACCATCGTTGACTCCGTCGTCACACTCTTCTCCGAGACCGACGATCCCATCCCCGCAGATCGGTGTGCACTCGCTGCGTGCCGTGTTGAAGCCTGCCAGGGTGAGTTTGAAGGATGAGCCCTCCTGCTTGCGCTCGGCGTGGAATACGGTGATCGGGTAGACCTTGCCGTCCTCGAGGCCGTAGGTTCCTGCAGAGGCTGCATTGACGACCAGGGCACCGTCGAGGGGGACGTGCACACCGCCAAGGTCAACGGCAAGGTGCCCGTTCACGAAGACCCACACGTCATCGTCGCCGAGGAAGTCGAGTCGCGCTTCGCCTGCCGCGTCGAAGCGGAACCAGTACTTGACCTCGGTCGTGAAGGAGAAATTGTGGTCTGGCGCGCCCGGGATGACCGTGTTCTCGTAGGGCCACGCGTCGTAGCCGTACTGGGCGGGGATCTTTGCCGGGAATGTCAATGTATCGGCTTTGTTGGCTGCGTCGTCTATCGGGAAGAACAGCGGGTTGCCGTCGAACTCGATGTAGTCCGATGCCGTGCAGCCCTGGTTCGGGTTGTAGTCGCAGGGGACGCATCCGGATGCTGCGCATTCCTCGTAGGTGTTCGCGGCCCAAGTGTAGGTGTCGAAGTAGCCCCAGCGTTCGCCGTTCTCGCCGTAGCGATTCACGAAGCCCCCGCGCCCGTTGGGCCAGAGGACGATACTACCGACGTTCGTGCCGTTCATCCCGGGAATGTCCCGGTACCACTGGCTGAAGCTGGTGGAAGACTCGATACAGGCTCCGCCGCCATTGGCGAACACTGGCTTGTTCTCGGCGTCGAGCTCGTCTTGGACGATGCCAGTGGACAGTCCGTCGCATCCGACCCCGAAGTCCGGATGGGACTCGGCAAAGTCTCGGAAAATGGCGGAAATGCGCAAAGCACAATGGGGGTCCTCTGGGTCGCAGGACCCTTGCCGGCACTCGAAGCCAGGCTCGATCGTGCAACTCTCGGAGCAACCGTCGCCATTGGTGCGATTGCCGTCGTCGCATTCCTCGCCGATCACGAGACCATCGCCGCACTCCGATGTGCAGGACCCGGTCGAGCAGTCAGGTTCCGCTTGGCAGAGGTCCGAGCACCCATCGTAAGGGAGGGCGTTGGAGTCTTCACAGCTCTCCGCTCCCTCTTGGGTACCATCTCCGCAGATCGTGGGGGTGCACAAGCTTGGGGTACTCGCGTCGCACTTGTAGCCCACCTCTACCTTGCAGGTTGTGGAGCAGCCGTCACCGGCCGTCGCATTGCCGTCGTCGCAGAGTTCAGGGAAGGTGGGAAACCCGTCTCCGCACCGGGCGATGCGTTGGCACGGCGCCCCGGGGGTGCTGCATGAGAATCCGACCTCCTGGTAGCGGCAATTGCTTCCGCACCCATCGCCGCTGACCTGGTTGGCATCGTCGCAGGCCTCATCCTCAGTGAGGACGCCGTTGCCACAGCCCGGAGTGGGGGGGGCGTTGAGATCGACGCCCTCGTCGGTGAGGTCGAGGGCGTCATCCCCGTCCTCGGTGCCATCGGGGGTGCCGTCGTCGTCAGCGTCCCCGTTGCCGTCGAGGAGGTCCCCATTATCGTCGCCCGGTTTTGAGGCACCGCCCGCCGCGCAGCCCACGTTGAGGAGAGTCGGAACAAGAGCGGTGATAAGCCAACAAACTGATGAGGAAGAGGTACGCATCATGGTCATTCCCGAGTGCGAAGCAGACTAAGCAATGATGAACGTGTTAGAGTGTTCCATGCGCTGAGCGAGCCTTCGAGCTCAAAGAAGTATCGGTGCTCCCCCACTGGCCAAATGGCCAGTGGTTCCGAACGAGCGACGGCCGGAACTCCTGCCCTCTTGATCGATCCCTCCAGAATCACACTGGAATTTGGGTGACGCCAGTATCCTGGGAGGCTCGAGGGGCTTCGCAATTCCTGCGAAGCGGGGGGCGCACTCAGCGAGCTTCTCCCACCTCGTCCGCCACGCGTCGCCGCAGCGCGGGTCCCAGCGGAGCACCCTCGAGCTCTCGAGTGAAACGTTCGGCATCCTCGGTCCGTCCGCCCCGAGCGCAGGCGAGCGCGAGATACGCGCTGAACTGGGCCTGCTCCTCGAGTGCCTGCACGTAGAAGTAGCCTCGGAGCAGCGACTTGTAGGCCTCCTCGTAAAGCCCGCGCGCCAGTGCGAGTTGCCCCTGAAGGAGCAACGCTCGGGTGTCGTCGGGGGCGCTCGCAAGCAGGGATGAGCAAGCCCGCTCTGCTTCCGAGAACAGCGACCGCTCGTCCGAGATCAGGGTCACCCAGATTGCCGCCAGAAGCTGTTCGACTCGAGCTGGCTCCGGCTTTTCGTCGGGGTTCCCTTGGCGTTCGAGATGGGCAAATGCCCCCTCACAGTCGCCCCGCATGGCCATCACGATGGCCGTGAGTGCGCTGAGGGCATCATCCTCCGGAACGCGGAGCTTGCCCTGCTCGATGACTCGAGCCGCGTCCTCCGGGGCTTCGAGGTAGAGCATACGCCGAGCTTCATCGAGAAATGGCGCCAGCAGCCGAGGGCGAAATGCCTCGTCTGATGCGACCAGGCTCAACAGAATCCCCAGGCCATCACTCACGCCCCGCTGGGTCGGGAACGGCACCAGATTGAAGGCGGCTCCCATTGCCGCTGCCAGGGCAGCGCTCTGTGCCGCGATGAGCCAGACGTTGTCACTACGAGAAAGGAGAGCGGGGCCGAGCCATAGCCACAGCAGCAGGATCAGCAACAGCTCTGCACCGGGCCCAGCAGCGTAGATCAGCGCGCTCTTGATGCGAGCGTGCTCGAGGCTCTTGGGACAAGGGACCACGTAGCCCTCGACAGGTACCATCTTCACCCGGACGCGGCACTCTGCCACGTTGAACACCAAGAGATCCTTCCCAAATCCGATGACGACCTCCCCCACGTGCCAGCCGAGTCGCCTGGCGGCCCACGCATGGCCTAGCTCGTGAAGAACTAGGGCCGGACCCCAGAACAGCACCACGAAGACGGCAGCGAGCTTGGCGTTGGTGAAGTCCGAGACGACTTCGGCGCCGAAGAGTGCCATGAGCGCGACCGAGCACAGGACCACCCAGCGGCGCTCTCGTCTGCTGGCGGGCAGGCGAGGGGTTGGCGGAAACGCCATGACGGTTACTTCGACTCCATGGGGATCTGAGGAGGTATAGCCCGGCGCGGGCCTCAGGCCAGGATAGGTCGGACGTTGCGACAAGGATCACGCGACGAGCCCAGCGGGGCCGGAAAAGGAGCGAGCAATCTCAGGCGGCCCAGCACACGCTTTGGTGCGGCGAGCCCGGTACTATCCTCTGGCGAAGCCTGGAGACTCCATGGTAGCTCGGGCCATCCCATGCATGTTCGAGTAACCTTGGGCGCCAGGTTGGGTGCTGTGATCGCCACGGCAGGGGCGCGACTCGAGGTCTAGATGGCGAAGACCGTTCGACAGGGCAAGGGCAACCTCACTCGCAGGGTCACGTGGACGGCGGCTCAGGTGCGTACCGGCATGATGACACGGGTCCACCAGAGGTGTGCGCTCACCGCGACCTTGCGACTCCCCGCCGTTCCGGCCCTCATCGATCACTATGAAGGGATCTGCGCCCGAGTCTTCTCAGGAATGAGCCGCGAGTACGGTGAGGAGTCCCAGCGCGTTCGCGCCATGCTCGAGCGAGAGCTGCGGCGGGCCTTCGCATTCTCGCAGCGCTCTCAGGTGGAGCTCAGCTTTCTGGCTCCTCCTGGGGCGCCAATGACGTGCGAAATCAGGGCAGAGCGCCGCTCTCTCGTCGACGCCTACGACCACTGGCTCGGAACAGACGAGCGGGCACTGTTTGGCAAGTGCGGGGACGCCAGGATTCTCGACGCGGCGAGTGAGTTGGGGCAGCGGACAGCCTGCCCCGTGCTCGATTTTGGCGCAGGCACCGGGCGCAACGCGCTTGCGCTGGCGCGGCTGGGTCACCCCGTCGACGCCGTCGAGATAACCAGCCGATTCGCACAGATGATCGCGAGCCAGGCCGAACCGGAGAAGCTGCCGGTGCATGTCATCGACGGCGACGTGCTTCGTGACCGGAGTCTGCTTCGCGGGGACTACAAGCTGGTCTTCGCCTCGGAGGTCGCATCGGATTTCAGGGAGCTCGATGATCTCCGACGGTTCTTCGAGCTTGCGGCAGCGGTTCTCGTTGACGGGGGGCTTCTGGTCTTCAATGCGCATCTCACCCGAATCGAGTACACGCCAGATCGCGCCGCGCGCGAGTTCGCTCAGCAGTGTTACTCGGCAATCTACACGCCGGCCGAGGTAGCCCGGGCGGCGGCGGGTCTGCCCTTCGAGCTCGCATCCAATGACTCGGCTGTCGGCTACGAGCGCTCCCACCTTCCGAACGAAGCTTGGCCGCCTACGCCGTGGTTCGAGAACTGGGCCACGGGGCGCGACGTCTTCGAGATCGACCTCGAGTCTTCTCCCATCGAGCTCAGGTGGCTCGTGTTTCGCAAGTCGTCTGCCAGCACTGCGGAGCCGAGTCTGCTCGCCAAGGCTCTCGGCGCGACGCCGCTTGGAGCCATCCGTTTGGATGAGGGCGTCGCCAGTGACTCGGGGGTTCGGCCATCCAAGGTTCCGTCGGCTGCGGCGTTGCGAGAGGCTCTGCTCCGACGCATGTGCAGGCGTGCCGTGGCGGGAGGGCAGTTCACCTTCCCAGCGATCCCTGCGCTGCGGCCCCCTTTGTTCGAGGCAACGCGGCGCGTCTACGATGCTCTTGGAAGGACCTTCTCCGTCGACCAGCTTCGCGCGGCCGACGAGGCTCTGCGTCGCGTCCTCGAGCAGGCATTTCGGGCTTGCGGGCGCTCGAACGCCATCGTCGAGTTCAGTGCTCCGATGGGGACCGACGTCAAGGTCGATGTGTCGAGCGACGCGACCTCGCTCGCGTCCGCATACGAAGACTGGCTCGACGCGGTGCCGGGTCCGCTATTTGGCGACTTCGTCGACGCGCGCATCGCGTCGCTCGTGCAGTCGCTCGGTGAGCCCTGCCATTGTCCGGTTCTTGACCTCGGCGCTGGCCTCGGCAGAAACTCCCTCTGGCTTGCGGGGCAGGGGTTTGTCGTCGACGCCGTCGAGCTCACTCCACGATTCGCGAAGCAGCTCGGCGGGGATCTGCGGCGCCGAGGATATCGAGGGCGGGTGATCGGCGGGGACATTTTCGAGGTCTGCGAGGGGCTTGGCCAGGATTACGGATTGGTCATTCTGGCTGGGGTTGCCGCCGACTTCCGCGATCCTCAAGAGCTCGGTCTAGCGCTGGGACTCGCCGCGGGGCGCCTACGACCAGGGGGGGTGCTTGTGGCGAGTGTCCACGTGACGAGTCCAGGGTTCGAGCCAGATCTCGCGCTGCGGCAGTGGAGCCTGCACAATTGCGCTATGTGCTTCACCCCGCAGGAGCTCTCCGAGGCGACGGTAGCGTTGCCCCTCGATCTGGTCTCGAACGATTCCGCGTACGATTTCGAGCGAACGCATCTCCCTGCGAGTCAGTGGCCACCCACGCCGGTCTTCGAGGAGTGGGCACTCGGACGCCACCTCATTGCTGGGACGCGAGCACAAATCCCCATCGACCTCCGCTGGCTGGTCTACGAGCGGAGACGCGGGTAGTCGGGCGATGAGGCCGGGAGCGGAGCCCCGGTAGGATGCTAGTCCTCTGCGCTGTCGCCGTTTTCCTCGAGGATCGCCCCGTGGCACTTCTTGAATTTCTTGCCCGAGCCGCAAGGACACAGGTCGTTGCGGCCGATCTTCGGGGCAGGGGGGGGCGCGGGTGCTGGCATGCTGGCGTTCTTCCGCAGCTGTTCCAGCGTATCGGCCGGCGATGGCACTGAGGGTTGCTGCTCGCCAGGGTGGGCAGCAACGGTGTGCTGGAGCTCGGCTTGGTGTCGCGCCTCATCTTCAGCCTCGAGCGCGGCTATCTCGTCCTGCTGCCGTATGCGGACCTCGAAGAAGCGGGTGAGTACGTTGCTCGAGACACGAGCCATCATGTTGACGAAGAGGTTGAATCCCTCCTTCTTGTACTCGTTCTTGGGATCCCTCTGCCCATATCCACGGAGCCCGATGCCGTCCCGCAGATGCTCCATGTTCGAGAGATGCTCGACCCATTCCTGGTCAATCGCTTCGAGATAGACGTGTCGGAAGACGCGCATGCTGAGATCGACGCCGAGCTCCTGCTCCTTCTTTCGGTAGAGAGCTTCGGCTCGCTCGAACATGACGCGAACCAGGCGCTCCTGCTCGCCCAGTTCGTCGACGTCGTTGGCGAGCTCAACCTTGAAATGCTCCTTGAAGCCTTCGTGGATGCTCTTCCAGTCCCAGTCTTCGGGCATGCGGTTTCTGGGACAGCTCTCCTCCACAACCGCACCCACGGCGCGGTCGATGAGATCCAGCATACGATCCCGCTGCTCGCTGAGGCCGCGAGCCACGAGGTCCTCGAGTTCATCTGTGAGCTTGGTCGGGGTGAGGCGCCTGCGCTCTCCAACGTCGACCTTCACCCCCCAGAGATGGTAGACTTCGCGCTGAAGGTTCTCGAGATCCACCAGGTTCTCGACGGTTTCCAGCTCTTCCCGAGACGGTGGTCGCGGCTGTCCGTCCTTGTCGCGCGGCTGGATCGGGGGATCGGCGAACATTCCAACGAGCTGCGCCACTAGGGGTGCCACGGCCGTTCGTATCGTCTCGTCGACGGGAATTTCTCGGACCTTGCCCGTTGGCTTTCCGAGTTCGTCGACATCCTCGGGTTCGTATCGACCCAGCAGCAGTTGCTGGCGGACCGAGTAGACGGTCTTGCGCTGCGCGTTCATCACGTCGTCGTACTCGAGGAGATTCTTGCGAATGTCGAAGTTCCGCTCCTCCACCTTACGCTGGGCGTTCTCGACGCTCTTGGTCACCCAAGGGTGCTCGATGGGTTCGTCATCGGGCATGCCCATGCGATCCATGAGGTTCTTCACACGGTCGCCCGCGAAGATCCGCATCAGATCGTCTTCGAGCGAGAGGTAGAATCGGCTCGAACCAGGGTCACCCTGTCGGCCTGCACGGCCACGCAGCTGGTTGTCGATGCGTCGCGATTCGTGGCGCTCGGTTCCCAGGATGTGGAGCCCACCGAGTTCGATGACCTCGTCGTGCTCTATCCGACAACGTTCCTCGCACTCGGCGATCTTCTTCTGGAAGTCCTCCGGAGCGAGGTCGGGGTCCTTGCCTTCGGCTTTGAGCTCGAGGCGGGCGAGCATTTCCGGGTTGCCACCCAACATGATGTCGGTACCGCGGCCCGCCATGTTGGTGGAGACCGTGATGGCACCTTTCTGTCCTGCTTGCGCCACGACATAGGCTTCGTTTTCGTGGTGCTTGGCGTTGAGGACGTTGTGGTCGACCCCCTTCTTCTTGAGGATGCGGCTGATCGCGGCGCTCTTCTCGACGCTGGTCGTGCCGACCAGCACGGGGCGCCCCTTTTCGTGCTCTTCGAGGATCTCCCGGATGACTGCCGTGAACTTCTCGCGTTCGGTCTTGTAGACGACGTCCTGATGATCGGCTCGGATCATCGAGCGATTCGTTGGGATTGAGTTGACGTCGAGCTTGTAGGTGGAGGAGAACTCCGCGGCTTCGGTCTCGGCAGTGCCTGTCATTCCGCCGAGCTTCTTGTAGATTCGGAAGAGATTCTGGAACGTGATGGTGGCCATCGTCCGGCTCTCTTCCTGGATCGAAACGTTCTCCTTGGCTTCGACGGCCTGGTGCAGACCATCGCTCCAGCGCCGTCCCGGCAGCACGCGCCCGGTGAACTCATCGATGATGAGTACCTTGCCCTCAGGATTCACCATGTAGTGCTGGTCGCGCTTGTACAGCGCGTGCGCACGAAGCAGCTGATTGATGATGTGCAGGGTCTGGACGTTGACCGGGTCGTACAGATTGCCGATGCCGATCGTCTTCTGTACGAACTCGACGCCTTCATCGGTCAAGGTGGCGCTGTGGCCTTTTTCGTCGACGTTGTAGTGCTCGTCCCGGACGAGGCGATTGATGACCTCATTGAGCGTGCGGTACTTGTCGCTGGCGGCCTCAGCGGTACCACTGATGATGAGTGGCGTTCGCGCTTCATCGATGAGGATGGAGTCGACCTCGTCGACGATGGCGTAGTTGAGGGGGCGCTGGACGTAGTCGAGCGCGGAGAACTTCATGTTGTCGCGCAGGTAGTCGAACCCGAACTCGTTGTTCTGCCCGTAGCAGATGTCACACTGATACGAACGACGCTTCTCTCTCTCGCCCTGATTGTGAACGATGGTTCCGATGGTCAATCCGAGCCAGCGGTAGATCTTTCCCATCCACTCGGCGTCGCGCGTGGCGAGATAGTCGTTCACGGTGACCAGGTGTACCCCCTTGCCCTCGAGCGCATTGAGGTAGATGGGAAGCGTCGCGACCAGGGTCTTGCCTTCACCAGTCTTCATTTCAGCGATACGGCCGCGGTGCAGCACGACGCCGCCGACGAGCTGGACGTCGTAATGCCGCATCTTGAGAACACGCCGCCCGGCCTCTCGGCACACTGCGAAGGCTTCGGGAAGCAGCTGATCGAGGGACTCTCCGTTGTCGATCCGCTGTTTGAATTCAGGGGTCTTGGCTTGGAGTTCCGCGTCAGCGAGCTTCTTGATCGCGGGCTCGAGCCCGTTGATCCGGTTTACGAGCGGCTGAATCCGCCGCAAAGCACGGTCGTTCGATGTCCCGAAGAGTTTCTTGGCTACCCAGGTCAGCATAGAATCGATTCGCCTTTTCCGCTCTGCGGTGCGAGTGTCGCGTCTCGCCCAGCGCGAGGCCCCGGAAGCTAGTCCCCTACCCGCCGCCGTGCCAGGGCGAAGCATGTGTCCCCCGGCGATTCGCTGGGTCCGAAGTCGGCCCTACTGGGCGCAATCCCCGCATTTTTGGCTGATGCTTCAGGCGACGGTGGTGGCATTCCGTCTAGACGCCCTCAGGCGCCGAGCCGCACCGAACGGCTGGCCATCGAGGCCGCCGCTGTCGTCGGAACGAACCGTGCCCGGGCCCCACCTAGCTCGGGGTTTTCTGGGTCTGGGACGCGGCCCAGCGGAAGCCAAAGGGGACGCCTCGGACATCGCGTCTGTCTCCGGGTGGCGAGCGAGATTGCTCGTCGATTCTGGGTCTACTCTGAGCCGACGCGGCCGGCGCGTTCCAGCCGAGCCCGCTGTCGCTCGCGGGCGGCCTCGAGTGCTTTGAGGTCGTCGGCTGTCTCCATGAGGAGGGGCGGGACTTCCGCGGGCCTTCCCTCCTTGTCCACTGCCACGTAGACGATGTGCGCTGAGTTGGTGTGCGTGGTGCGTCCTGTCAGGATCTCCTCGGCATGGACGGTGACCGCTACCTCCAGTGATGTTCGTCCTGCATAGCAGAGTCGTGCCCGGCAACTGAGCAGCTGACCAACCCGCACCGGCGAATGAAACGTCATGGAGTCGATGGCGACCGTCACACACGGGCGCTGCGCGTGGCGCATGGCGGCGATACCGCCCGCTTCATCCACCAGCTTCATGATGAGGCCGCCGTGGACCTGGCCGAAGCCGTTCGAGTGCTCCGGGAGCATGAGCTGCTGCAGGGATACCTCGGACTCCCTTGGGGATTTGGCTTCTGCCCTCGGCACGGGTCCGAACCTACCCCGTCCAACTGGCCCATGCTAGGGTCCCGCGATTCGTGCTCGGTCTTGATCATTGTCAGAGCGTGTTCTTGAGCACCCGGCAGCCGTTGACGCGGCTCGGGGGTCGCCCCGCAAATCCACCGTCGCGAGCGCTTTTCGCGATATTGCGCAGTCCTAGTAGCCGTTTCGGCCGTTTCGCCAGGCAGAGTTGAGGCCTGGGCACTCGATGGACCTTCTCTACTTCATCATCCTCACCGGCTCGCTGATCTTCGTGCACGAGCTTGGCCACTTTCTGGTGGCGAAGGCGTTTGGGGTGCGTGTGCTCACGTTCAGTCTCGGGTTTGGGCCGAAGATCCTGAAGCTCAGAGGTCGGGAGACGGAGTACTGCATCGGCATCCTGCCCCTCGGTGGCTATGTGAGGATGCTCGAGTCCCGGAAGACGGACGTTGTGATGCCCGAGGATCGGAATCGAACTTTCGAATCCTTGCCGCTCACCAAACGCATCGCCGTCGTGCTCGCCGGCCCCATCATGAGCTTGGCGTTTCCAGTTCTGCTCTACTTCGGGGTGTTCGTCACCGAGGGCCCTTTCAGGCCGCCTACGGTGGGGGTCGTGCTTCCCGGTCACCCCGCGGATGGCAAGCTGGAGCCCGGAGACCGCGTCATGGCGGTCGATGGCGCGGAGATCGGCACGTATGACGAGCTCAGGCGAATCGTTGCCAAGAATCCCGGCAAGACGCTGATCTTCAAAGTCTATCGGGATAACCAGCACGTCGACGTCGAGGTCACAGTTGACGACGACGTGGTGCGGCGCGAGCTCGACATCGTCGAGCACGTTGGCACGATTGGTATCTACCCGTACGCGCCAGCCGGGGTCATCGGTGTGCCGGACGCGGACTCACCGGCGTATCGTGCCGGTCTGCGCACCTTCGACGTGATCACTCAGGTTGCTGGGGAGCCGGTGCAGCGCTTCATGGAGCTCACCGACATCCTGGGCAACAACCTCGGGGAGACGGTTCCTGTTACCTACCTGAGACCTTTGCCGGTGGCGGACGCTCTCGGTGGTTTCGCCGAGATGGCCGTGTACGAGAGCGGTGTCGTCGCTCTGACTCCCGAGCCCTCGGGAACCGATGTGTTCTCCAAGACCGGCATCGAGTCTGCGGATCTCTACGTCGCGGTTATTCCGAGAGACTCCTATCTCTACAAGGCTGGGCTTCGTCCCGGCGACAAGGTGCTGTCCCTCGACAACAAGTCGATTCCCGCTTGGTCGACGTTTCGGGAGCGCCTGTTGGCAACCCCCGATCACGTCCACAGAATCGCGTATCTTTCGGCTTCCGACGGGAAGGTGCATTCCGGCAGTTTTCGGGTGGGGCGAGAGGACTACACCGACGAGTTCGGGGGGCACTTCACCCGCCTGATGCGAGTGAAGAACTGGACTCCTCTCGCTCTGGAGGAGCTCGTCGATCACCCATCTCCGGTGAGCTACGCGATCGAGAAATCGTTGGAGAAGACCGTCGACGTCACGAGGTTCCTGTTCGTGGCGCTCGTTCGTATCGTTCAGGGCAGGGTGGGGCTCGATTCGCTGTCGGGTCCCATCACCTTGTACGAAGTGGCCGGCGAGGAAGGGCGCAAGGGGGCAGACTACTTCATCTGGGTGATGGCTCTGCTCAGTATCAACTTGGGGCTGCTGAACCTCCTTCCCATTCCCGTCCTCGATGGGGGGCACCTGATGTTCTTTGCTCTCGAAGGCATCACTCGCCGGCCCCTGCCGCTCCGAGTCCGCGAGGTCGCCCATATCTGTGGCATGGCGATCTTGGTCGCGTTGATGGCGCTCGCGTTCAAGAACGACGTCGAGAAGCGCTGGGACATCATCATTGGTCACGTCCACGAGTTGGTGAGCTAAGTGAGCGCGGGGAAGGCACTCCACAAGAATCGGGTCAGCCTCGAGCCGCGTGCGATCGCGGCTGCGGTGCTCGATCGCGTGTTTCGGGACGATGCGTACGCGGCCGCGGCGCTCGACGCGGAGCTTCGTCGCCTTCCGCAGCTCGATTCCAGGGACAGGGGTCTCATCACCGAACTCGTGTACGGTGTGCTGCGCTCCGAAGCCGAGCTCAAGCGTCGCCTCGCGGAGCACGCACCGCGGGGGCTCCCCAAGCAGAAGGAGGTCCGGACTCACCTGCTCGTTGCTGCCTATCAACTCCTTGCCTTGGAGCGAATTCCCGCGTTCGCCGCGGTGGACGCGGCAGTGCGTCAGGTCCAGTCGAGTCCTGCTCGCGGACTTGCTGGGTTCGCCAACGCGCTGCTGCGACGCTTGGCGTCCCAGGGCGAGCGCATTGGCGCGAGCGAGCTGGCCTTTCGCAGCGCTCCCGAGTGGCTTCGCGACCGCCTGGCCGCGGTGGTGGGGGCCGATGAGGCGAGGGCGCTGCTTGGCGCGGTGCCCGATGGGCAGCGGGCGCCCGTCGCGGTGCGGCTAGTTGGCGGCAAGGCGTGGCCCCAATGGTTGGATACCGCCCCTCCGGGACACATTCCGAGCCTCACGCGGCGGATCCGTGAGGGCGATCCTCGCGCGGGCGAGGGCTACGCCGAGGGGATCTATGTGGTACAGGAAGAGGGGGCTCAGCTTCTTGGTCTCGCACTTGGCGCGCGGCCCGGGGAGCGGATTCTGGACGCATGCGCCGGTCGAGGCCAGAAAGCCTCGCTCTTGGCCGAACGGGTCGGGCTCGGCGGCGAGCTCTGGGCCGTCGATCTGCATCCCGCGAAGCTCGAGGGGTTGGCGCGCGAGTTCGAGCGGCTAGGCCTGCCTGAGCCGACGACTCGGGCTGTGGATTGGTCCGTGGGAACGGGCGATGTTCCAGTGGGGTTCGACCGCGTGCTGGTCGATGCTCCGTGCTCCGGGGTGGGGACGCTGCGGCGACGGCCCGAGATCCTGCGTCGTCTCGGGGCGGCTGATCCCGCAAGGCTTGGAGCGCTGGCGGCACAGATCCTGCGACGCGCCGCGAGCCGAGCGCGGTCCGGTGGGCGAGTCGTGTTCGCCGTGTGCAGTGTGCTTCCCGAAGAGTGCGAAGGGGTTGTGGAGACGGTTGCGGACGAGCTCGAACCGTGCCCCTTCGACGCGCCGGAGCTTGCCTCCCTCGTCGGGGGGCGGACCATGATGCGGCTCTTGCCCCGCGCACACGGTACGGACGGCTATTTCGTCGCCAGTCTGCGCCGCAAGCACTGATTTTTCTTCAGCCACAGGCGTCGAAGCAGTGTTTTCATGCCCAATGGTCGCACCCACACGGCGGCAGAGCCGCCTAGAGCACCGATCTCAGCCTGCCTGACGGTGGAAACGCCTGCCTCTGCGCGCCCAGGCAGGGGGAGACGCGCGCAGACAGACGCTTTGGTCGATGATGCTGCACGGTCGGTGCTCGAGTTGCTCGTCTTCGAGCGACAAACAACCTGTTTGCCGTTCCAGGTAGTACGTCTGTTAAATAGTACGTGTGTCCAACTTGACGGATATGGCGAGGGGCGGTACAAAACCCCCAATGCGATTCGAGACTCTTGCCATCCACGGGGGACCGACGCCCGATCCGGCCTATGGCGCGGTGATGCCACCGGTGTACCAGGTTTCCACGTTCGCCTTTAAGGGGGTGCGCTCGCCCGGACCCTTCGACTACACGCGCTCGGGCAACCCGACGCGAAAGGCTCTGGAGGACACGCTGGCGGCTCTCGACGGAGGGGCCAGCGGCTTTGCCTTTGCTACGGGGATGGCTGCCGAAGCGACGGTGCTCGATCTCCTCAAAGCAGGGGACCACTTGCTGGTGCATGACGACCTCTACGGTGGAACGCATCGTCTCGTGACTCAGGTGACAGCCGGGCACGGGGTGGATGTCTCTTTCGTCGATTTCTCCGATGGCAGAGCGCTCGAATCGGCGATTCGCCCCAACACCAAGGCGCTGTGGTTCGAGTCCGTCACCAACCCGCTGATCAACGTTCTCGACCTGCCGGAGATATCCAAGATCGCGCGTGCCCGCGGGATCCTTACCGTGTGCGACAACACCTTTCTCTCCCCGTACTTCCTCCGGCCTCTCGAACACGGAGTCGACATCGTGGTTCATTCGACCACGAAGTATCTCAACGGTCACAGCGACGTGGTGGGGGGAGCGGCGGTGGTTGCAGACCCGGCCCTCGCAGAACGCATTGCGTTTCTTCAGAATGCGGCGGGCAGCGGGCAGGCTCCCTGGGACGCGTACCTCGTGCTCCGGGGGATTCGCACGTTGACCCTGCGCATGCAGCAGCATGACCGTTCCGCCCTGGCGCTAGCTCGGTGGCTGGAGCGACACGCGAAGGTTGCGGAGGTCAGGCATGCGGGGCTCGATTCTCACCCACAGCACGCGCTCGCACAGCGATTGTTCACGGGGTACGGAGGCACGTTTTCGTTTCGCGTGGTCGGTGGTGGCGAAGCGGTCGACCGCCTGCTCGGTGCTGTTCGGCTCTTCACCTTGGCGGAGTCACTGGGGGGCGTCGAGTCTCTGATCGAGCACCCCTGGACGATGACCCACGCCTCGATGCCGGAGGCAGCGCGGCGCACGGCGGGGATCACCGAGGACTTGGTTCGGATCTCAGTGGGGCTCGAGCACTTGGACGATCTCACGCTCGACCTCGAGCAAGCATTCAACAGGGTCTGAACCCGAGAGGAGTCATCATGGCCGTCTATGCAGACAATTCCCTCAGCATTGGTCGCACACCGCTCGTTCGACTGAACCGCGTGGTGCCCACAGGCGCCAAGGTGTTCGCGAAGATCGAGGGTCGAAACCCAGCCTACTCGGTCAAATGCCGGCTCGGGGCAGCGCTGATCTTGGACGCTGAGAAGCGGGGCGTACTCAAGGATGGGGTGGAGATCGTCGAGCCGACCTCCGGAAACACGGGAATCGCGCTGGCCTTCGTTGGGGCGGCGCGCGGCTACAAAGTGACGCTCGTGATGCCCGAAACCATGAGCCTCGAACGAAGGAAGGTTCTCAAGGCTTTCGGCGCGAAGCTGGTGTTGACCGAAGGCGCGAAAGGGATGAAGGGTGCGATCGCCAAGGCGGCGGAGATTCGAGATTCTGACCCGAGCCGGTACTTCCTGCCGCAGCAGTTCGAAAACCCAGCGAACCCCGCCATCCACGAGTCAACGACCGGCCCCGAGATCTGGGAGGATACGGCCGGTGCGGTGGACGTGGTCGTGGCTGGCGTCGGTACGGGCGGCACCATCACCGGTATCTCTCGATTCATCAAGAAGGCCAAGGGCAAGGAGATCATCAGCGTTGCGGTCGAGCCCGAGGAGAGTCCCGTTATCACGAAGACCTTGGCCAAGCAGGAGATCACGACGGCGCCGCACAAGATCCAGGGCATCGGGGCCGGCTTCGTACCCGCCGTGCTCGACTTGTCTCTGATCGACCGCGTCGAGCGGGTGAGTAGCGACGATGCGCTCGCGTTCGCCAGGCGGCTGGCGCGAGAAGAAGGGATTCTGAGCGGAGTCAGTTGTGGGGCAGCTGTCGCGGTCACGGCAAGGCTCGCCGAACGACCCGAGTTTGCCGACAAGACGATTGTCGTCATCCTGCCAGATTCGGGTGAGCGATACCTCACTGGACCGCTCTTCGACGGAATCGTAGCTGGCGTTGCCGAGGCGAAGGCGGGAGACGTGATCTGAGTCGAGGTTCTGCCGGCTCGGCGTTGGAAGCCGTGATTGCCGGGCAACCCGGGGTCGAAGCCCGGAAGATCCGCTGGGTCCAACCAGCAAATACCACGGGTGTCTGGTTCTTGTGGATCCTGTGTGGCTGGCCGGGCTACCGGGGTGAGCTGTAAATCAGGGAGAACCCTCCGCTTCCTGGGATGAATACTTGAGTGTTCCGATTGATGATATGTGGCACGCCAGCTGCTAGTCGCCTCGCTGCCGTCCAGTGACCTCTCGGATCGCCGAGGCTCATCGTGCCCCAAACGGCGACTCGAGAGTGCGACTTCGGGGACGGTGGTCCATTCACAGCTTGCTCTGCAGTGTCGAGGAGGCATCTAACTATGAGTGTTACACAAGTGGTAGTTGGAGGTCTGCTTCCCTACCTTGCCTTGATTGGGTTTGCGTGCGGCGTCGCGTATCGGCTTGCGATCTGGAACCGAGCCCCAGCGTAACACCGATGGGGCTTCGGCCGAGGCCTTCAAGGCCGCCGTCGAGTTCATCGAAGAGGAGATGCGCGACGAGCATGGAACGGAGATCAAGATCCCCGTTGATGTGGTAGGAGCCGAGTATCTCTACATTCCACCCTCTGGCGACGTCCTCGTGAACATCGAGGCCACGATGGGTATCGCCAAGATCTTTCACGTGCTCGGCATGACGGACAAGTGGACGATGAGCTCGACGTGTTTCGATGGTGCAAACTACGGCCTGTTCACCGGCAACGATGCCCAGATGAAGGCCGCCAATCAGCCCATCATCGAGGAGGCGAAGCGGCTCGAAGTGAAGCACCTCTTCATGGGCGAGTGCGGCCACGTCTTCCGCGTCATGAAGCGCATGATGGAGCTTGGCAAGTGGTGGGGAGCCCTTCCGTTCGATGTCGTAAGCTGTTTGGAGTGGACGGCAGAGCTCATTCTGCAGGGCAGGCTCCAGTTCGACAAGACCAAGAACCCGGACCCGGTTACCTATCACGATCCGTGCAACTTCGCGAAGTCGTGCAATATCATCGAGGCGCCGCGGATCATCCTCAGGGCCTGTTGCGGAGACTTCCGCGAGATGACGCCTCACGGCGCAGAGAACTGGTGCTGCGGAGGGGGCGGCGGCCTTTCGGCCATGAACGAGATCAAGGAGTTCCGTATGACCGTTTCGGGGCTCAAGAAGCGAGACCAGATCCGAGCTACGGGCGCCACGTATGTCGCTGCAGCATGCTCCAACTGCAAGCGCCAGATCGGTCAGCTCATGGAACACCACCGCGATCGAGTGATCGTCGGGGGCGTGCACGACATGCTGTCTCGATCGATACTGGTGAACGGGAAGGCCGCCACCCGCGCCAATTACCCGGCGTGAGTCGTTCCGATCCCGGGCTCTTCTGCGCCGCCGCCACCTTCCGGACGATCTGCGACTCCTACTCCGCGATCCCAGCCACCTCGAAACCCGCAGCGGACAGCATGGCAACGTCAGCTTTGTATCCCTGGCCGGGAGCCGTGAGGTACCCATTGGTGAACATCGAGTTGGCTGGGTAGAGCGCGAGGGCCTGGAGTGGGCCGAGGACCGCCTCGCGCCCTCCTGCCACGCGGATCTCCGTTTTGGGGTGGACGAACCGGAACATGGCGAGTGCTCGGAGCGCGTCCGCAGCTGGGATTCGTGGTTGATTCCCGAGTCTGGTTCCGTGGCGTGGATCGAGCAGGTTGACCGGGATGGAATCTGCCCCCAGGTCCCGGAGGGCAAAGGCTACCTCCACGCGGTCTTCGAGGGTCTCGCCCATGCCCAGGAGCACGCCGCTGCACAGCTCCAGGTCCGCATCTTTGACGCGCCGCGCCGTGGTGGCGCGGTCCGAAAACGAGTGAGTCCCACAGATTGAGGGGTAGAACCGAGGGGACGTCTCCAGATTGTGATTATAGCGATCGACTCCAGCGGCCTTCAGCCGCGCTGCCTGCTCCGCGTCGAGCAATCCCAGCGAAGCACACAGAGCAATCGGAATCTCGGCTTTGATCTGGCGTGCGCAGACGCAGACGTGCTCCAGCTCCTGCTCTCGCGGCGCTCGACCGCTGGTCACGATGCAGTATCGGGCTGCGCCCAGAGCGTGCGCGCGTCGGGCGCCCTCGAGGATTTCCTCTGCAGGCTGCATACTGTAGCGGGGAATCGGACCATCCGAGGCGGCGGCCTGGCTGCAGTACGCGCAGTCCTCCTGGCAGTGACCACTCTTCGCGTTCCGAATGACATGCAGCATGACTCCCCGACCGAAGTGGGCTCGCCGCAGCCGAAAGGCGCCATCCAGCAGCGTCAACAGGTCGTCATCCTTCGCACGCAGCATGGTCAAAGCGAGGTCGGGGCCCACGGCGCGTCCGGCCAGGACATCTGCGGCAAGCTCGTGGAATGCGTTGGTCATTGCGATGAGTGGCGGGGCCTTCGCTCCCTGCTTGGCCGGAGGTTGCAGCGGTTCTGGCGCGATGCCGCATCCGACATGCGCGTCGAACCACATGCCGGCCGCTCTGGCACGCCCACCATGAATAGTCAAGTGCGGAACTTGGGTACTCCGGGGCTCGGGGTGAGTGTGGACCCCGGCGCCATCAGCACTCCGCTTCCCTGTCCGTTGCAGCCCCCGCCACCGAGCGGTCAACGGTGTGTGCTTCCGTTGAAATTATTGATCGGTCCCGCTGCGCGGAGTCTGTCCGCTCGCCCGTGGCTCATCGCGGTACAGCTTGACCCGAGCGCATCTTTGCGCCGTCCGTGCGAGCGGTCGTCAATGCCGGGAGAGTGGTCCATAATTCGGGCTTCTACTTCGGAGATCTTGACTCATGCGGCTTAACGTCTCGACCTTGGTATCCCCTGCGATGGTGCTTGTTGTCGGTTGCTCGTCGAGCGGCGGCGGGCCGGGGCTCGCTGGTTCGACCGGGGGTGCTTACTCTGCCGTTGGGGCCACGGGGGGCGCGTCGGGCGTGGGAGGGGGGGCTTCGGGAGTGAGCGGTGGTGCTTTGGGCGTTGGGGGCGGCGCCCAAGACGTCGGGGGGACCAACCTGGGATCCGGCGGAGGCGCTTCGGATGCGACTTCGAGTGGCGGCAGCCCCATCGGTAGCGGCGGTTCGGCGCCGGCTCCGACGGGCGGTAGCACAAGTACTGCACCAACCCAGATTGATTGCTCGAGTGTCAGTGGCAGCGGACTCCCCATCAACAGCACGGGATGGGTGGACGCGAGCTGCGATACCCCTGGGATCCAAGGGGCTTGGTACTGCTTTGACGACGAGATCCAGGAGTCGAGTTGCGTGCAGAACGTACCTCCGTTCGGCACGACTGGCATGTGTCTCAGCGGTACATCCATCGACGGCGACGGCGAGTACGATTCGTGGGGCGGCGGGATCGGTCTCTCCCTCAACGAAACCGGCGGTTCGAGTTCGGTGAAGAACCCATACAACGCGACGGAGAATGGCGTGCGCGGCTTCCGGGTTACCCTCGAGGGAGACAGTCTTGGTCAGTCGATGCGTGTTGGCTTTGCGGCTTCACTCGACACCGAGAACGATATCTCGCCTTTCGTTGAGGTGGGGACGCTGGAACCAGGGACTCCGGTCATCGCGGACGTGATGATCGCCGATTCCCTCGTTCCAGAGGACTGGGACGCTCCCAACGCCGGCGAGTCTGCCGACCCCACCACACTCTACGATCTCCAGATCCAGTATCCGGGTGCCGAGGTCGATGGGCAGTACAGCTTCGGGTGGAGATCCAGTTGGGACGCAATTCGATCGTGAAACTGCAGAGCTTGCGTC
>CAYRKE010000056.1:0-39133 GCA_964424695.1 uncultured Polyangiaceae bacterium
GCTGCGTCAACATCAAGGCGCTCACCAATTCTCATCCAGGATGGTGGGCCATGTGCCTATCCGGTCGCCTGCTGGGTGGAGCCAGGCGGGAGGACCGCGCTCAAGTCCGTGTTCTACACCGGTTTTACGTCACGCAGAGTTCGGGCTTGAGCTCGAATCGCACAGGGGTCAGCATCGACTCATGGCTGCGCCAAGACACGCCGCGGTTGCGGGTCGGTTCTACCCGGGGGATCCCGGCGAGCTACGGGACACGGTATCCACACTGTTCGACGGGATTGAGGCGAAGCCCGAGCCCGCACGCGCCGTCATGCTGCCCCACGCGGGCTATGTCTTCAGCGGCCGTACCGCTGCCATGGCGCTCGCTCGCGTCGTCGTTCCTCGACGCGTCATCGTGGCGTGTCCGAACCATACGGGGCGTGGTTCGAGTGTCTCGCTGTGGCCCGGGGGGGCGTGGGAGCTCCCCTGCGGCTCGGTGCCTGTCGACGAGGAGCTCATGGCGAAGTTACTCGAGCGTTCTCCGCTCGAGGCTGACGCGGCGGCTCACGTGCGAGAGCACGCGGTGGAGGTTCAGCTTCCGCTCCTGATGCACTGCCAGCCCGAGTTGCGATTGACCGCCCTGTGCCTTGGGGGCCTCAGTTTCGAGGAGTGCGCGGAGCTCGGTCATGCCATCGCAGAAGTCGTTCGTGACGTCGAGCGGCACGGGGACTCAGTGCTGCTCGTTGCCAGTACGGACATGTCCCACTACATTCCCGCGGCAGAAGCGAGACGCTTGGACGATCTGGCACTCGGGCGCTACAAGGCGTTGGATCCCGAGGGGCTCTTTCACACGGTCCGACGGGAGAGGATCACGATGTGCGGCATCGTTCCCACCACGACTCTATTGGTTGCAGCAGTGGACCTTGGCGCGCAGTGCGCCGAACTCGTTCACTACACGAACTCCGGTGAGCGTTTGCGCGACTATCAGGAGGTCGTCGGGTACGCGAGCGGAATCGTGCGGCTCTCGTGAGACCACGGCGCAGCGCGAGTCGGAGCGCCGTGTGCGAGCGCTGCAAGCAAGCGCCACTGCCGAGGGTCGGAAGCCCGCTGTCTCCGGAGCGCACGTTCGCGGTTCCGGAGATACCCGGTTTGGGGTCGCCTCGCGCGCAAGGCGCCGCGAACCCAGCCCTTTTCCGGACGCGCAAACGGATGCGAAGGACCAAACAGCGCCAGATCGAGGCTCTGGCGCGGCGCAGGCGAGGCCGGCCGCGAGGAGCGCGCGGAACGTACAAGAGTATGCGAGCACGCACCGCAACGGCCAACGATGCGTCCGCGGATGCCGCAGCCTCTGGCTGGACTCGTTTAGACTCGAGACCGGGATTCCTGTGGGACTGCAGGTGTCGGTCGGTGGGGGGCTGGGTGCCACGAATCGAGCGCTCGATTCCCTGAGGTTGCCGACCGGGGGCACGACGTTTCGCGCTCGACCCGTGTCCCATGGGCGGGTATTGTGGACGAGTCATGATGTCGACGCTCGCCCCAGGCTTGCTCGTGGCAGCCCCGCCCCTGGGGGACCCGAACTTCGATCGTTCCGTAGTGCTTCTAGCGGCACATGGACCAGACGGAGCTTTCGGATGGGTCGTCAACGGGCCCGATCTGGTGACGTTGTCCGAGCTGTTAGTACGTGCGGACGTCACGGAGCGACACATCGAACTACCCGGAGTCGTGCGGGTAGGGGGGCCAGTGTCGCCCGAACAGGTCTGGCTGATCTATCGCGCCGAAGAGCGTTTTCCCGATATTGACGGGCAATTCGAGGTCGGCGAGGGAATACTCGCCTCGGCATCCCGACAGATTCTGGAGTTCCTTGCTTCGGCGTCGGCTTCAGGCGTGCTCGCGCCAAGTCTCGTGGCGCTCGCGGGCTATGCCGGCTGGGCTCCTCAACAGCTGGAGGAAGAGATCCGGGTGGGTGCGTGGTTGCCTGTCGATCTCGACGTCGATGTGGTTTTTGGCGGAGAACGCGATCGAGAGCGGGTGTGGGAACGCGCCTATGCGTCGGTCGGATCGACTCCAATGGCTTTTGTGAGCAGGAACGTGGGGTCTGCGTGAGTCGGGCGCGGGGGGCGGGTGCGTTGCGTGGCTCCTAGTAGTGGCGGAGTGGCCCGGTTCGGGCGATGCGGCGCCCGCTGGGTCGGATCCATGGCTGCAATTCTGGTGTTGGCGCACGTCTCGCTTTCGAGTGGCCCAACCCACGCCGAATCCGGGTTGGCTCGAGAGGGGAGCGTTCAGCCCCGCCACGCGGAGCCCAGGAAGGCAATTGGCCCCAGCCAACCGTGTCCTCCAGAAATGGTGAAGGTTGGCGCGTTTTGCATCGACCGCTGGGAGATCGCGACGGTAGATCGCGACACGTTCGAACCGTTGTCGCCGTACTATCCTCCGCACCCGCGGCTGCTCAAACGGGTCTACAGGCTGTGGCAGATCGAACGGACTCAGTCCGGTGTGGTCGAGGCCCGTCGCCTGCCGTTGCCAGAGCCATCCTCCTGGCAGAAGACTCACTCCTTCAAACCCAGGGCGATCAGTCGTGCGGGCGTCGTTCCCCAAGCATACCTCACCTACTACCTTGCACGGGAGGCCTGCGAAAATGCTGGCAAGCGTCTGTGCAAGATGGACGAATGGCAGACTGCGTGCCGGGGCACGAAGCGCACGAAACACCCATACGGGGCCGAGTTCGTGAGCGGAGTCTGCAATATTGGGCGCTACTATCACCCGGCGTTTCTGCTACACGGGCATGCTTCCGTGGGACACACCGATCCGCGACTGAATCTCGTGGACGAGCGAGGCAGAGACCCTGTCTTGCGCCTCACTGGCACGACTGCGCGATGCGTGAGCCACTGGGGAGAAGATGTCATCTACGACATGGAGGGCAACCTCGACGAGTGGATTGACGACGAGGAAGGTGTATTCGTGGGCGGATTCTACGCACGCGGCACACGTGAAGGGTGCGAGGCAGAGATCAGCGGTCACGCGCCCAGTTACTACGACTACTCGATTGGTGCGCGGTGCTGCAAGAGTCTCGACTGAGTGTCGTCGTAGCGGAGTCACTCCGGACGTATCCGTTCACGTCCCGCATTGAGGGCCGGCCGTGATCCGCCCCGCGCGAAGGGGCCACGGCGCGGGGTCCCACTCGGGCAATGCCCGAGTGCGGGGCGCCCGGGGAGTTGCGGCTGCGCTTCGGTGCTCTCGTCCCGACGTGCGCTCCGCTCCGGTGCTCGCTGCGCCTTCCGCGCAAGGAGGCTTGCGCCCGGGGCTTTCTGGGGCCGTGAACGCATACCTCCGGATGCAGTCGCCTCTGGTAGTCAGGAGATCAGGTTCGTGGCTGAACCGTGCTATCCGGACTAGAATCCGAAATCCACAGAGCCAGGCCTGCGGCCTTTCGCTGAACCCGAAGAGGGCCGTCTGACCTTGGTGCTCGCGGGACGTGGCGATACGCCTGCGTCCGCTTGGGGCGGGACTTGAGTAGGCATTCCGGTACGGGTCGGGGCCATCGCGCCGGCGGCTTGCGGATCGACTGCGAGGTCTTCCACGTCTACCACGGGTAGTGGCGGCGCAGTGTGGACATCCCGGTCTCCTCGATTCGATGCGGTCTCGACAGGCTCTGTGCGGCCTGGCTCAGCGCGAGCCCAGAGATGCCAGGAGGCGGCCAATGCCAGACACAGCCCGAGCATTCCCAGAACGAGAGGTGTCAGGCGATGGGCGCCGATTCGGCGGACGGAGGTTCTGGCCACCCCGGGCAAGGTACAGTCACTCCACCCGTGGGGTCTCTGCGAGTCCTTGCGCGACTCGGCGTTGGGAGAGGAGAGGCTGGAGGAGGAGGGCCGGGCGTGGGGTGCGAGACCGACGAGCGAGGTTCGGTCGACATCGACGTCGAGCCAGGTCGCGCGAAGCGACGCTCCGCAAGTATCCGCCGAAACCCCACGCTCTCCGAGCCAACTCGCCAGGGCAGCGCCGAGTTCGCGCATCGAGTTCCAGCGTTCGCTCGGGTTCTTCCGGAGCCCCTTTTGGAGTATTTGCCAAAGGGCCGCGTCACCTGCACCATACTCCAGGATCGATTTCGGACTCTCGTTAAGGATGCGCCAGAGTATGGCGTTGTAGTTCTCGCTCTCGAATGGAGTCGTACGAGTCAGAAGCTCATAGATCACCACGCAGAGACTCCAGATATCCGTCCGGTAATCGATGCTCTCGTCGCCTCTCGCCTGCTCGGGAGACATGTAGTTTGGCGTTCCCAGAACTGCACCGTCGAGCGTGATACTGCTTGGGTTGTGCGTGCTGCGGGCGATTCCGAAGTCGAGAAGTTTTGGCTGAATTCGTCCGGCGAGACCCTCCGAGAGAAAGATGTTCTCGCTCTTCACGTCGCGGTGCACGATGCCGAGTGCGTGAGCTACGAACAGCCCATCGACGATGGGAAGAATCGTCTGGACGGCTTGTTTCGCCGGCATCGGTCCGCGCCTGTCGAGTCGGGTGCCGAGCGATTCTCCCGACAGCAACTCGTACACGATGAAGGGCGCGTTGCGCTCGGTCTGGCCGTAGTCGAAGACCCGGCAGATTGCGGGGTGGGCGAGTTGTGCGGCCGTGCGAGCCTCCAGAAGGAAGCGTCGGGAGAGAGTCTCTTGATCTCCGGTCGGCCTGTGGATGAGCTTGATGGCGACGTCCACCTTGAGGACGACGTTGTGCGCCGCCCAGACCACACCAATTCCGCCCTCGCCGATGGGGTGGGCGAGCTTGTACTTGTTCTGGATGAGATCACCCTTCGAGTACCGTAGTACTGGAGGGGCGCTCAGGTTGTGTGGACCGTCGGACATGGGGGCAAGAGCTCGGCTCGGGCCTTCAACGCGCTGCCCATGGGATAGCTCGGAGACGGCGCGCTTCGAGTCATGGGGCCAAAACCAGCGGGAAACCAGCGTAGCACGATGGGAACCGAGGTCCTGAGTGTTACGCTTCCCCTGAATTCGTTGGGTGAGCGCGCAATCCGCTCAGGCATGTATCGGGCGGGTGCCTGAGCCCGCTCCGACATCAGTCGCTGCGAGGTGTGGTGCTGAGGCTCCACTCAACTTGTGCGGTGGCGCGGATGAGTGGCTGTCCTGGGCCTGGACGCTTCGGTGCAGGGTCTCGGGATATGTGTCGAGCCATCAGACTTGGCTGGACGCTCTGGTGGCGCCGCCCTGGGGTGGAACGTGAGAAGACCCGACAGTCGGGCTGGCGATCGTGGTGGTGTCTTGGCGCGTCTGACTGGGCTGCGGGGGCGAAACAAGGTTAGTATTGTGGCTACCGTGACTAACCGTGGTTCACCCTCCAGCGCTTCGAGACTCACGGAGCGTGTGTTCGGCCGGTTGCCTGTGTTCCTGGAGGGCTGGGCCGGTCGGCGACTCCGATGGTCGGGTCGCGGAGCTCATGGCGCGTGGTGGGTCGTCGCGGCCCTTTTTGTCGGGATCCATGGCTGGATGGGCACGGCATTCGCTCAGCCAGTTTCGCAGGGAGCGGAGCCCGAGGCAGAGGACAGGACGGTGGCTCGGCGTATGGCCGACGAGGCGGCTCAGCTCTACGAGGCGGGGGACTTCGCTGCCGCCCAGGACCTCTTCGCGCGGGCCTACGCCGTCTACCCAGCCCCGACACTGGTTCTGTGGGAGGCTCGGTCGCTCGACAAAATTGGACGGCTGGTCGAGGCGGAGGAACGCTACGCCGCCGTTCTTCGGTACACCATACAGCCCAATGACCCTGACGTGTTCCGAGAGGCTGCGTCAGAGGCGAGCCAGGAGATCGTTCGCCTTCGCGAGCGGATCCCCACCTTCACCATTCGGCTCAAGGGACAGCAATCCGAACAGCCTGGGATTGAGGTCGAGATCGACGGTCGACTGATCAAGCCCGCACTGCTGGGCTATCCAATACCTGTTGATCCGGGCCTACGCACCATTGTCGTGAGGCTAAACCAGGTTGAGCGGTTTCGGCAGACGATTGCCGCCGAAGAGCGGGGGAGACGCTCGGTTGACGTCTGGCTCAATCCCCCCCTCGATGTGAACTCATCCGTCGGGCCGGCTGGCGTCGGGGCCACGAACGGATTGGGCAAAGAGGGTGCGTCCAGCGCGGAACCGACAGAGTCTGAGGAAGGATCATGGGATCTCCACCGAATTCTCGGCTGGAGCAGTCTCGGACTTGGCGTGATCGGCGCCACTACCGGGGTGGTTGCCGGGGTCGTCGCGTCGAGCAAGTACGACACGATCGAGACGAAGTGCACCCGTGGTGTTTGCCTCACCCCGTATCACGATGACCTGGACGCTTTTCGCAGGTATCGAACCGTGTCGACGGTCGGATATGTGGTTGGAGCGCTCGGGGCGGCAGCTGGTGTGACGCTGCTACTCACCGCGCCCGCGCGGCCACAGGCGGCAGGCCAGACCATAGACCGCATGGCGGTGCGGTTGCGCGTCGGTCACGCCGATGTTCGGGTGAGCTTCTGACCAGCCCGGATGCGACTCGAGATCGAGGCTCTGACATCGACGGTTGCTGTTGGCTGCCAGAGATCCGCTCGTGGGAGGAAGCCCTACCGACGTCCCGAGATGCGCTGGCAGACTGGTCACTGGGCCAAGCTGGCGGGCCATGGTTGAAGAAGGGAGCGATTCTGAGCCAATCGCAGACTTACGCACTGTGGCCGCCGAGTCGGCGGCACCGGAAAGCCCACACAGGTGTCGAGCCTGGATCGAGTGCGACGGAGAATGTGAAGGAGGCCGCACGGCCTAGCTTGAGAGAGTCGCGAGCCGTCTCGATCTCGCGGAGAGGACCTTCCTGGTGCCGTCAGCGCTCCTTGTTGCTCATGTCGTGGGCCGAATGGCGGCCGTCGGTGCGCTCGATCGCCGTCCCTGGTTGAGCGTTCTGAACGAATGTTGCCGACAAAGCCCGTAGGTGTACTGTCAGCCCTGCCGTCAGAGCGATGCCAAGAATGACGAATTCCACCAACGACGTGAGCGCCGCACAACGCAAGCAACTGCTTGAGAAAAACCTGGAGCTTGGACGAAGTCACAGACTCCGTCGAATAGTCTTCAGGGTGGTCGGGGGTCTCGTGGGGCTCGGCGCGGTTGGCCTTGTGGCCTACTTCGTCACCAAGGAGCCTCCCAAGATTCAGCCGCACTACGAGACCACAGAAATCACGAAGGGCGATCTGCTGGTGACCATCACCGCCACCGGCACCCTGAGCGCGCGGGATTCGGTGACGGTCGGGGCCGAGATCAGCGGTCGCGTCGAGAAGGTTCTCGTCGACATCAACGACAAGGTCGAGGCCGGCCAGATCTTGGCCGAGATCGATCCCGAGCAATACCGAGCCAGGCGGGACGAGGCCAATGCTCAGCTTCTCGCGGCTCGAGCCTCCAAGCTGACAGCCGAGGCCACCGCAGCCGAAGCCGAGCAGAAGGCGGTTCGGCTTCGGGCAATGCAAGCAGAGGGTTTGACCAGCAACCAGGAGCTCGAGGCCGCCGAGGCAGCGCTAGCGAGAGCCAGGGCTTCGGTCGCGAGCGCTACGGCGCAGATGAACTCGTCGGCAGCCTCCCTCAAGGTCGCCGTCTCCAATATCGAGAAGACCGTGATCCGGTCTCCCATTGAAGGGATCGTTCTCGAACGGAGCGTCGAACCCGGGGAAGCTGTGACGTCAGGTCTTCAGACCCCAGAGCTCTTCATCTTGGCGGCAGATCTGGCTGAGATGCGGCTTGCCGTGCTGGTGGACGAAGCCGACGTGGGGCAGGTCAAGGCTGGCCAATCCGCGACCTTCACCGTGGACGCCTATCCCAATCGCGTCTTCAAATCGACGGTGATTCGCGTCAAGAACATGCCTACCACGAGTAGCAATGTCGTTACGTACGAGACAGAGCTCGCCGTGAAGAATGACGAAGGCCTGCTGCGGCCAGGAATGACCGCGACGGCGACCATTAGCGTCGATGAGCGCCGCGGAGCTCTGCTGGTCGCGAACGCCGCCCTTCGTTTCACCCCGCTGCCCACGCAAACGGCTCCGACACCGAGCGCATCCTCCAAGGGTTTTTCCATGAGCAGCATCATGCCGAGGCCCCCGGGGAGCAGGCGGACGAGGCCTGCTGGCTCCGCTGCGGCCAATACCCTCAGGAAGAAGGGGACTTCGACGGTCTACCTGCTGAAGGACAGCCAGCCTCGCAAGGTGGATGTTCAGGTCGGCGCCACGGATGGGATGCAGACCGCGATCGAAGGTCAGGGGATTGCCGCGGGTGATCGGGCGATCCTTTCCCAGGAACTTCCGTCGAATGGCTGATCCATTCCCGAAGGACCTTCCCTCGGAGAGTGACCCCATCATCGCCTTCCGCGAGATCACCAAGATCTACGGACACGATGAGTCCGAGGTGCGTGCGCTCGACGGGGTCGACCTCGACATCATGCCGCGTGAGTTCGTCAGCATCATGGGGACGAGCGGAAGCGGCAAGTCCACTACGATGAACATCATCGGGTGCTTGGACAGTGCCACGAGTGGCTCCTACAAGTTCTCGGGCGTGGAGGTGGCCAACCTCAGCCATAACCAGCGCGCGCTCCTCCGACGCCACTACATTGGCTTCATCTTTCAGGGCTTCAACCTGCTGTCGCGGACGACCGCCATCGACAACGTCGAGCTGCCCCTGGTCTACCGCAGAGTCCCTCGTGCCGAGCGCCGTGAGCGCGCCATGGCAGCGTTGGAACTGGTGG
Source organism: uncultured Polyangiaceae bacterium (assembly GCA_964424695.1). Taxonomy (GTDB): domain Bacteria; phylum Myxococcota_A; class Polyangia; order Polyangiales; family Polyangiaceae; genus JAEWRL01. The sequence goes on from CAYRKE010000056.1 coordinate 8,716, forward strand.
GTCTGTCGAACCGAGCCAAGCACACGAGCAGTGAGCTCTCCGGGGGCCAGCAGCAGCGCGTCGCCATCGCGCGGGCTCTGGTCACCGATCCCCCGCTGATTCTTGCGGACGAGCCAACGGGAAATCTGGACTCGAAGCGGAGCGTCGAGATCTTGGAGCTTCTGGTCAATCTCAATCGGGAGCGTCATATCACCATTGTCATGGTGACCCATGAGCCCGATATCGCAGCCTTTTCGCAGAGGATCATCGCCTTCCGTGACGGCAAGATCCAGTGGGAAAGGGAGTCCCGCGCATGATCCTTCAGACCTTGATGATGGCTTTGCGCGAAATACGCCGCAATGCCATGCGTTCCTTCCTCACCATGTTGGGGGTGGTCATCGGTGTTGGAGCCGTGATCGCCATGGTGACCATCGGCAACGGTGCCACGGCCAAGGTCCAGAGCGACGTGGGCGCCCTGGGCGAGAACATGCTCACCATCATGCCTGGTGCGGACAGGCGCATGGGGGTTCGTACCTCGGCTGACCCCTTCGAAGCAGCTGACGTGACTGCGATCAGGAACGAGATATCCGGCATTGAATACCTGAGCGCCACCGCCAACGGGAGCGGCATGGCGGTGTACGGCAACGAGAACTGGTCCACCAGTGTCACTGGCGCCAACAACGACTACTTCAGCATCCGCGGCTACACCCTAGAGTCGGGGCGAACCTTCTCGGACAGTGAGCTTGCACGCGGGACTCCTGTGTGCGTCTTGGGGCAGACGGTCAAGAAGTCGCTCTTCGGCGCCACGGATCCCCTCGGCGAACGATTCCGCATTGGGCGGGTATCCTGCCAGGTCATTGGCGTCTTGAAGGCCAAGGGTGGCGCTGCGATGGGACCGGATCAGGATGACCTGGCCATCATGCCGCTCCGGGCCGTGCAGCAGCGATTCACAGGCAAGACCGACATCTCGAGCATCGTGCTCAAGGTGGATTCCGCATACACGACGGAGACGGTGCAGAGGAAGATCGAGGCCTTGTTGCGTCAGCGACGGCGGATCGCGCCCGGAGCCGACGACAACTTCTCGGTCCGAAACCTGCAGGAAATCGCGGACGCTATGAGCAGTGTCACAACGGCTCTGACCGGGCTCCTCGGGGGAATCGCGGCGGTGAGCCTGCTGGTGGGCGGCATCGGCATCATGAACATCATGCTGGTCAGCGTCACCGAGCGAACCCGCGAGATCGGAACCCGCCTAGCCATCGGCGCTCTGGCGCGTGAGGTGCTCCTGCAGTTCCTGGTGGAGTCCATCGTGCTGTCGACGCTGGGCGGGGTCATCGGCATTGGTTTCGGGCTCGGGTTGAGCTACATCGGGGCAATGGTGCTGAGCGTCCCCTTCATCGTGGATCCTGCCATCGTTGTTGCGGCCTTCGCCTTTTCGGCTGTTGTCGGGATCCTTTTCGGATTTCTTCCGGCACGAAAGGCCGCCAACCTGAACCCAATCGAGGCGCTGCGCCATGAGTAGAGTCGGATTGATCGGAATCGTCGGAGTGGTTCTTTTGGGCGTGGCTTCCAAGGTCGGGGCACAGACGCCGCCCGCTGATGAGCCAGGGACGACCCAGGCCGCCGACGCCCAGACCGCGTCGGCGCCAACCAGCGGGAATGCAGCGACGCCCGCCTCGGCTGGGCAGCAGATGGCTCCAACCGCGGCGACCCAGGCGACCGCGCCTCCCGCAACGACCGCGGCGAGCCAGGTGGGGACAGGGCCAGCCACTGGAGCTGCCGCCGCGACTCCAGCAGACCCTGGCGGTCTAGCTGGTCCGGCCACCGGGAAGACGATCACCGAGGCTTGGGCAATCCGCACCATGTTGGAGGGCAGCCTCACGTTGCGCGCATCGGTTCTTGGGATCGAGCAGTCGAGAGAAGCCGTTCGAGAGCAGGAAGGGCAGTTCCCATACACCTTCCAGGCCGACGCGGGGTACACGAACAGCCGGACTCCAGGGCTCGGCGCTAACGACCGCGTGTCCGTCAGGAAGAGCAACTCCCTCGTTGTGGGAAGTCAGCTGTCCAAGACCTTCGAGACCGGCACGACGGCAAGCCTACGGGTGGAGGGGCAACGTTACGACAGTGAGACCGTCCAGACGTCGACGACGATGACGGGCAATGCCGCGGGCGGACCCGGGTATCAGGCGAGTGTTCGGGCGGCAGTGAGCCAACCGCTCATTGCGGGCTACGGACGCGAAGTCAACGAGGCCGGGCTGCGTTCAGCTCGGATCTCCCAGTCGAGACTGCAGCAGGCCTACGTGAATCAGCAGAGCGAGGCCGTGCGAGACGCGCTGCAGGCCTACTGGGACTTGTGGTACACGGGCCGTAGCATCGAGATCCAGAAGAGCGCTCTCGACCTGGCGATGCTCCAACAACGAGAAGCAGATCAGAGAGTGAAGCACGGGGCGCTCTCCGCTGCCGATGCCCTCAAGTTCCAGAGTCAGGTGGCGACGCTGACCGAGTCGTATCTCACGGCGCAGGCGGACGAACGAAGTCAGGCCTTGACCTTGGGGCAGCTCGTGGGGATCCCTGAGGACTCGATGGACTGGCACGCGGCGAACGAGGAACCTGCCGCTGCCGAGACGCGTGGTCCGAAGGAACTTTTACGGCGGGCACTGGAGCGCAGCCCCACGCTTGCAAGCCTCAGAGAGTCCCTTCGACTTGCCGTGGAGCGGAGGCGGACCGCGGGAGAGCAGTACCGCGCGACCCTGGATCTGGATGCCTGGGCAGAAGCTGCTGGCGTCGGTTCGGATCGCGTTTGGCCTGCAGTGCGGCAGGTGGGGAGGTTCGAGGCGGTCAGTGTTTACGGGGGGATCACTTATCGGACAACGCTTGATTCTCAGCGGTACTCGGCGGCGCGCGCTCAGGCGGACTACGATGTGCGGATCGCAGAGTCGAATATCAAGATCGCCAACCAGCAGATCGAGAACGGAGTCGCTCAGTTGGTGCTGCAGGTGGAGCAGGCTCGAGTGAGTGCTGCGGCCGCCGAGCGAACCTTGGTGATTGCAGACCAGCAGGCGAAGAACGAAAGGCAGCGCTTTGCTCTGGGGGCCTCTACTCCACTCGACGTTCAAGTGGCGGAAGACGCGTTGCGCCAGGCTCAGCTCCGCGTCGTTCGCGCGAAGCTGGCGCGCAAGAAGACGGAGATTGCTCTCGCGCACATGACTGGAGACCTCGTCGACCAGTACCTACCCAGCCCATAGGGAGAATCGACCCATCTCTAGGCTCGGTCAGAGCGCCCGCAGGACGGCAATGTACCGAACGAACTCGCGCCCGCCACGGTCGCGTCGGTCTCCACCTATTGGACGCGGAGACTAGACGGCAACCCCGCCTGCAGCCTTGAGTAGGCGGTTTCGGAGCGCTCGCCCGAGACCATGATCGTCGGGGAGTCTTGCGATGATGGTGAGCGCGCCATGGGCGTCGAGCTCGTGGAACCAAGAGAACAGCTGTCTGGCGTATGCCTCGATGTCTTCGTAGGCGCGCACGCGGGCATTCCCTGGGAGGTTCGATAGCAGTTCTGGGGTACACTCAGACGCGGGCCAGAGCACGCCGTAGGTGCCCTCGGCGTGAACGACTTGCGCAAGATCGATTAGCTCCCCGAGCCTGTCGACGACGACGACCTTTGCTCGCGGCTTGTAGTGCGGGTACTTGAGTCCCGGCGCGCACGGCGCTCCGACCCGAGGCTTCAAGTAGGAGTACACCGGCGTCAACCCGGGGACGGCTCGGGCCAACTGTTCGGGGGTCACCGCTCCAGGTCTGAGGATATGCAGCTCCTTGTCGCGAACCCGCACTACTGTCGACTCCAATCCCACCTCGCACGGGGGGCCCTCGATGATCGCGTCCACGCGTCCCCACATGGCCGCTCTGGCCATTTCCAGCGTTGTTGGGCTTGGCTTTCCGGATCGATTCGCGGATGGGGCAGCGACCGGGAAACCACATTCCCGCAGCAGAGCGCGTGCGGTTGGTTCGCGGGGCATCCGCACTCCAACGTCCGGCAGACCTGCGGTCACCTCCTCGGGAATGATGGAGCTTCGCGGGACGACGAGGGTCAGCGGGCCAGGCATGAACGCTTCGATCATCGCCTCTTCAGCAGGGCAGAGGGATTGCGCGACGCTGGACAGAATCGCGGTGTCTGCGACGTGAACGATGAGCGGGTTGTCTTGGGGGCGTCCTTTGGCTTCGAAGATGTGGCAGCACGCCTCGCGATTTCGCGCATCGGCCCCCAGACCCCAGACCGTCTCCGTTGGAAAAACCACGAGCCCGCCCCGTGAGAGGATCCGTGCCGCCCGATGCACTTCACCGATCGAGAGGATTTCCGTATTTCTGTGGGCCATTGTCGTTCTTCAGGCTTGGAGACGTTGGGCAGAAGCCTCGCGTGTGCCGGAAGTTCCTATTGCGTGCCCGCAATCGGGCGAATCTGGACGAGGAGGGTGGCCAAGTAGAGCCCCTCGGGGAATGCCGCCAGCACGGGATGATCCGGGCCCTGGTGGAGGCGCTCGAGCACGGTGGCTTGCAGACCGACGTCACGGGTTGCCATGGCCATGACGCGCGTGAGCTCATCGATACCCAATGCCGCCGAGCATGAACAGAGGGCGAGCAAGCCTCCCGGGCGCGTCGCGCGGGAGGCTGCGGAGGCCAGCTGGCGCATGTTGGCCATGGCCTTCCTTTGGGTAGCGCGCGACTGAGCCAGCTTTGGTGGATCACAGATCACGAGATCGTACCCGCCCTGGCGACCCGCCTGGAGGAGGGCCTCGAGGGCGTCTCGGCGTTCGAAGCGGACCTGTTGACCGAATCCGTTCGCGACCGCGCACTCGCGCGCCACCTCGATTGCCGGCGCGCTCGAATCCACGGCGTAGACCTCGCTGGCGCCGCCCCGTGCTGCATTGAGGGCAATAGCCCCAACGTAGGTATGGGTGTCGAGCACGCGACGACCGCGCGCCAATTCCTGGATCTTAGTTCGGAGCGGCCGCTGGTCGAAGTAGAATCCCGTCTTCTGGCCCAGCTCTCTCGGGATATTGAAGGCGAGGCCCCGTTCCTTGAAGCTGTACCGCTCCGGGGCATTTCCGTGGAGGATGCGTTCCTCGACGGTAAACCCCTCGAGCGCGGCGACCCGGTCGGAAGTCTTGTCGACGATCGAGCGGGGGGACGTGAGGCGTCGCAGCGTGTCGACCACGAGGGACTGGCGTCGCTTCATTCCGAGGCTTCCGAACTGAACGACGAGGTCATCCCCGAACCGGTCCACCACGAGCCCCGGGAGCTCGTCACCCTCGGCGTGAACGAGCCGGTAACCACTGGTCTCATCGGACGGGAGACCGTAGAGCTTTCTCCGGTCGATGGCCGCACGAATCCTCCTTTCGAGCAAGCTAGCGTCCAGGGCTTCCTTTGGGGTTCGGGAGAAGATGCGGACGACGAGCGCCGAGTTCGGGGAGTAGAGCCCACGCCCGATGAAACTCCCGCGCGGGTCCACGACATCCACCTCGTCACCGGCCGTCGCCCCACCCTCGATTCGCTGTACGGCCTGCGCAAACACCCAAGGGTGTCCGGCCCACAGAGGCTGAACGTGGCCGGTCTTGAGGGTGATGGTTCCCACCGGATGCGACTACCCTCGAAGGGCCCTTCAGGCAACTCAAGGTCGGGTGAGCGCAACAAACGGGCGCCCGGGGGACAATGCCTCGGGTCGGGGTTCTCCGCGGCGGTACCCCCGTCGGACCTGTGCCAGCGCTCGAGCCGACCAGCGTTTGCTTCCGTGGCGTTCGTGGTAGCTTTGGAGCCGATTGAAGGAGTCTGCCGATGCGCTGGAGTCTCGTCGCATGCGTTCTCACTGCCTTTCCGCTGACGATCACCGCGCCCGGTTGGGGGCAGACAGCGAGTGAGGCTTCCTGTCCGCCGGGACGCATCTGCGAGCAGGTTCCGGCAGGAGAGTTGGGCACTCGTGCCGAGCCTCCCAGTTCAACGCCGGGCCCCGACACGGCAGCGACTCCGCTCGAGGCGGTTTCAGGGGCAGATGCCCCAGCGGGGTCTGGATCAGGCTCTCGGCCCGCGGCGGCCGCACCTGCCTCTCGGCCAAACGCGCCGGGGCCGGAGTCGTCGCCGTCTGATCGCCCTTTGCGGTCCCACCATCGCCGTCCAGTGCCTGCAGGCGCCATCGACCTCCACATACCTCCACCGCCCCCGCCGGGTCCTCCAGGGCGCTGGCGCTGGCGGGACCGGTACGGGATCGCGACTCACCTCGAATGGGCACTCCTTGGCTCAGGGGCGGCCGACGACTCCTTCATGGGGGGCGTCGGCGCGGCATTTCGCTTCCGCCCGCTGCGCGGAGTGGCTCTGGACACCGGTTTCGATCTGATTGGGGGGCGAGACTGGGAGGGCAACCGTCGTCGAGAGTATGTGTTTGGCAGCAGCGTGCTCCTCTATTTCAATCCTCGCGACATCGTCCAGGTCCACCTATTGACGGGTCTCATGGTGTCACGCGCCAGCGTGAAGACCGGCGCCGCCGATCGGCGACAGGGCGATGCTGCGCACCCCAAGTACTGGTATTTCGGCGGCAATCTTGGCTTGGGGCTGGAGTGGACTCTGAGCGAGAGTCTGGCGCTCAATCTCGCGCTGACAGGGTTCCTGAGGGGGCGCACGGACTCCGCTGCCGCTGATGCGCCGGAGTTCGTCCATGAGGACACCGGCGTGGGCACCAACTCGTCCGGTGGTGGGCTTCTGCGCTCGGGGATGACGTACTACTTCTGACATCGCGGGGAGGAGAGCCATGGGGGCGCAGGACTGGCGCTTCCGGAAGCGGCCACTGCGCTCCGCGCACCGCGGGCGGACCCCGGGAGTGTCATCGGGCACGTGTCGGCCTTGCGCGTTCGAATCCAAGCGCACAAAAACGACGAACCCCCGACTTCCGAAGAGGTCGGGGGCTGCCGACTGACTTCAGTCGGCGACGAACCCCGCAGACTGAAGCCACGCTCGAACGGCGTTACTGAACCAGGTCCTTCAGGGCCTTGAGAGCCGTCGCACGCACCTTCTTGCTCGCGGGCTTCGCGGGGATGGTGATGGGCTCCTTGGTGAACGGATTGATGCCCTGGCGCTCCTTCGTCGCGGGCTTCTTCACGACGCGAAGCTTCACGAGACCCGGAATCACGAACTCACCGGGGCCACGGTTGCCGAGCTGCTTGCGAATCAGCTCCTGCATGGACTCGAACACGCGATTGACGCTCTTCTTGTCGAGATCGGTTGCATTGGCGAGCTCGCCAATAACCTGAGCCTTAGTCAGCCTCTTCCCAGCCATGAGGTTCCTCCTTGGAAATCGTCGTACTTGATGCGGAACGTTTGACGCCGTCTCCCGCCCTCGTGGCCCGTTGGAAAGCCATTCGAGGTACGGCACGGATTATCAGCTGTGGATGGCGCCTTTCAAGGGGAAAAAGTTCAACGCGCTAACGAATCTACCCTTTTTTATGCCGGACGCGCGCCCGACAACGTCCTGCGGACTCGGAAACAAGGTAATCCAAGGGGCTTCCGGGGGTCGTTCACGGGCCTCCGAGGCGCCCTTTTCGTCTTCATCAGCGCTCGGAATTGATGTGTGCCTGCGCGAAGTTATCTGTGATTCTTTGAGACGCCGTCACAGCGAGAGCCTGGTTGGGACGCGGACGTTCCGCGAGTCGAGGAACACACAGATGCGCATCTCCTCCCTGGGGTGCCCAATTTTGTCCGGAATGTGGCCGGGGAATCAACAGGAGCGCCCTCCGCGGCACTTGACTCGACGAGCAAGGTTCGCCGGTGCTCCAGGCGTCAATGAGGGGGGGGCTTCAGGGTATTTGGGGGTGGGTCGAGCTTCGCTGCTCGCGGGGAGCGTCCCGATTGGGCAGGCACCAACGCATGGCTTGTTCGATGAGTCGCCGCCGTTCGCTCTACGGGGATCGCAGTCTCTTGGCTAGAGTTCGCACCGCCATTCTGTAGGCCGTGCTCTTCTCGACCAAAGCAAGGTCGTGACGCGAGAGCGCGCGCAGCACACGCTCGAGATGCGCCCCCACGACGCGCGGATTGCCGAGCAGAGCGCGCTGTACCTCTGGGCTCGAGAGCCATCCCGAGTTGGACACGATGGCACCCAACAGGGGTTGGGGTACGGACCCGTTCTTGGCGATTCGTGCGACCTCGGGCTGTGACAGTTGCGGGTTCTGCAGCAGCCCTTCCCACACCGAGGTGCCGTAGCACCGTTCGAGTGCGACGCGTTCCGGTAGCGACCCCGTTCTTGCCATGACATCGCGCTCGCGCGAGCTGAGAGCCCGGATCCGATCATAGAGACTACGCTGGCGTGTTGCCTCGGCGCTGCCGGGGTTTGGGGCGGTGTCGCCCGGCTCGCCGCCGTCGGTTTCTTCGGCGCCAGCGTCGTCGAGCTCAGTGCCGTCGGACTCAGGTTTCAGCGGGGCAACCTCCGCTGCGTTCCCGCCAGATGCCCTGGGCCGCTCCTCGACGAATGCTTTGATCGCCTTCTGCACTCGTTCATCGAAGGGGACGAGCTCCACCCCGATGCCGGCGTGCGGGCCATCGGGTTGGGCAAACACCGCCTCCGCCGTGAGCTCAATCTCCGCTCCTCCGCTGCGCAGCGAGATCGCCAGGGTGCAGGGGGCTCTTGCGGCAAGGGGCAGGAAGCCCGGTACGAAAGCGCGGCCTTTGCGCAGGTCTCGCTCGTGGAGCCGAAGGAGTTCCTCTTCCGATCCGACCTCGAGGACCAGGCGCGGGCAGGGCAACTCGGGCATGCCGCGATCATAGCCGAACGGCTAGATCGTGGCGGCGCGAATCAGGCGTTGCGTGGCCTTGCGCATGGCCTGCTTCTGCTTCGTCGTTGCGTGGTCATGGCCGACCAAGTGTAGTAGTCCGTGGGCAAGGAGTAACCGAACCTCGGCGATGAGCTCCCGTCTCCTACCCGCGGCCTGACGCGTTGCCGTGTCCAGGGAGATCACGACGTCCCCGAGCAAAAGCGCCGCGTTCGAGTCGGTCGTTGGGGGCCATGGTTCGTGCTGCGGGAAAGCGAGGACGTCGGTGGGGCGGGCCTTCCCGCGATGCTCCTCGTTCAATCGTGCAATGGTGGCGTCATCGGTCAGGAGGACGCTGAGCTCGGCGTCCTCCAGGCCAAGCTCCGCAAGCATGCGATCACCGAGATTCCTGACGCTTCGCGGATTGAGCGCGGGGCTCTTGGGGGCGCGTCGAGTGACGATTGTGGGCATGATGGCAGGTGCAATAGCACTCCCAGCAATCCGCTGACGAATCCTTCCCAAGCTTCCTGGTGGGAGCTACGTTTCAGCCTCGTGGCAAGACCATCGCGCCCCCCCGGGTTTGATATGACATACCGGCCGACCGAGGCTGCTTTTCCTCCTCCCTGGAGGGTGCGAGTCCCGTCGCTGGTTTACCTCGGCATCACTCTGGTTGTCGGTGCGGTAGTGTTGGCTGCCGACTTGAGCCCTACCAATAGCCAGCTGTACGTCACGATCATCGAGAACAACGCGAATCGGATCATTTCGCCGCAGATCTTTGCCATTCTGCTTCTGGTGAGCTCGGTCTCACTGGCACTGCGCGAAGCGATGCGGGGCGTCCGGGTGCTCGGTGACGGCATCGAGTATCGAGACGTCGCATCATTCGTCATCCCGAGGCTGCGCAAGTTTCGCTGGCCCCAGATGGACTGTATCATTCTGGATCAGCCCAACTTGATAGCCATCGATCTCTGGGATGGCACGCGGGCTTTCCTTCCTCAGGTTCTCGACCAGGGGCGCCTTTCCGCCGTGCTCGAGCGAGTAGCCCTTGCTCGCGCGATTCCGGTTCGGGGTGGCAAGGGCGTCGACGATCTTTCCGATTCCGTCCTCGATGACGCGGACGCTCCTCGGTTCCAGGACGCTTGAGCCAGCGCCACGATGCGTGGGTGCTACTAACGCCGGATGACCCGTGGCACGCCCAAGAGAACGTTGGGGTTTCTGCCCACCACCACCGCTGAGCTCAGGGCACGTGGTTGGGACGCGATCGACATTCTGATCGTCACCGGCGATGCCTACGTCGATCATCCGGCGTTTGGCCCCATTCTCATCGGACGATTCCTGGAGGCGCGCGGCTATCGAGTGGGGATTTGCGCGCAGCCGGACTGGAGGAACACGGACGCTCTGACCCGGCTCGGGCGGCCGCGTCTGTTTGTCGGAGTGAGTGCAGGCAATCTCGACTCCATGCTCAACAAGCTCACCGCGCAGAAGAAGATCCGCAGTGAGGACCAGTACTCTCCCGGTGGACGAACCGGTTTGCGCCCCAATCGGGCCAGCGTGGTCTACTCGAACCTCTGCCGCCAGGCCTTTCCAGGGCTTCCCATCGTGCTGGGGGGAATCGAGGCTTCGCTGCGGCGCATCGCTCACTACGACTACTGGTCTGACCAGGTTCGTCGCTCCATTCTACTCGATGCCAAGGCCGATCTGCTCGTCTTCGGGATGGGGGAACGCGCGGCGTGGGAGATTGCCCGCCGCCTGTCCGATGGGGAAGCCGTCTCCACACTGCGAGACGTCCGCGGTACGGCACACGTCTTGGGACGTCCGGAGCAGTGGCAACCACTCGCGAGTGAGCCATCCCACCATGTTGGCGACGGAAGGGTGGTCGTGCTTCCGAGCTTCGAGGAGGTTTCCGCGGACAAAGTCGCGTTCGCCAAGATGACGCGGCAGTTCGAGCTCGAGACCAACGCCGAAAACGGGCGACCCTTGCTTCAGGTCCACGGCTCGCAGGCGGTTTACTTCAATCCGCCTGCCGCGCCATTCAGCGAGTCCGAGATGGATGAGCTATATGATCTGCCGTTCGCTCGCGCACCGCATCCGACCTACGCGTCAGAGCGAATCCCTGCCTTCGAGACCGTGAAGCATTCCCTGGTGACGATGCGGGGCTGTTTCGGTGGCTGCAGCTTCTGTAGCATTACCGTGCATGAGGGGCGACGGATCCAGAGCCGTTCGCAGGAGAGTGTGCTCCGTGAAGTCCGCGCGCTCCGAAGCATGGGCGGGTGGAGCGGAGTCATATCCGACTTGGGTGGACCAACGGCCAACATGTACCAGATGGGGTGTAGGGACCCGGAGCTGCGAGCCGTGTGTCGGCGCCACTCCTGTCTCCATCCCAAGATCTGTCGGAACCTAGAGACCGATCACACGCCGCTTCTCCGTCTGCTGAGCGCGGTACGAACCGCTCCTGGCGTCAAGCGGGTATTCATAGCGTCCGGCATCCGCTATGACCTCGCCGAGCGAAGTCCCGAGTTCGTGTCCGCGCTTGCCCGGCACTATGTCGGGGGGCAGCTGTCCGTCGCTCCGGAGCACTCGGACGCCCGAGTGCTCCGCCTCATGAGGAAGCCGAACCTGGAGTGCTACGAGCGTTTTGCTGCGGCTTTCTCAAGAGCTAGCGATGCCGCCCGCAAGCAGCAGTATCTGGTCCCGTATTTCATCACCGGGCACCCTGGTTCGAGCCTCGCCGACACCATTGAGCTGGCGCGTTACCTCAAAGCGAACAATATGCGCCCTCGACAGATCCAGGACTTCATTCCCACGCCCATGTCTCTGGCTACGGCGATGTACTACACGGGGCGTGATCCCATGACCCTCGAGCCGGTGGTGTCGGTGAGGGACCTTCGTGAGAAGCGGCAGCTCAAGGCACTCCTCTACTGGTGGGATCCCGGGCAACACTCCCTGGCGCGCGAGGCGCTTCGCAGTGCCGGTCGCACCGATCTCATCGGGGGTGGTCCACACCACCTCGTGCCTCACGGAAGGTAGAGGAGCATAGGGCGATGGGCCGGCTCGGGGCGGTTTCGCGCAGCGATGCTGGGCGACTACGTTCCAGTGAGCTATTCAAGGCCCGCCGCGCCTCTGCGCGTCTCACCGCTCGCACACCGAGCTCTGCCGTTCTCGATGCGTCCCTTTGCGTTTTCACCGCGCACCCTGTTTGCTCCCCTTCACGGCGTTGGGAGGCCCGAGTTTCGTGAGCTGTTGGCATGCCTTGGTCCCATCGGGCTCATGTGCGCACCTTTCGTGCGCGTGACCAAGGCGCCACTTGGCCACGCCTGGCTTCGAGCTCAAGTGAGGCGTGCCGGAAACACGGCTCTGAGTGTCCAGCTCCTCGGTCGAGAGCCCCAGCCCCTGGCAGACGCTGCCCGCGTCCTCGTGGACGCTGGGGTCGACGCGATTGACGTCAACCTGGGGTGCCCCGCTCGTCGCATGGTGCGAAAGGGGGTGGGAGCGGCGCTGCTCCGGGAACCGGACACCTTCGACGCGGTCCTTCGAACCCTGAGGAGTGCCGTTCCGGTGGTGCTCTCTGCGAAGATCCGAGCGGGCTTCGACGATTTCGACAGTGCGATCGCGCTCGCCAAGCGTGCCGAAGCAACCGGGGTCGACTTCCTGACCGTACATCCCCGTCGGCGTTCGGATCACTACGACGGCGTTGCAGACTGGAGTATCGTGGCCAAGATCGCGCGTGAGCTCAAGATCCCAGTCGTCGGCAATGGCGACCTCTGGTATGCAGCCGACGCTCTGCGACTCGAGCGACAGTGTGGCTGTTCGGCGGTCATGATCGGGCGCCCGGCGCTACGGAACCCCTGGATATTTCGACAGATCGCCGACCTGGAGGCGGGGCGGGCGCCTTACGCGCCGTCAGGGGACGACCTGGTGGACTACCTGTCGCAGGTGCTTGCCATGCTCGGTCGTGCCCGGAACGGCCCTCCCAGCGAGGCGATCGCGCCGTTCAAGGAGCTCGTGGGGTGGGTGGTGAGTGCCGTGCCCGAGCCCAAGGACATCCGCCAGCGGGCACTTCGCTCCAACTCGGTGGATGAGATACTCGGGCTAGTGCGCAACTATCTCGCGGGGCGTCCCGCCGTCGACTTCGATCTGGGCGCCGAGCCTGTCTACGGCTTGGCACCACGCCCCAGTGTTTCTGCCCAGTTGGCTCCGGGCACACTCCCGTAGCGGTCACGCTGCCGTCGGCGCGATCGCGTGGCGCGCCGCGCTGACTCATACTAGTAATCTCGGCGTCCCCACCGACGGAGCTCGAAGATGTGCCTGCGCTCACGCTTCCAGAATACCCGCTGCGCAAGCCGTCTCGTCCATGAGGCGCACCGAGAACCGGAGCGGAGCGTGCGTGGGTGCATGAGCACCGAACCACAGGTGCACCCCGTCAGGCGTTCCCCTCTCGAGCTTCTGCCTGCCAGGGATCCCAAGCCTGAGGACCCTGGCCGCGCGAAGCGGATCGCGCGGCGTCCCGACAGGTCAGAGAGCGTGAACGGATAAGAAGATGGCTCGTGCAAATCGGAATGGCTTTTCCTATCAGGCGCTTGGGCACAGCCCACGTCCATGCCGACCGCGGACGCGGGGCGCGAGCCCTGCTATGCTCGTCGTGGTGGCCGTGGCATTTCTAACCGTCACCGCGGCCTGCAAGCCCAAGGGAGACCGTTCGGGACACGGCGATGCGGGTGGACCCAAGGTGACGGAGGAGTTTCGGGAAGCACCGTGGGTGGACTTGACGGGCGAGTTCCGACGCATCGTCAAGCCGGTTCGGGGGCGTGCCGACGTGGTGTATCGGGACGGCAAGTACCAGCTCTGTCTGACTGGTGTGAAAGTCGAGGCGGATGGCCCGCTGCGGGTCTACTTGGTGGGCGAAGACGATGCCTCCACCACGCGTCTCGTCACGGAGAGCAAGCTCGTTTACGACATGGCGCCTCTGGAGAATGGGGCCACCGACCAGGTCATCGATCTGCCGAGTCGCCCCGATGACCGGCTGCGCTCGGTTGTGCTCTGGCAGCAGGCCTTTGCCATCAATCTTGCGGTGGCGCCGCTCCGTCCCACACCACAGCCCTAGAACGACAAACCGGTTGTGCGACAGGTGCACCGAAGTGCTGCGACCGACCTGCGAATGGACTACCGCCCAGTGAGCAAGCTCGGCATGCCTCGCACGGAGTCGCCCCCGCACCCAAAGTCGGGGTGCTCCGCGACTGCTGCAGAGCTGGCGAGTATTGCCGTGCTTTGGGCGGAGTCGTCCGTCGCAACCGTCGAGCGCTCCGGAGGCCCCATAGTCATCGGCAGCGGGCGTATTCCTTCAGCGTGGCCACCGCATTCGTGAGCCAAGTGGGTTTGCTCTGGTTGGTGTCCGAGGGCAGCGCCTCGGCCCCCACGAAGAACCGGTAGCGCTTCCCGTCGTACACCTCCAAGACCGGTCCCAGCAGACCACCGCCCTCGAACTTGGCCTTGCCGCGAACGACGTAGGTTGGAGCGTCTCGCAGCGAAGGAACTGCGAGCTTTTTCTGGAGCGCCGTCCACTCCTCGGGGCTCAGCTGCTGGGTGCGCCGCCAGGTCCAACTCGCACCGTGTTCGTCCCGCTGCTGTCCGACCACCTTGGTCGTGAGCACGGCGCCAGCGCCATTCTCCACGACTCGCACCACGACTGCCGGAGCCTCTACTCCAGAGTCGTCCACGCTGGTTCGGAAAGCGGTGGTCTTGAACACATCGAGGGGCGGCTCACCCCAACGGACGAGGGATTCGGCGTGATCGAGGAGCAGGGACTGCCAGAGGCGGTCGTCGCAGAGTTGGCGCGGGCCGACAGGTTCGGAGACGCAGGTGTCCGCCAGGGGAACCAGGGACGACTTGAGCTCGTGCTGATCGGCATCCCAGGTGAACTTTCCCTTGTCGAATTCGACCCGCGCCCGAGTGTCGGGACAGAGCTCCTCGATCGGTGGCGGCAGGTGTCTCACCCGCGCGCAGCCCGACGTACCCACCGCCATCACGGCGAGGGCCAGTCCGATCCCGAGTCGGCCGTGATCTGAGCAACATGTTGAGCGGGTGTTCATGGTCGGGGTGTACGGGATGCAGGGTCCTTTGCGCGGTCAGGAATGCGACTCGACGGGGGAATGCTAGCCGGGCAGTATCTGGTACGTCCAGTGGTTGTGGCGTCCCGCTATATGTGCGCTCCGACACGATCGGCATATTGTCTACTGCCGCGTCTCCCCCGCTCGCGACCCTCAAGGCAGGGGGGCTGACCGAGCGTCGCAGCGTAACGGCTCGTCTAGGCCGACGCGAACGAAGCAGCGGTTGCAGCTCGTGCAGCGGGCCTTGGCTTCTCCCCCGGCGCGCCATTCCATGGGCAGGTTCGGCTGTCGCACCAGTGGGCGCGCCAAGGATACCATGGACACCGGCGTCTCTTCGATGATCCGATTCGCTGTGGCGAGGGTCCGGATGCCGCCCACGGTCAGCACCGGGATCCTCACGGCCTTGGCGATCTCGACAGCCTCGTCCAAGAAGTACGCTTCGCTTTCGAACCGCACCCCACGCGCCGTCAGTTTGAGCACGGGGTCGACGAAGGGGATGATGGGGCGAAGGATTGGCAGGTTGCGTTCGAGGAAGCGCTTACCAAGATCGACGGGCACACCCCCCTTGTTGGGAAAAAATCCCATCCCAACGTCACCGGTTCCCGCAGAAACCTCGATTGCGTCATACCCCCAGTCCTCCAACCGCCGTGCGATCTCGATGGCATCCGCGAGTTGGAGCCCCCCACGGCGTCCGTCGTGTGCGTTCAGCTTGATCGTGAGAGGAAAGTCCGCCCCCGCGTCGGCACGAATCGAGTCGCGGATCGCTTTCAGGATGGAGATGCGCCCCTCCAGTCCGTTACCCCAGGCATCCCGACGGTGATTGTGAAGCGGGCTGATGAGTCGTGAGAGAAGGTACCCGTGCGCCGCGTGAACCTGAACGCCATCGAGCCCCGCGTCTCGCGCTCGCCGTGCGGCAGCGCCGAACCCACGCACGACGTTCAGTAGCTCGTCTTCTCGGATCTCCCGATCGAACAAGAGGTTGGTGCGATTGAAGCCAGCCGAGGCTGACACACTGCCGAGCCGTCGGGCCTTTGCGCGCAGGATCTGGGGGGCCGCGTGGCAGAGCTGGGCGAACACTTTCGACTCGCTGCGGTGGACTGCGTCCGCGACCCGGCGAAGCGCGGGGATGTGATCGTCGGTGTAGAGTCCGAGCTCCGTCTTGGGGAGCGACCACCCCTCGAGCACGTGGGCCATGCCCATGATCAGGAGCCCAGTGCCGCCGCGAGACCATTCCTCGTAGAGCGCGGCGAGTGCCTCGGTGGGCTCACCTCGGTGGGTGCATCTCCCTTCCACCATCGCGCTCTTCGCAATGCGGTTCGGGATGGTGAGGGTACCGATGCGTATCGGGTGGAACAGCTTCATGGTGCTTGGAGATTTCTCGAGCGGTCGCCCTGCGTGGCCGCGTCGCCAGTGTCCTGCAGACCCCACCACCGGGGTGGAGCCAACCTAACACTTTCGCGTCGCCTGGCACGTCGGAACGCGGGCACGTGAGCACCGGAAGCGCAGCGAAACGAAGCCGGGAGCCGAGATCGGCGGGCGTCCTCTTAGACAAGTCTACGGTAGTAGTGCTAGTCGCCCATCCTGACGGACGAGCATCACGAACGCTTGCGGTACGCCGGGCCCGCGCCAGCGCGAGCCACGTGCTCATCATCAGTAACTCCCCTCTCGCGCCTTGCGGGAGGACTGAACACGGGCACTTTCGCGCTGCGAGGGGGTGGAGCGCGGGGGCACCAAGTTATCGTCGATGGCCGCATGGCCCAATGACCAGACGCCGCATTCCCAGTTGCTTCCGCGCCCGGGCTCTCGGGTGGTCTTGGATTGAGTCCTCACCGCTTCTTGGCTGGAATCGGTCTCGCGGCCCGGTTCTTGGTGGCCGTTCGCTTCGCCGATGGGCGTGTCGAGGGAGACTTTTGGGGGGACGCCTTCTTCGCGAAGCCTCTGGGGGTGACGGTCGCACGTCTTGCGCCCGCTGTCTCGGTCGTCCTGGTTTTGGGGGAGGTGGCGCGGGTGACCGTTTTCGAGGATGCATGCTTTGCCGGCGCGGTGCTCCGGGACGCCGTTCTTGCGCTGGCCGGTCTCTTGAGGGCCGTTCCCTTCTTCGCTGCGCTGTTCTTCGCGGGTTCGGGCGCGTCCTCGGTCGGCTCGAGCCGAGTCACGCGCAGCCGGAGCTCCGCCAGTTTGCGCTCGAGGCTGCCCATCTCGTCACTGAGGCGTTTGGTGGCCTTCTCCGGCACCTCCGCGAGGTCCCGCAACGCGACCCTCAGCGTACGAGTGACCCGGGCATCGCGTTCTCGTCCTAGACGCGCTTGCAGGGCATCTCGAGCTCGGGCATCGCCGAGCTCGACCAGGGCTTGAACCGCGGTGATGCGGACCTGAAGCTCCCTATCGTCGAGAAGCGACTCAAGATGCTGGCGGGTGTGGCGATCCTGCCGCAGTTTCGCGAGGGCCATCGCGGCGGCGCGGCGCCCTCTGCTGGGGACTCCGTAGCGTGTCAGCTCGCGGACGCGTTCCGCTGCTTCAGGGGCACCGAGCTCCGCCATGCCATCAAGGGCGCCAGCCCGAACGACGTCGTTCCAAGACTTGCGCCCGGCTCCCAGCTCGAGGATGGGAAGCGCTGATGACTGTCGTGTGGAACCGAGTGCCTTCAGTGCGGCTGCTTCGACGAGGTAGCTTGGGTCTGACGCCGCCGCGGCTTCGAGGCTGTGAAGCGCCGCCTCATTGCGGAACTCGCCCAGCGCCGCCACCACCGCCCGGCGCACCTTCGGGTGATCGACCCCCACGGCCGCAGTCAGGGCGGCAAAGGCCTCGGGGGCTCGGGTCCGCCCCAGCGCCAGCGCTACTCGGGCGCGGACCATCCAGGGCGCCTGCGTGTCATTCAGCGCGTCCACAAGGCTTCGCACTGTGGGTACGTCCACGCGGGTTGCCAGGGCGTCTGCCGCAACCCAGCGCTGTCTGGCCGTCACGCCCCCTGCAAGCTGCGCGCGGAGCATGTCGGCTGGCGCTTCGAGGGAGATGGGGGTGGCGATCTTGAACTCTGGGTCAATCACGACGAACTTGGGACGTCGTGCGAGGTGGATTGTGATGGCGTCTTCTGCCGTCTCAATGACCTTGGAGTGGCGACTGAACGCGCCATCATCGAATGCCACGTCGACCTCGAGCTCGAACTGGAAAAGGGCCACGTCGCCAATCTTCTGTTTCTGCGCGACGCGGATGTCGAGTGATGATTCGTTCCACTCGACCTTCACTGCAAGCTCGGGGTGCCCTGGTCGGAAGACCCACTGGTCGAAGAAGCGATCCAGGGCTAGCCCGCTCGACGCCTCGAGAGCTCGCTGAAGGTCGCGGGTTTCCACGATCCCGAAGGCGTGGTCGGTCAAGTACCGCTGTACTCCGGCCCAGAAGGGGCCATCCCCCAGGAGCCGGCGCAGCATGTGGAGTACGAGCCCTCCCTTCTCGTAGAGATGCCGGTCGAAGAGATCCATGGGCAGAGCCCAGTCACGACACACAATTGGTCTTTGATAGCTGCCGCTGGCTTCGTTTTCGTAGCTCTCCAGGTCACGAGAAACGCCCCACTCGTACTCGTCCACACCGAGCCGATCCTCGATCTCGACATGCTCGAAGAAGGTCGCAAAACCCTCGTTGAGCCACGCTTCCGACCAATCTCGACACGTGACGTAGTCGCCGAACCACTGATGCGCGAGTTCGTGGGCAACCAGATCCTCGCTGGGGATGTCGATGCTGGCGCGCTCATCGACTAGGATATGCTCGTACATCGTCGTGGCCGTGGTGTTCTCCATGCCGCCGAACACGAAGTCACTGACGACCACCTGGGAGTACCGGGGCCAAGGATAGGGTACGCCGGTGAGTCGGCTGATGAGCTCGAGCATGCGTGGGGTCTGCCCAAACGTTCGGAGGCCATCCGCGACGCGACTTGGCGGGACATAGTACCGAACCGGGATCTCTCGACCATCCGCCAGCTGTGCGGGGCGGTCGTCAAGGACCGCAAAGCGCCCAACCACCAGGGTCATGAGGTAGCTTGGATGGGGCTGATCGAGACGAAAGTGGAAATACTCGAGGCTCGCAGCGGGCTCCGCCGAGTGCGCGGATTGGGGACTATCGGTGCCCCCTGGCGAGGCCGGAGCATTGACGAACTCACCGTTCGAGAGCACCACGAAGCCGCTCGGTACGCCGACGCGAAGCTCGGTGGTCATCTTCACATGGGGCTTGTCGTGACACGGGAACCAGTGTCTCGCGTTCTCGTCTTGGCATTGCGACCACACCTGGACGGGCCGTTCGGGGACCGCAGCATCAGGCTCCAGGAAGTAGAGGCCCTCGCGCGGCACGGCCCGATAACGGATCACGACGCTGCCCGCATGCACGTCGTTCGGGATCGCGATGCGGAGCTCGTCTCCGTCGTACTCGTGTTGAAGCGCGATGGATTCGCTTCCACTCATCAGGTCGACACCGAACACGTCGAAACCCACTGCGTCGAGCGAGAGCCAGCGCGCGGCCGCAGCGATTCGTTCGAAGTCCCAACGCGCCGAGCCCTCGACGGCCTTCGCGGTCAGGTCCAGCGTGAGATCAAGGAACAGGTGGTGAAGGCGGAAAGGCCTCGGGCGCTCGTACTGGCGCTCCGTGCCCGCCAGCGCGAACGCACTTGGGGCGGCCGCGGCTCCGCAACGATGGTGCAGCCGTTGGAAGATCATAACCTCGGTCGATAGTCGTTGTGGGGAAGGCCAGCAAGCACTGGGTTTGGCAACGGAGGCTTTCCTTTCGCGATTTCGGGGTGCGTGGGGCGGCACCGAGAGCCCACGACGGTGCTTGATCTGCCGGATTCTGGGAGAGTCCGGGAGGGTCCAGCGTCTGCGAATTGACGGTTTCGCGCGAGGGATCAACCTTGCGGGCCGAACGGGCGTTGCAGTATCGGAACGCCGGGCCTATGGTTCACCCCGTGACGATCACGGTAACGGGCGAAGTCCTCCGCGTCACCTACGAGAACGAGCGCAGCGGTTTTCGCGTCATCAAGTTGGGGGGCCTCACGGGGTACCCTCGGCACGCCGAGCCGCTCGCCGCGGTCGGTGTCTTCCAAGCCGTCGGTCCAGGTACCAAGGTTCGTGTTACTGGCCAGATCGGTCGTGATCCGAAGCATGGCGAGCAACTCCGCGTCGAGACCCTGGTCCCCGTGGCACCCGACACCGTGATTGGGCTCGAGAAGTACCTTGGTTCGGGGCTCATCCCTGGTATTGGGCCCGCGATGGCCAAACGCATCGTCGGCGCCTTCGGCATGTCCGCGCTCGACGTTCTCGACAACGCTCCAGAGCGCTTGCGCCAGGTGCCGGGCATGGGAGAGCGCCGTATCCAGGACGTGAAGCTGGCCTGGGCCGAGAAGCGTGCGCTCAGCAATGTGATGCTGTTGCTGCAGACGCACGGCGCCTCCCCGGGTCTCGCGAAACGAATCTGGGAATGCTACCACGACCGAGCCGCCGTCGTGGTTCAGCAGAATCCCTACCGACTTGCGCTCGACGTTCGAGGTATCGGCTTCAAGACCGCGGATCGACTGGCCCGTTCTCTGGGAATCGCTGGGGATCACCCGGAGCGTGCCCAAGCCGGCGTGTGGCATGTCCTCGGCGAGCTCGCGGAATCCGGTCACACCTGGGTGGAGCGGGCGGCGCTTGCCACGCGCGCCGCCACTATGCTCGAGATCGACGAGGGGCACGTGCAGGCCGCCATCGACGTGCTCTGGGCTGCCGAGCGGGTGGTGATCGAGGATGGCTCGGTCGGGCTCTTTCGTCTTCACGCTGCGGAGCGCGCCATTGCCGAGGGCATCCGGCGCCTGCGGGAGGCTCCCGGAGAGACCCTGACGGGGGTTGGGGAAGCGATCGAGCGGTTCGAACGCCAGCTCGGGGTGGAGCTGGCTCCGAAACAACGGGAGGCCGTGGAGGCTGCGGCGATGCACAAGGTCGTGGTGATCACCGGCGGACCCGGCGTTGGCAAGACGACGATTATCCGCGCTATCATCAGCATTCTGCTGCGGTCCCGACTACGGATTCGCTTGGCGGCGCCAACGGGCAGGGCTGCCAAGCGCCTTGGGGAAGCGACGTCTCAGGACGCGATGACGCTGCACCGCCTCCTGGAGTTCGATCCGAGGAGCGGCAAGTTCTTGCGAAGTGTCGACAACCCTGTCGAGACCGATGCGATTATTGTCGACGAGTCCTCGATGATCGACGTGCAGCTTGGGGCGGCTCTCCTCGACGCGACGCCATCGGCAGCGCGTCTCATCATCGTGGGCGACGCCGACCAGCTGCCGAGTGTCGGGCCGGGCGCTGTGTTACGCGACACCATCGACAGTGGTGCGGTTCCCTGCGTCAGGTTGACGGAGATCTTCAGGCAGGCCGCAGCAAGCCGCATCGTCGAGAATGCCCACCGAATCCTGGGAGGCTCGCCTCCCATCGGGAGCAGCATGCAAGACGCAGTTCACGATTTTTTTGTTGTTCAGCGTCGGGATGCTCAGGATGCGGCAGACGTCATCGAGCAGCTCGTCACCGAGCGGATCCCCGGCACGTTCTCCCACGACCCCGTGGACGAGGTTCAAGTCCTGTGCCCGATGCATCGGGGGCCTGCCGGCACCACCAACCTCAACGCGAAGCTCCAGGCGCGTCTCAACCCCACGGGGGAGTCCCTGGAGTCGCGCGGTCAGGTTTTACGCGTCGCGGACAAGGTTATGCAAACCCGGAACGACTACGAGAAGGGCGTCTTCAACGGGGACCTCGGGCGCATCGTTAGCGTCGATGCCGAGGCGCGAAGCCTGGAGGTCCAGATTGACGGTCGGCTCGTTTCCTACGATGAGTCGGAGCTCGAGTCGCTGACCCTCGCGTATGCCGTGAGCATCCACAAAAGCCAGGGAAGCGAGTACCCGGTCGTGGTCGTTCCGCTTCTCACCCAGCACTTCATGATGCTATCCAGAAATCTCTTATACACTGCCGTTACGCGCGCCAAGAAGCTCTGCGTTCTAGTTGCTGATCCCAAGGCCGTCCGTATGGCGCTTGCTGAGGTTCGTCGGGAGGATCGCAGGACACGCTTGGGGTGGCTGCTGAGGAACTATGTGTGCTAACTGAGAGTATGATTAGGGAAAACGAAGGCTGCGCGAACGCGATACGAAGAGCGATTCGTGCACTGCGACCGCTGGCAGCGAGACGCCCCACCGACCGCGGATAGAGCGCCTTGGAGTTGCGGCTATTGGCGCGTCAGCGAGGCGCCCACACGTACCTCCCGGTGGTGACGCCACCACGCCCCGATTGTGACGACCGTCGCACCAGCGAGTAGCAATGCTACCGCTCGGAGCGTCCATCGCAGGGCGTCTAGCTGTATTTCGATCGGGGCATGCATCGCATCCCGTCCTTCGGTGTTGGCCATCAGCGCAACCAGGCCTGCCCAGAGCGCGCCGATGAGAGCCACCCCCGTTGCCTGTCCGAGGGTCCGCGTGAGTGACATGAGGCCCGACGCAACTCCCAGGCGGTGGCGAGGTGCACTCCCCATGATGGCCGCGTTGTTCGGCGACTGAAACAACCCCATTCCGAAGCCTAGCCAGAAGACCCGCCCCACGAAGCCGGCGGTGCTAGTGTCGACGGTCAAGGTGCTGACGAGGAGGTATCCCACGACCAGCGTCGCCAGCCCGGCTGCGGTGAGAGGGCGCGGTCCCACACGGTCGGAAAGCCAACCCGAGACGGGAGCGATGAGGCCCATGGTGAGTGGTGACACCGCCAGCAACAGCCCAGCCTCGCGCGGGGAGCGCCCCTGCAACGTTTGCAGAAAGAACGGTAGGAGGAAGACGATGCCCGCGCTCGCGACAAAGGTGAGCGATCCCGTCAGCACGTTGAGCGAAAGCTCCGAACTGCGGAAGAGATCCAGGTCGATCACCGGGTCGACGGTCCTCGCTTCGTGCCTCAGGAAGGCTATGAGCCCCAAGGCCGACACTGCGGTGAGGCCCAGCACGATGGGCGATCGAAACGACTCGCGAGGCCCCAAGGTGACCGCGAGAAGGAAGCTGAGCAGACCGACGAAGAGCAGCGCCGCCCCCGGAATGTCGAAGCGAGCTCGTTGCGGCGGCGGTTCGTGGGGCACGAAGCGCAGCACAGCTATTGCGCCGAGAATGCCGAGCGGGAGATTCACGAGAAAGATGCTCTGCCAGGACGCGACCCCCAAGATGAGTCCACCCAGTGTTGGACCTGACACGAGGCCAATCGACACCATGACGCCAATGAGGCCCATGGCGCGACCGCGCTCTTGCGGAGGGAAGACACCGATCGCGACGGCCGCGCCCAGAGCCATGAGCAACGCCGCTCCGAAGGCCTGGAGCACCCGCGCAGCGACCAACCAGCCCACGGTGGGTGACAGCGCGCAGCCCAGCGACCCCAGGGTGAACACCATGAACCCGACGACATACAGTCGCCGCTTGCCGTACATGTCCGCAAGGCGACCGACACTGAGCAGAAGTGTTACCAACGTTAGCTGGTAGGCCAATACGACCCACTGCACAGCCGCGAAGGGTGCCCGGAGCTCGCGCGCCAGCGTCGGCAGCGCGACGTTGACGATGCTGCCATCAATGGTCGAAATGAAGGTTCCCATGGCTACGGCGGCCATGACCCACCATTTCCTGAGCGTTGTCTGCTCTGCCACTCGGGGATTCATGGCAGAGCCGCACCGGCAGCGCCAGGGCCTGCCGGTCTTGAATGATCTCGGAGCGATCGCCTGGTCGGGTATCGCCGGAGGGCGTGGGGGCTGCCCCCCTTGCCCGTTGGCGACTGCAAGCCGCTCCCATTGCATCCCGGACCAGAGTTCCGGCCCGGTGCGGCAGAGCCCTAAAGGACTGCGGCGAATTCCCGTAGATCCCGCTCATGGGATCGAAGCTTCGCCAATTCTTCCAGTGGTTCGTCGTGCTTGCGGCGTGCGTTCATCCGATGGGCGCCCTCGCTGCGTCACCTGCGCCGAAGGAGCCGCAGTCCGTGGGACCAGTGGTCAACCACGAGGCGGAGATCCGCGAGATTGGAGCCGGAGCACAGCTCGCCATTGCACCAGGAGCTCTCATTTCGGATGGCGGGACAGTGAGATTACCGGCAGCGGGGAGCGCAGGGGGGACCGTCCCTGTAGCCATTTTTGCCATCGAGAGTGGACGTGTAGACGTGGTCATTGATGGTGCGGTCGCCGAACGACAGGCCATCCTCATCAGAGGTCCACGCGAGACTGCCATCCTCACGCGGCGCGGGCATTCCGCTGTGGTCGTGGATGGTTCCCAGATTGCCGTGGCGGCCTACGGCGGACCGGTAAACATCGTCACTGGGTCGAGCTGGATCAACTTGTCCGTGGGCGAGCGATGGGTTTCCGACACCCAGACCCCCGGCGGTGTCAAGGGGCCGCTCATCGCGGCGCCTGCCGTGACCCTGCGCACGCCGATCCACATTTCCACACCCGGCGCGGTTGGGCAGGTTCGCGTCGTCGTGAAGCCAGTGAGCTACGCGTCGTCGTTCGTGGTCGGAGCCATTCCTGTGGGCGATACCAGCGTTCGACCACGCCTCTTCGCTTCCGCGATCTCGGACGTCATGGTGCGTGGGCTTCCGCCCGGTAGCTACGCACTACAAGCGCGAGCCGTCGACTCGTTCGGGCTCGAGGGGCTGCCTGCCCCGTTCGTCCCATTCCGAGTCATTGGCGTGAGACTGCCGCTAGGAGCCTATTCGAGAAACGGGACGCCGATTCTTGCTAACGGACAGTTGCTCGAACTCACTCACGCCGAAGGCCTCGAACTCACCTACGACAAGGCCGACTTCTTCATTCCCGTGCCTCCGGCGGTAGGACTCCGGCGCGGCCGTCCGGTTCTCGTTAGGATTCGGGAACCTGGGTCTGACGTCGAAGCGAAACTCCTGATTGAGCCGCGCCGCTACGAAAGCTCGATTGTCATGACCCCGAACAATGCTGTCTGGCCAAGAGACGAGGTGAGGATCTCGGTGGACATCTCCGAGGTCGCCGCGGGAGGGGAGGACTGGCAAGCGCTCAGCGTGCTCCTGCGCACGACATTGAACGACGAACTGCTGGCGCCCGAGTGGAGGTGCCAAGAGACCAGTTGTCGGACCGTGATTCGTCCGCTCACGACTCCGGGGCCGTGGGTGCTTCGCGTCGAGATGGTGGACGATCAGGGAGAGCTCGTCGGCCGAAACTTCCTCGAGATCGCGGACGAGCGCCGGCCCGATCACTCGCGGACAGACTAATGCCTCCCTCCCCCCATACGGCGCGGTCAGCGCCGCCTCGGACCCAGGGGCTACGGCGGCCCCCTCCCGGATGCGCCGACGACCCGGTTTCTCCCCGCGTTCTTGGCCTGATAGAGGGCATCATCTGCTGCCTTCATCAGATCCTGTGGTGAGAGGTGTGGGGTTACCACGAGCGACGCAACGCCCAGACTCAAGGTCACGTGCCCGTAGGTGGGTGAGCCCTCATGGGGGATCCCAATGGCTTCGACCGCACGGCGCATGCGCTCGGCCACGACGAGTGCCCCCTCCTCGTCGGTCGATGGTAGCAGTACGACGAACTCCTCTCCCCCATATCGAGCCAGGAAGTCTCCGGCGCGGAACAGCTGACTCTTCATGGCCTGCGCGACCTGGACCAGGCAATTGTCACCTATTAGGTGACCGTAGGTGTCATTGTAACGCTTGAAGTGGTCCACGTCCGCGAGCACGAGTGAGATCGGATCGGGGCTCCGTGAAGCCCGTCGCCACTCAGTGCTGAATCGCTCGTCATAGCTCCGTCGGTTGTGAACCAGGGTGAGGGCATCCGTCGTCGCCCGGAGCGCGAGTTCTTCGTTGGCCTTCTGGAGGGACGCCTCCGCGAGTTGGAGTTTCTCGAACACTCGGGAGTTGCTGAGGGCCAACCCGCAGATGGGGGCTACCAGGTAGCCGAGGTTCACGTAGTGATCTCGACGTTCAGGGTGAGCCAGTTGGTCCACGTGCAGTACCCCCAGGGTTGTCCCCTCGTACAGAATTCTGAAGAGGAAACCATCGCCCAATGGACCATCGGGCGGCGCGCCTGGCCAGAGGCGCGCGATCTTTTCCGCGTCGTCCACCTTGCAGGGCTCCGGGTACAGCTGCCAGAGCGAGCCCTCCCCACCCTCGTCGACTCGAACGTAGTTCAGCTCCTTGGGGTCGCAGAGCGTCTGGAACAGGTGAGATAGCGCAGCGAGCACTTGACCCCCATCCAGGCGACGAGCCAGGGTCTCGGTCAAGAGCATCGCGAGGGCGTAGTCGGCGAGTTGTTTCTGCGTCTGGTCGTTCTGCTGCTGGGCGCATTCGAGCCGCCAGTCGAGAACGTGCGAGCGCAAGAAGCTTCGGAAGTAGCCCGTGCCCACGGCAATCCGTTCGCTGGACATTCCCACATACGCGGCAAACTCGGCGAGCGTTTCACTGCTGTCAGGGAAGACGAGGGTGTCCAGGAGCACCAACCGCGTGACGCTCTCACCGAAGAAATCCCGTGCCGTCTCCTGATCAAATCCCCACTGCTCGAGGTGCCGGCGCCACCCCTTGAGCCAGCCCGGGGTGATGAGATAGGCGCCTTGGGCTTGAAAGTGCTCCACGAACTCCGGCGGCGTGACCGGGTGGAAACACTGCTGCAGGATGACTCGTCGAACCTTGTTCGTGCCCCGTGCGACGGGCATGGCACTGGCTACACACGAGCCGCCGATCACCAGGGTCGCTTCAGCGCTTGTTGCGCTGACCTCTACGGGCTTTAGCCCTGAAGTCTTGCCGCCAGCATACATACACTGGGGCGGGAATGCTGCGCCATCCACGTCGGGGAAGTCCCCCGATGCGAGGGCGGCATTGAGCTCTTTGCGGAGATAGCCGCAGACTGCAACACAGAATCGTTCTGCCATGAGGCGCCTTCAACCGGCGTAGATGCCCCAGCGCCTTGCCGTGTCCGCGATTGTCAGCAGAACCTCGTCCGATACCGCGTATGGGATTTCCCCATGGTTGTCGGAGAGAATGAAGCCACCGCCCGCCGCCGCCGAATCGATGGCCCGCCGGGTCTGTCTCTCTGCCTCCTCGGGGCTCCAGGTCCGCATCTCGATCCCGTTCAGGTTGCCGATCAAGCTCAGCCGACGATGGCTCGCGGCCTTGAGTTCGACCAGGTCTTCCATCGCGCTTACGGCAATTGCCGCCGTTCCAGTCGAGGCGACATCGTCGATGACTGCCCTGCAGAGCCCCGAAGCGAAGTGGGTTGCCGTTGGACCTCGGATTGCAGCAAGCGTGCGTTTCGCCACGAGCATCCCGGTCTCTCGGTACACATCCGGCGGTACGCAGGTGGGAGAGGAAACCGGATCGAAGTAGCAGATGGCCGTGGCGCCGGCCTCGAGCTGGGCATTGGCCCAGGACACGCAGAAGGCCTCGTTGACGGCCATGAGCCTCTCGAAGAGCTCCCTCCGTTCGTACAGAAGCTCGATATGGCGCTCGAAACCGAGCTGCATGACTGGCAATGAGAACGGCGACATGACCACGCCGATGATCGGTACCTCGTCTCCGACGCGCGCCTTCATACCACTCTGCGCTTCGAGAACCTTTCTCAAGCACGGAGTACCTCGCACGTCCGGCGGTACCAGGGACGGAATGCTCTCCACCGAGCGAATGAACGGTGCGCCTGAGTTGGGCGGCCCGTCGTCGACGTAGAGTACCTCGCCACCGAAGGCCTCGACCTCGACAGGGGCGTAGAAGAAGCCATAGAGGCAGTCGTGGCCAAACCTGGCGCGCAGACGGAGCTGCCCCTCCACGACGTAGTCCGGTCTGGAGAAGTACTCCCGGATGCTGAGACCGAGGTCCTTCGCCCCGTGTAGGGTGAGCAGTAGAAAGAGCGGTACCCTGTCTGGCTCCTGGAAACCGAGGGTCGTGAGCACCCTCTGCATCGAGGTCATGGGCTCTTTCACGATGGCACCTCGCGACTGGATGGGAGAAACCGGACGGCATCGAAGGCCGATTCCCCCATGGCGAACGCTCCGACTTCCCGCCAAAGGTTGGCATCGAATCGGAACGGAGCTCCCCCCACCACCACTCTGGTGGACGAGCCGTGCGAGCGAAGTGCGGCGCAGACATCGCCGATGTGGAGAGCTGAGCTCAGCATCAGGACCGAGACGAAGAGGACCTCGGGTTTCTCGGCTTGCACGCGGGCCACGAGCTGAGCCACGTCCGTGCGGCCGTAGTCTGCGATATCGTGCCCAGTAGCCCGAACCGCGGCGTAAACCATCCGCTTTCCCAGCCCGTGGTAGTCAATGAGGGAGGTCACTGCTGCTCGGGGAGGCGCCCCGGAGCCAACGGAGCTCGAGACCACCAGTTTGTCGATCAGGTCCTCGCAGATTCGGCCTGCCATGTAGAGCTGCGCCAAGGATACCGAACCGCGCTCCCACTCGGAGCCGATCTGTTCGAGAGCGCTGCTCACCAGGTCCTCGAGCACTCGCACCGATGCGGTGTCCCCAGTGGCTCCCTCGATAATGGCGCGGGCGCCCATGCGATTCACCGAAAGCAGGGAGTGCTTGAAGCGGTCGACAGTGCCAGGTTCCATGCTTCCCTCAACGGCTATGGAGCGTTTCCGCGTAGCCTCTGGGAGCGATTCTGCCAGCAGGGGGCGCGCTCGAATACCAGGATCCGCCGGGCCCATCCGGGCGGACTCGGCGCAGGCGAGGTCAGGCGGACTGGTGATGCGGTGAGCTTTTCTGCGTCAACGGCTTGACGTTTCGGATCAAGACAAGCCTCGCGCTGCTTCGACGGATCGGTGCTTGACCGATTGCCGGGTGCCGGGGGGGCACCAGGATGCCCTGTGGCTCTGGCGTCGCGGGGTTGTCTCGCGGGGGCCATCGAGGCGCTCCCGACTCTCTACAGCACGTGGACGACATCGACGTACGCGGCCGGGACGCTTCCGAGCTCGGCGCCGAGCGGGGCGTAGGCGATATCGCATCGGATGAGTAGCGCTTCGCCGTACCTGAGGCGTGGCCCAGCACCGACCCCCCAGTGTAGGCCGAGGCCGGTGCCGTCGAGTTCACGTGTGGGCCGCAGCGCGCCCGTCCAGACCCTTCCGACGTCGAAGAACACTGAGGCACCGAGGGTGGCCGCCTCACCGAGGAGCGTGAACGGTACGAGGAGGGTTCGAGCCTCGATATTGCCGATGAACTTGGTGCGGCCGTGAAGACGCCCCTGCGGAACTCCGCGGACTCCTTGGGCACCCGCGGGACCCGGGCGAGGCTCGAGGCCGCCGAACCTTCCGAGCTCGGCAAACGGGGCGCGACGGGTCAGCACGTCGAAGACCGAGCGAGCGCCCAAGGATAGCCTCTCGCCCAGAAGAGGCCAGTATCCCCGGAGGATCAAGGTCGCGCCGAGGTAGGGTTCGGTGTCGAATAGGGCGGGCGAAGCACGGAAGCCGAGTTCATGCCACTGACCCTCGGTCGTGACCGTCTCGTGGTTCCGGGTGTCGTAACTGACTCCCCAGCTCTCGATGATACGGGTTGCGATGCCGAGACCATGTAAGGTTTCTCCCGAGTGATACCCGTGGAGGCGATGCTGATCGAGGAGGGTGCCCGCGTAAGGCACGATCTCGGTGTACTCGATCTTACTCCCAGCGTAGGTGCTCCAACGATCGGTAAGCTTTAGGCTTGCCGTGCCTTGGGCGAACACGATTCTTCCGTCGTATTGGTAGACGTGACGAGCCAGGGCGTAGTCCTCGGTTTCTGGATCGAACGCTTTCCAGGGCGTGGAGACCTTCAAGTCGTTCCCGATGCCATAGTAGCCGAGGTTGGTGGTGCGGTAGTACGAGGCCGAGAGCGTGACTCGGAGCAGCCTCGACCCCAGGTGGGGGTCATCGAACCACCCGTAGACTTCCCGGTAGGGATAGGCGAACCCCTCTGGAGCGTCGATGACACTGAGAAGCACGAGAGCTTGGGCTCGCCACGCGTAGGGCGTCATCCCGTCAGTGAATCGAGCGAGTTGCCCAACGGCGCCAAACTTCATTCCAACGTCGGTGTCACCTGCCAGCGCCGGAATCACCGCAGTCTCGAAGCGGTTCGCCTTCGGTTCTGGCACGTTGCTGGCCGCGGCTTGGCCAACCCAGAGGAGGCTCAGCAGTGTCAGGGCATGACCAATTGCAGATCTATAGTCTCGGCGCGGCGGCAAATTCGGTAACCAGGGAGGCGACCGTAGTGCAGCGCTCGCCCCGCGGCCAGAGCACCCAAGCCGTTTTCCGTGCGATTTCCTGCTCGAGGGGGGGCTTCGGCCGGTTGGTCGTTGCTGCTTGCGATGGCGACTCCCGCTCTAAATCAGCGAGCGCGATTCTCGAACGGTTTGGGCTGCCCCCATCGAGGTGAGGGCAGCCCAAACCTGTCGAGTCCCGAAGTCTGCTCGAACAAGATTCCCTCTCCTTTCCGGGGTCTTCCTAAGACCCCATGCCCCGCAGGGTCCCGCGGCGCGGGGTCCCACTCAGCTATGGCTGAGTGGGGGCGCCGGGGGTGGGGCACCACCCCAAAGGGATGCGCCGCTTGAT
>CAYRKE010000057.1:0-2017 GCA_964424695.1 uncultured Polyangiaceae bacterium
TGCCTCGGCTTCGACGTCGAGCTCCGCGTTGGCCTCCGCGTTGGCCTCCGCGTTGACCCCCGCGTTGACCCCCGCGTTGGCCTCCGCGTTGACCCCCGCGTTGACCCCCGCGTTGACCCCCGCTTCGGCGGAGCCAGAGACGCTGCCTCCAAACTCGACGTGTCCGCCAATCTGAATGCTGCCCTCGATCTGGACTCCTCCACCGATGTCGATTCCGCCGTCCCCGCATCCGACAGTGCCACATGAGCCGCAGGTTGCCGTGGCGCATGAGCCGCAGGTTGCCGTGGCGCACGAGCCGCACCCGGACGTGTCACATCCTCCGGCGGTGTCGGCGTCATCATCGTCGTCGCTGGTGTCGGTGTTGTCGCCGTCGTCGCCGTCGTCGTCGTCGTCGTCGTCGCTGGTGTCGGTGTCGTCGCCGTCGTCGACCTGGCTCTCGTCATCGGAGCCGCTGTCATCGCTCGAGGGACCGGTGCCGTCCCCGCTCTCCTCATCGTCCCCGTCGGGGTCAATGAGCGCCGACGAAGTCTGGGAGACGTCGCAACCCACCAGCAGGTCGACGTAGACGGCGCCGGATACCTGTGCAGCGGCGTCGCCGTTGCAGAGCGTGACGGTCGTGGGGGCGTCATCGTCGTCGAACTTCCACGATTGGGTGCTGCCACAGGCCGTTCCCGCAGCGACATGCTCGAACTCGACGTAAATCCCGGCCTGATCGGTGAGGCGGACTGCCACGAGGTCGAAGTCGAGGGTAAGTCCAAACTCGGCCTGGGGCAGCTCGATGACACCACTCGCCGAAATGCTGCCATTCCATTCGTGCCGGGCAGCCCCGCACACCTGGCAGGTTCGACCGCCAAGTTCCATCCTTCCCTCATCGGTGTGGTCCCTGAGGCAAGCCTGCTGAGCGGTGAGAGAGGCTGTCTCGGTGCTGGACGAATCGTCGCTGCCGCATGCCGCAGTGAGACTCGAGAGACCGATGGAGAGGACGGTGCCGAAACGGAAGATGCTTGCCATGAGTGTGACCTCCAGAACGTGCTGCGATTCGTCGTTGCACCTCCGGGGATACGCGCCACTCAAGGGCCGTCTCCTTGCGTCGGGGGCCTCGGTGGGCGCCCCCCTTGGGGTGCCTCGTCTTGGTTCGAGAAGTGAGTGCCGTGAGGGGGGACGATTTCTGGGCGACCGCGGAAAATCGACGGAGTCCGGTCGATCGGGGGGCGGCTGTGCGGCAGGTGAACCGAGCGGTCGCAACCGACCAGCCTCTTCTGCACTGTTCGGGACACAGAATCCCGCATGCCTCGACCGCGGCCGCCCCCGAATCCAAGGTGGAGGCGGCCCCGTTGGCCCCGAGGGACTGGGGACTCCGGTGGGTGCGCAAGCGGCGGCTGGTTCTTCTCCAGGAATCCGATGTGAAGGGGCACCGCCAGCTGATCCCGAAGCGTTGCGCTGTCACGCGAACCGGATAGGCGGACTGCAGCCCCGCGATTCGGTCGCTCGTGGACACGGCGTCGACGCCGCGAGCGCTGCGGTGCGACCATGGGGAGCACCGTGGTGGGACCGCCGGGAGGCGTTGCGGGGCGCTGCGGTGCGACTCCTGGGCGTCTGAAGCAGACCAGCTGGCGTAAGCGCTTCTCCCGCAGCGGGAGGCGCAACAACGCGTGCCGATGGGAGGGCGCCATTCGCGGTACTCCCGGGTGTAGGGGTCTCGTCTCGTGATCCCGAATTCCTTGGCTTGAGTTGCCAGAAGCCCTAGATTACCGAAACGGGATTGTGTCACTGAAGCCGCGACACCCGAGTCATCAATCAACGGAGAAACGGAACGCCTTGTCTGCTTTGCCTCGCCCGCTGGGTGTGTTGATCGCTGCCTCGTGGCTCGTTGCTTGTGGAGATGGTGACAGCCGGTCCGTAAGATGCGGCGTGGAGCAGAGTCGCGATGGATCCGTTACCGTTCGTTGCTCCGACGGATCCCAGGCGAGGATCGAGGTGCCTGCCGACGGTGTGGACGGGCAGAACGGCCAGGACG
>CAYRKE010000057.1:2117-31720 GCA_964424695.1 uncultured Polyangiaceae bacterium
GGGCAGATGGCCAGGACGGGGCAGATGGCCAGGACGGGGCAGATGGCCAGGACGGGGCAGATGGCCAGGACGGTCAGGACGGTCAGGACGGTGGCCCCTGCACCATCGAATCCGATGGAGCGAGTCGGCAGTTGGTGTGCAGCGATGGCACCGTGGCGCCGCTTCCCGGGCTCAAGACCCAGCGTCGGCACGTGATCCTGATGATCGGTGATGGCATGGGCTACAGCCATCAAGTGGCGACCAGCCGTTACCTCCACGGGACGGATCGGGGCCTTAGCTTTCACGGGTTTCCAGAGCAGGCCTTCGTGACCACGCACAGCGTGTCGGGCTACAATCTTTTCGCGGCCGTACTGGGAGTCAGCTCGTATTCCACGGCGCTTTGGGACCCTGTCGTCGGATACGACCCGGCTCAAGGAGGGCGGGCACCCTATCCGTTCCTCGCGGACACCCAGACCAGCATCGACTACTTCTTGCCCGGAGGCTCCACGCGTTTCTGCACCGACAGTGCTGCCGCCGCGACTGCCATGGCGACGGGCTACAAGACCAACGACGGACAGCTCTCGATGCTCCCCGATGGACGCGGGATCGAGACCATCGCCGAGACGCTCCGGCGTCTCTACGGCATGTCCATGGGGATAGTGAGCACCGTCGCCATCTCCCACGCGACCCCTGGCGCGTTCCTGGCGCATAGTCCGAGCCGGAGCGACTACGTCGGTATTGCCCAGCAGATCGTCAGCCTCACGCGGCCAGAGGTGGCGTTGAGTGCCGGCTACACGGCGAGCAATACGTACATCGGGTCCACGAACCTGGCGGTCATCGATGCCTCTGTAGACCACGTGCGCGCCTATCCCGTCGAGGGTCAGTCGGGTGCCCAGGTCCTCGCGGACGCGGCGGCTGTTGCTGTCCAGGACGGGAAAGGGCTATTCGGTTTGTTTGGCTCAAGCAGTCTAGAGTCCCCGACTCCCGTCCATGCTCCGGGGGCTCCCCAGTTGGTTCGGACCTCTAGCGATCCGGCGCTCAGCGATCTTGCCACTGCTGCCCTCACCGTTCTCTCACAGGATCCCGAAGGCTTCTTCCTGATGGTGGAGCAGGGAAGCATCGACTCGGCGGCTCACGGGAACGACTTCCCACACGTTATCGGAAATACCTGGGACCTCGACTGTGCGGTGAGCGCAGTCGTGGATTTCGTGGATCAGGAAGGGGACGATATCGACTGGACGAACACAACCTTGTTCGTCACCGCTGACCACGAGACGGGCTACCTGCGCTTGGGCGATACGGCTCTCGGCCAAGGCGAGCTCCCGGACGCGGCCGCCGAGGTGCCGCAAGTCACCTGGGGGACCGGGACGCACACGAATCAGCTGGTGACCCTCAGTGCCATGGGGGCGAGTGCGCACCGACTCTCGACCTATGCGGTTCACTATCCGGGCATGAACATCGTCGACAACACCGACATCCACTCGTTGCTGCTGGATTCTGCGATGCGCTAGTCGCGTGCGCCGGGTACGTGAGCACCGGAAACGCAGCGAAACGAAGGCGGAAGCCGAGATCGGCGGGCGTCCGAACCCGCGGTTCCGTGTTCTCACGGCAGTGCTAGGGAGCCAAGCCGGCCAGTTCCGTCGCAACATCGGTGCGGCGCGCATTGACGTGGTCCACAAGGCCCGTCTGCAGCTCGTTCGTGAGTGCGGCGTTGAACTCGTCCGGCGTCGAACTCCGGTAGGGTTTGGTCTCGACGGCTATGGGGCCAACGACGTAGGGAGCGATCAGCGCGTAGTCCGCATGGATCTGCTGGGCTACCGAATCGAGGTCGAGCACTGTCGAGAAGACGTTTCGGAGCTCCTGAACGTAGGTTTGCCGGTACGTGTCGTCGCCGAGGATCAAGGCGACGAGTGGCCAGTTGGTGTCGACCGTCCCGGCAGGATCTCCCGCGACGATCTCGTCCATCAGAAGGGAGCCGGGCGCTCGACAGTTGGCAGGTGCTGACCGCGTCGTGAGCGCTTCGTTGAGATCCCATGGGATCCACCGGAGCCGCCCGCCATTCGAGGGGGTGGCGTATACGTAGTAGTTGTGCGGCTTGCAGCCGTAGCTGTCCCAGTTCACCATGACCTGGTTCGTTGCCATGGCCCGCAAAAACGCCGGGACATCGAAGGTGGCCTCGAGCCCAGCCCGCCACGCGACGGGATCCGAGGAATCCGCATGCAGGGCGGTGAGGGCGGCGATGATGTCCGACCAATCGGCGGCATCCTCGTTGTTTTCCTTTTCGAAGTACTTCTGAAGATTGGTTTCTCCCACTTCGGAGTAGGGGAGCCACCTTGCAGGGTCTCCCCAAGGCTTGTAGAGGTTGCCGCTACTGTCGCCCAACTGTTCGTCGAGCATTTGGTTGGCTGGATCCTCGATGACGGTATAGAGGCCCCGATAGACCGGGCCTTCTCCCTGGTCGATGTAGACCGCGGCGAAGGAGGCACGGGCAGCGAGGACCCCGGCGGCGCGGAAGAGATCCCCCGCCGTCTTGTCGCGGATGTAGGACGGATCCTTGTACGCGTTGCCGAAGTTCAGAAGCTTGAAGCCGAAGAAGCGTTGGTCGGCGTACTCGGGATACTCCGCCTCATACTCGTCGAATCGCAGTTTGAAGGACAGCTTGCGGATTCCATCGAGCCAGGCTCCCTTGAGGGAGGCGTTTCCCTTGAACCGGAACCCCACGTGCTCCCAGGTCTGCCCATTGTAGCTGACCGTGGCCTCCACCCACGGAGGGTTCTCCAATTCGTCGAGGTTTCCTTCCGCGACCGCGTAGTTCTCACGGATGAATGTCTCCTGTGCTGCGTAGTTCTCAGGGGAAACGGTGATCGTGAACTGTCGCACCACGGAAGCGTCGAATACCTGAGCGTACCCGGTGGCTACCCCCGGACAGTGGCTTTCCAGCGTCCAGGACGCCGGACGCTGGAGCACTGCCGGATCCTCTGGGCATAGGCCGACTCCGGTGCCGGATCCCCCCGTACCGCTGCTCGCGGCGCCAGCAGCGCCGTTTCCGTTAGAGGATTCGCTACCGCACGCACCCATGGTCCAGAAAAGACAGGGCAGGAGGAGTGCCGACAGCTGACCAGGAACCAGAACCGAACCGATAGCAGTGCTTCTCATACCTTGTTGCTCGATCTCGTCCGGGCGGCGGCTCCTGCTTGCCGCAACCCGGATCAGAATCACGGAATCATCTCGGAACCCGGGGAAACCCGCGCTTAGTTGCCTGTACCACAGTAGTACGGCGTCTCGGTGCCGGCGCGCGCCGCGTATTCCCATTCGGCCTCGGAAGGCAGCCGCCCGCCCAGAGCCAGGCACAGCTCCTGCGCCATATCCTGCGAGACAGTGTGGTTGGCGCAGGTGTCACAGACCTTGTTGGTGGTTCCGAAGCCCATGGCGGCCTTGAACTGGGCCTGGGTGACTTCCTTGGTCATCAGCTTGAAGGCCGGCACCGTGACCAAATGGGGAGGGGACTCGTTGTCCTGGCACGAGGTGTCCCCGGCAGAGCACCCCATGGTGAAGCTGCCGGCAGGGACGTCGGTCCATTCGACGCTCGCCGAGGGGGTGGCCGAGGCGTCGGCGGCGCAACGGACTCCGGTCGCACAGGCACCGTAGCCCAGTATGTCCAGGCTGGTGCGCGCAGACGCGCGGATCAGAGGAGCCTCGACCCCGAAGCAGCCCCCGCGGGCCACCCAATACGTGCACGACGGGTCCTCCCAAGCGGAGCCGTCCGTTGGAGCGCCCGTGTAGGTGTCGTGGAAGCAGTCCTGCACCCATTCCGGAGCATTACCCAGCATGTCATAGAGTCCGAAGGCATTTGCCGCTTTTTGTGCCGGTGCCGTCGGGAACTCATCTATGTCCGAGACGCTGGCGCTGTCGAAGTACCAGGCAATGTCCTCGGGACAATTTGCCACGTTGACAACGGAGGCCTGCCCGCCCGTGGGGGTCCCGGAGTCCGTGCCACCTACGCCCGAGCCGGTGCCACCCGTGCTCGAGGATGCTCCGCCCGTGTTCCCGAACGCGTCACTCCCTCCGGACGAGTTCACCCCGCCCGTGCCCGAGTCCTCCGAGCCGCCGTCGCTGGAGCAGGCCGCAGCGCAGAGTCCAATCAACACTGACAAACCGGTAACGAGTCTTCTCATCTTGTTCTAGCCTTCTCGCTGAGGGGGCGGCGCCGCGCGTACCACCATTGCGGCGTCGATGCGTCGCGCAAGCCTACCACACTTCGATAGGACCACGGCGCAGCTGCGGCGCCTGGCAGGTGGAGGCAACAGGGACAGTTCGGTGACCTTCGTTGGCGGCGCTTTGTGGCCTGTTGCCTACTTGGAGACCGCATGAGCAACAGAACTCACCATACCCGCCATCGCTACCGACACCTCCTCCGTAGTTTGGATGGTGTCGCCACACGCTAGCGTGCGAGTCACGGTTCTACTCCGAGACGGCGAAGCAGTAGAACTGACCATACCCGCCGTCACTGCCGACGCCGCCGCCGTAGTCCGACGAGGAGTCACCACCCCCAGGGCCGCCCCAGCCGCCCATCATACCGTAGTTGCTGAGGGTGCTGTTGATGATGCGTCCGCAACCGCTTGCCGTGTGGCCCCGAGTGCTGATCCAGTGGGCGTCACCGTCGTTGTTGGAACCGAGCATGCGGGGCCAGACGTGGCCAATGGTGGCACTGTCTCCGGTGATACTGGTCCAGCCGCTGCAGTCCCCACCGGCGTATCTGCCGTCTGTGCCGCTGCCCGTGAGGACATCGTGGTCATCGCCGTACGAGAGTGGGCAGAGCCCGTTCTCGTCGAGCAGGCAGCGATTGAAGGGCCAATCACCCTGTCCGTTGGTGTAGACGATGGTGGTGGAGTCCCCAGTGGGACGGAGCTGGTTTGCGAGCCCGTCGAGGCCGCTTGCCACGAGCGAGCCGTTGGAGCCGTACCAGGGCCCGGTGCCGATACGATCGATGGCGTCTTCCTCGGAGGTGCTGAGGAATGCCTTCCAGTGATGCGTGTCGTCCGGATGAGCGCGTTTGGCGGCCTCCTCGCAGAGGGCATCGGCGCCTGTCAGGCCGCCCAGGTCTCCACCAAGCCCACCGACGCACACCATGCCGTCCTCGGTGAGGCTCAGCGCCGTGCCGTCGTCGCAAGGGGACTTGCTGTAGATGAAGTCCAGGCTAGTCACGAAGAAGCTGAACTCGCCCTCAGCGATCGATGTGTCGTACTCGCCCGTCCCGGGGTCGGTACCCGTCGAGCCGCCGGTTGATGAGCCGGGATCGGTCCCACCGGTGCCGGGATCTTCAGAGGACGACCCACCGGTGGACGTGCCGGGGTCGGTCCCGCCAGAGCTGGGATCCTCGGACGAGGAGCCGCCGGTGGAGGTGCCGGGATCGGTTCCGCCGGTAGTGGGTATGGTGAACGAGGAGCCGCCCGTGCCTTGTCCAGGGCCGATCCACGTTCTGCCGCCAGTCGCCTCGGAGGAAGTGCCGCCGCTCGTTTCGGAGGAGGAGCCGCCCGTTGTTGCGGAGGAAGTGCCGCCGGTGGTGCTGGGGGTTGTGGAGGAAGTGCCGCCGGTGGTGCTGGGGGTTGTGGAGGAAGTGCCGCCAGTGGTGCTGGGGGTTGTGGAGGAAGTGCCGCCGGTGGTGCTCGGGGTTGTGGAGGAGGTGCCGCCCGTCGAGGACTGAGCCGAGGATGACGAGCCTCCAGTTGCGGGGGCGTTGCTGGTTCCGCCGGTAAGGGCGGCTCCGGTGGCCCCGCCTGACGAAGCATCGGTATTGCCACTCTCGCTGTCGTCACCTCCGCTGCATGCGGCCGCGATGGCGAGCGCGCTGCAGGACAGGAGCAATCGATGAGCGTTGCGAATACTGGCGATATTCATGCTATTTATCTCCAAGCTGGCCAAGGAATGACCGAGCGAGGGGCGGGATTGACCCGTTCTCGCGAGGCGCGGTCGGTGCGGGGACTCTTGGGACACGTACGAGGTAGGCGTTCGGCTAGGTCCTTGCGCAGACTCGTTGGCGTTGCCCCCTGGGGCTGGCGTTAAGCGCGTTCAACGAACCCCTAGTGCCCAGTGCCCTCGCTCATCTGTCCGGAATTCGCTGTTCTGGAGGCCCCACGGTGAGAAATTCTCACCGACCGATTCTCTCCCACGAACGCTCACGCAGGGCCTCGAGGAGACGAGGTGCCAGGCATTGGGAACGAAGCGGCCCCTTGTTCGGTTGGCGAGCGGGGCCTTCCAGGCTGCGGCAGAATACCCGCCGTTCCGGCGTTGGTTCTGCTGTCGACACCTTCCTCAACCTGGTCGCTGCCGTCCGAGCAGCAGCACCGAGCGTGTACGCATGGTGTCTGCCTGTCTTCCGGCCTGTCGAGCTGGGAACTCCTACCTGTGGCGGCCGCTGGTAGACGATTCTTTCGTTGCGGATGAAACCAATGGCCAGCGCCGCGCAGCATCCCGCTCGGGTCACCGAAGCGTCCCGTCTTGACAGTGCCGCGCAGCGTTCTCGGGCAGGCCGCGCGGCGAGTCTGGAAGGCACTTAGCCTAGGGAGCCTGGTTCCTCGGCACCGGCCATCTTCGAAGCGTCCGCAGGCTCTTTGCCTCGACGAGCTTCGAGGTCGGCGACGATCTCCTTCATCCGACGCTCGTCCAGCGGATACACGAACATCGCGATGGTGGCGAGGGCGGCACCGATGGCCGGAATCCAACTCATCATGGACTTCAGACCCGTGAGGGTCTCGACGTTCTGCTGTGCGTTGGCTTCATAGCCAAAGGCCGAGAGGAGCGCGCCCGCCAACATACCACCCACGGTCCACCCCAAGGACTGCGCGAGCGAGGAAGCGGACATCACCAGACCCGTGGCGCGGCGGCCATCCTTCCACTCGGAGTAGTCGACGGCGTCCGTGTACATGGCGAACACCAGCGGAGTCGTAGGCCCCATGAAGACGCTCACCAGCGTTTGCAGCACGAATATCGTGAGGATGTTTTCGGGCGGAATCCAGTAGTAGGTGATGGTCAGGAGTGCTGAGATGCCCATCAGCAGTATGTAGGCGTACTTCTTTCCGAGGCGCTTGGAGAGCTGCCCTGTCAACAACATGGTGCCCACGATCGCGGCGATCATGCCGATGCCGTTGAACCAACCCATCAGCGTTTCCACGCTCCTTGGGGCACCGAGCAGTGGCTGCTCTCCAACGTAGTACTTGATGTAGTACGCGGCCGTCGCGTTGCGCATCGAGACGTAGGAGAGCGTGAAGAGCCCGAGCAGGAACAGGATCAACCACGGAACGTTGGTGACGATGTTCTTGACGTCCTGAAGCAGATTCGACTTCTGCTCCTTGGGGGGCTGGATCCGTTCTTTGGTGGTGGCGAACGTGCCGAACCAGAGCAGGATCGAGAGCAAAGCGAACATGCCCATCGCCAGCGCGTATCCGTGCTGGTTTGCCTGAGCCTGGGCTTCTTTTGCCGCCGTTGGATCGACGCCACCCAGTGACTTGACGAGTGACGGCAGGGCGAAGGCGATGACGGCGCCAGCACTGAAGGCCCCCACGAAGCGGAACTGGGATGCGCTCGCTCGCTCGATTGGATCCGAGGAAAGGACACCCATCAGTGACGAATAGGGGATGTTGATCCCGGCATACAGTAGCCCAAAGGCGAGATAGGTGGCGTAAGCGTAGAAGAGCTTGCCATCGGGTCCGAACCCAGGCGTGAAGAAGCAGAGTGCTCCGACGATGCCATACGGAACCGCGAGCCAGATCAGGAAAGGCCTAAATTTCCCCCACTTGGTGGTGGTACGGTCGGCCACAACCCCTGCCACGAAGACTGCGCCGCTGTCCATCGAGCGAACGATGCCGAACATGGCCGCTACGGCCACCGCACTGAGCCCAAAGACGTCAGTGTAGAAGAGGGTGCCGTAGAAGATGAAGGTCATCCAGAACAGGTTGGAGGCGAAATCGCCGCCGGCGTACCCGACCTTCTCCTTGAAACTGAGCCCTTTCGAGTCGTCCTTGCTCATCGCGCTGGCCCTCACTTGGCAGACCGTCAGAATCGAGCCCACTTCGTACTTCAAGCGCCCGATTCTGTCTACGCTTGAACCGGGCTCCCCCAAGTGCCGGAGACAGCGCTCAGAGGGGACCTCCCATGGCCCACCGGTCGGCGCACGGGGAGCTCCGCACGTCTGACATTGCGACCGCGACCGGCATGTCCGTCAGCCACCGGGGCTGACGGACGGTGAACCCGGATGAGTCGCGAGCGCCGGGCGCCTTGCTCCCTCATTCTCCGCTGGCTTGAGGCCCTCCGGACACTGGCCGGTACCGTGCAGGGTGACGCCACCGCGACCCCGGAAGATTCAAGAGAGGTCACCACGTGGTCCGAGGGCGCCCTGCCGAGCCGTCCAACGATGTCCGAGACGCCTTGGGCCGAGGTGCGCGCGGCCGTTGACGTGGGCATCGGGTCGGCGCCGACTCGTCGGGGGTGGATTGGGGGGCGTGTCCGCGCAACACGCGGCCTGATGCCGCTGCTCAGAGCCGAAACGTTGCGACTGGAGCATCGAAAGCGATCTGTACCTCTCCGCCTGGCGAGGGATCGAGCGCCTCGATGACGAGTTGGCCGGTGGCGATGAAACCGAGCGACCTCGTCTCGCCGGTGGTGAGATCGACACTGCCGACTCCGCTATCGGCTTGGCCATAGTCGAGCAGAATCGTGCTGCCTTCGAAGAATAGCTCGCTCGGAAACGAGGTGAAGACCACGACATAGCTGCCGTCCGAGACCGGACCAATCGCGAGCTCTACACTGATTTTCTCGTCGTCATGCTCGTCGACATAGCTGCCGACGAGCCCCCGCACGACGGCTAGATCGGTGGTCTCAGCGCCGTCAGAATCCGTCGCCTCTCCGCTGCCCGTGTTCACCAAGTTGGCGTCGAGCGATTCAGAAACCGTGGTCAACACTCCCCGGTAGGTGTGCCCAATGTCCACGCAATGGGGGGGATTGAGTGGGCGGTCCCAGTTCGGCCAGTCCGGTCCGAACTCGGCGCGAATATCCTGCTCGTGCGAACGAATCAGTGTCCGCAGGGCATCGGTCTCTGCCGCATGGGCCTCGGCCAGATTGCCCTCCAGGTATGGGCTGACGGTGGAGTCGATGGTGTCCACCATCTGAAGAAGCTCCTCGGCGTCCCACACGTCGTCGAGCAAGCGCCGGAGTGTCTGCTCGTATTGTGCTCTTCCGGCGGGATGGGCAATCAGCCGACGGCTGAGCGCTCCGTGCGCATAGAGCGACCACGGCATCGTCTCGTTGTCGCCCCTGAACATGCCAAAGAAGTCCTCCGGGGTCGTGAAGGATTGGTCGGTGCCCCAGGGGATGAACTCGAAACGGTCCGTCTTGGGATTCCGGTACACGAAGGAGTTGTTCGTCTGACCGCTGTACCCATCCCAATGCGCGGCAATGACTTCCATGGCCCAGAAGGTGAAAAACGACTCGACGTCCACGTAGGGTTCGAGCTTGGAGAAGAGCCGGTCGTCGTCCGCCTCGAGGGCATCCGCAACCGCCTGCAGCGCCGCCGGGTCATGGGCGTTGGGCTCGTCGCCCTTGGGCTCGAACATCACGGTCAGTTCGTCGGTGAAGTCTGCCGTTGTGATCTCGTACAGTTCCCCATTCGCAGCGTCGGTTCCATAGTGGCGGGACAGCATGGGTGGTCTTACGGCTTCGATATGCGTGTAGACTCCGAGTTCGACTCCATTCACCGTCACGTTAGCCAACCCGCAGCGCGGCGCCGCGAGCCCGGCCTTCTCGAAGAGATGGTAGGTTAGGCATTCCCTGCTGTAGGTGAGGTCCTGCACCGCGTTGTTCAGCGTCATGTGCTCGATGAGTCCGGGAGACTCGTCATCGAACTCCAGCTTGAGTGAGGGCCGTGTCGACGACATGGATCCGAGCAAGCCCTTTTTGCGGACCTTGATGGTGCCATAGGACTCCCCATTGACCGTGACGGAAGCCTCGTACCACTCGAAGGACCGGGGTCTGGGACCGGCAGGGCAGTCCTTTTCGGCGAAAAACTCGAGGTTGGGCGCATCGTACCGGAGCGAATCCCAGTCTCCATCGTTCAGCTCCAGCTCGACGTCCATCACGTCTTCGATGCTGAAGAGCGGCGCCGACAGGCTGACGTAGTCGTCGATTGGGGACACATCGTCGTCAGGAGTCTTCTCCCGGTCGCTCTCACAGCCGGCAAGCGCCACCGCGGCTGCCAGCACCGGCCATCCACACCATTTGCAGGTTCCACGCCACTTCGTCATCGCTCAGGTGTTCTCCCTTCCTCGAATGCAGTGCTCCCGTCGAGCCGCCCGCGGGGCTGTCGAGTCCCTTGGGCAGCGCGTCCGTACCCGGTGTCGTGACTGATGTTCACCGGATGGTTCCCCTTGTCGTCCTGCCGCCGCACCAGCCCCCCGTCCGGTTGCGGCACCAGTCTCTCCCGCTCATCACTGGGACCAGGTCGGTCATGACACACGGCGGGAGGAAACCGCCAAGGCGTCAAGGTCGCCAAAGGGAGACGGTGGCTGGCAGCAGGGGAGTCTGCCCGCTATGTGACTGAGGCTCTACAGAAACAGGAGACCGACGCGAAGCCGGAACGGGTACCTGCCTCCATCCCGGGGCACCGCGAGCGTGGCGCGGACTAGCGCGCACCCCGCGACTCAGCAGGAATCGCCATTGAGGGCGCCTGGCGTCGCGCTCGTACACCAAGCAAACTGTCCGGTTCCGTTGGGGAGACGAGCGTACGAGGTGTCTCCGCTAGCATCAGCGTACTCGACGGAGTCCACGAGGGTACCGTCAGAGAGTGAGAGCACCACGGATTCTCCACCCGCTGAGAGCTTGAAGGGGAGATGTGCACTGCCCTCATCCGTGTCACCGTCGGCCCAGAGCATCAGAACGCCTCCCGCTGGGACGACCAGCCCGGCCGCGAGCGAGGCCTTGAGCGGGTCGGCAGCGTCATCGCCGATGTACCAGCCGCCCACGTCGATGTCCGCGTCCGTGCCATTGAAGAGCTCGATCCAGTCAGGGAACGCGCCGCCTTCGTCCGCGACCGTCGTTTGGTTGGAGGGCATGAGCTCATTGATGACTACCCCACCTGCTGGTGGCGTGTCGCCGCCGGACCCGCCGGTGCTGGGGCCACCGCCAGACTCTGGCGTCCCGGTCGAGCCGCCCGCGCTACTGCCGGACTCCCCGCTGTTGGTTCCTCCGGTGCTTTCCGAATCCGTGCCACCAGCGGAGGGGGACGAGTCGCTACCACCGGTGGAGGTGCCGCCGGTGGAGGGGGACGAGTTGCTGCCGCCGGTGGAAGTGCCACCAGTGGTGGAGGACGAGTCGGTGCCGCCGGTGGAAGTGCCGCCAGTGGAGGGGGACGAGTCGGTGCCACCGGTGGAGGGGGACGAGTCGGTGCCGCCGGTGGAGGTGCCGC
Source organism: uncultured Polyangiaceae bacterium (assembly GCA_964424695.1). Lineage (GTDB taxonomy): Bacteria > Myxococcota_A > Polyangia > Polyangiales > Polyangiaceae > JAEWRL01. Next base: position 13,552 of record CAYRKE010000057.1, read on the forward strand.
CAGTGGCGGGGGACGAGTCGGTGCCGCCGGTGGTGGAGGCGTCGCCGCCGGTGGAGGTGCCGCCGCCCGAGCCGTCGGAACCTGGAGTTCCGCCAGTGCCGTTCTCCGATGGGTTATCCTCGCCATCTTTCGAGCCTTCGTCGGAACCACAGGCGATGGGAGAGAGCAGAGTGAGAACACCAAGGAGCGTCAGGAGGGATCTGGTGGAGGTCATGGGAGGTCTCTAACGGTTCTTGCCGGAGCGCCCGCGTCCAGTGGCTATTCGAGAGCGGGGCGCACGCTACCAAGCCGGCTTCGCACGGCGCTCCCAGCGTAGCCTCGATCCACGCGACGTCGAGGGGTTGTTCGCTTCTCGGACGGAAGCCTCGACGTGGGCGGGGAGCCCGGCGAGGAAGGCGAACGTGGGCGATGCTGCCTCGCATCGGGCCGATGGCCCACGGTCAAGGACGAGAACACTCTGACGCCTTCCGCAAGGTCAAGAACGCCATCCGCCAGCGCGATTCGACCTGGAGCGCAGGGAGTGAGTGGTACTGGCCGCACTCCCCCCGAGGGTGGGGCCGTGAATTCGGCCGGAAGTGCGACTATGCTGGCCCAAGAGAGTTGGGAGAAATGACGGACACCGGACATTCATACTGGACAGAAGTGGCGGCGACGTTGCCCAGCACCTTCTTGCTCTTTGGTTACGCTCTACTTTTCGCCCTCGTCGAGATCGAGATCGAGGGCAAGAACGGGTGGGCGATGAACCTACCGACCTGGTTCCGTCGTCGCCCCTGGTACGCCCGTGTCTATGCCTTCCTCCTCTCCGGCAAGCCCTTGACTGGGTACCACGCGGTGATGTTCTTCATCCCGTTTCTCAGCTTCCACATCGGCCTTGCATTCGGGCAGCCTTGGTCTTGGCAACTCGAGGCGCGCATGGTCGCTACCTACCTGGTTTGGAACATGACCTGGGACGTGCTGTGGTTCCTCTGGAACCCTGCGTATGGCTGGGCTCGATTTCGCAAAGGAGAGATCTGGTGGCACAGCGGCGTATGGGTTGGGCGTCTGCCCATCGACTATGTCCACGCCCTGTGGCTGTCGTTTCTGGTGGCAGCGCTGCCCTGGCTGATCAGCCGTAGCGGCAGTGACCTCAAGCGTCACGCGAGCTATGTGGGGACAATGATCCTGCTCACTGCTCTCGCCAACGTGTTGGCTCCGCTGTATCGGCGCTGGTACGAATTCATGCGACGTCCCGGAACCGACGAACGGCCCGTGCTGGGAGGAGGAGCCGGGCCAACGAACGCGGGAGGCTCATCCGAGCCGTAGCTTCGGCGCTGGCTCGGGTTGACGCGCGAGTCGATTGGTCGTCAGGGGGCAGAAGACGATGCGGTGAGTAGCTGACCGTCGATCCACGCCATCCGCGCCAGAAGCCAGTCCTTCAGCACCTGAACCTCCCCCTCCCAGGTACCGTCGCCGACGTAAGGTGAGTCGCCACCTCCCATCGCCCAACTGAAGCACTCTCCCACGGGCCAGCGAGCGTTGTCCCGTGGCCCGGCATTCACGAGGGGTGCGCTCAGCGCGTCGATTCGGGCGAGCAGCTGTTCGTCCGAAAGGATTCCGGGGCGAAGCTCCTGCCAGCGAGTAACCACTTGGGCCCAGAAGGCTGGATCGGTCGCCATTACCGTGTGCCAATCGGTGGGCCCGGCCCGCCCTTCTTCCCACTGCCACCCTTCGAGGTCAGTGCCGACCTCGCCCAGCGAGAAATTGTAGTCCCACACCGGGCCTGCCGTGACCAGGCCGTCACGGTCTTTGTACAGGAAGTGGCTTCGGATGTAGGCGTCGACATTCCGCGTGATCTCATTGATGATCATGTTGTCCACGAAGCTTCCGACATTGATCATCGATTGATAGTCACCGAGGGGCTCGGTGTGCATGAGATCGTGGAGCGTCTGAATGTGCGCGGTGATCCAAGCCGTCTGCTCGGCATTGATGGGATCGGGGTCCACGAGCTCGAGATCAACCCAACAGCCGTCGACCATGCCTCCGCCGAAGCCGAAGCCGAACCCGGGGCCGCCACCGGTTCCGTCTACAGGATCCTCCGTGCCTTCCACCGGCGTGCACAAAATTTCGGCCTCCCCTTCGTCCACAGCGGCCTGATCGAATTTGAAGATGTACCCTCCGGTGATGTCTGGCAGGGTCGTATCTTCCGGCTCGAGCTGCTTGAGGTTGAGGCGGTTCTTCTGGTTCTTGACGGTTTCCGTAACCGCGTAGACGCCCTCATAGTCCGCTTCCTCGAGCGGGCTGTCATCCTGGTTGATGAAGACCTCGGCGAAGCGCATGCGCATGGTCGCTAGGCCCATGTCCGCAGCCAGGTCATATATGAACGCGTTGCGGAGGAGGCTATTGTCCGCGCAGGGACCGATCATCGCCCAGTCTGATTCTGCGGGCATGCCCAGCACCGGGTAGTCCTCGTCGCTGCCGTCGTTGTCCCACAGTTCGACTCGATAGGGCGCTTTCGGGAAGCTCGAAGAGGACTGCCCCCTCAAGTGATAGCCTGCTCGCGTGGCTAGCGTTGGCAGGTTGGCGAGATCGGCAACCCCATCCGTGGGCTCGAATGTCATGAAAGCCAGATCGAGCCAGTCTTCCTTGTTGGGCGGTTTGCCACCGCCATAGCCCTCCATGACAACGATGGGAATGTCCGAGGTGTAGTCGAAGTTGCGCAGAATGTAGATTGCAGTCGACGGCTGCCCAGCGGGGAGGCCCCCGACGAAGGCCTGCGCCCGAAGCTGTGTGGTGGCCGCAAGCTCCAGAGGCGTGCCGGCGTAGACTGGGTCGTCCACCGTCGGGAGCAGGCCGCTCGTCGTGTAGTGGATTTCCGCGGAAGCATTGGACGTGCTCAGCCCGACTTGCAGTTGTCCTTGGAACGTCTGACTGGGCACGGAGAACGCGACTGCCCCGATGAGCGGTGAAAGACCGCCATCGGGCGAGCCGCCAGTGCCTCCGGCTGGCGCAGTACCGCCGAGCCCGGTCTCCCCGGCCGTCGAGATGGTACCACCTGCACCAGCGGGCCCACCTCCTCCGACGGATGAGGGCAGGTTTCCACCTGTGGCGAGCGTGGAGTCGGCTCCGCCCACCGCTTCGCTGCCCACCCCGCCCGAGCCAGACGCTGGGTTTTCGGCACCTCCGGTGGCACCATAGGTGCCGCCTGTGGCCAATCCGGTTGACGCCCCTCCGGTTGTGGGCAGAGCGCCTCCAGAGCCTGCGCTGCTCGACGCTGTTCCGCCGGTTGCCGAGCCGCCGCTCGGGACCGCGGGGCTCCCATCCCCAACAGATGAGCCGCCGCTGGACACCTCGAGCCCACTGCCCCCTGTGCTCGTGCCGCTCGGGGCCGCGGCGGTACTTCCGCCCGTGTTGGCTCCGTTCGGGCTCGTGGCGGTGCTGCCGCCGATGCCCGAGCCGCCGCTCGAGGTGGCGGATTCATCGCCGCCATCCGAGCCGGAATTGCCGTCATTCGAACAGGAAGCAAGGGATCCAAACAGGGGGGCAACCAAGAACCAGATCAGCGCCGAAGAAAGTCGCACGGGCATATCGAGTCGAGCGGGCTTTTCTGCCAACCGCGTGCGACATGCACGCGCTGCGCGAAAAGCAACGCACTCACACTCTTCACCAGAAGCACGCCGATGGCTACTCATTCTTGGCGCGCCGCTCGCGCTTTTGAGCCGAAGTCGGTAGTCGGCTCAGCTGCCTTGGCGCTGTCGGCGTCGTCCGCCGGTGAACTACTTGCCGATCAGGGCGGCCTCACCAGCCAGAGCGAGGGCGGGAATCCTACTTGGTTGTAGTCTTCCAGGGATCAGTAGGTCGTTTTCGGAGCGGCCGGCGCAACGGCTCGGCCTCGGCGGCCAGGAAGGCGTATGGCGCCGGGTTCGGGTGAAGGGGGGGACGACTTTGTCATCCCTCGCCAGCGACGGATCGCCCCGGGTGGGATTGCGGCGCGAGTTTGCTGGGTAGTGGTAATAGGCTGGGCCGCACTGGTCTGCCTTATCTGGGCGGCCGATCGCTGATGGGAATGTAGTCGCGCTCGGTCGCTCCGGTATAGATCTGGCGAGGGCGGGCAATCCGAAAACCCGGTTCCCGGCACATCTCGCGCCAGTGTGCCAGCCATCCCGGGACTCGCCCGATGCAGAAGAGCACGGTGAACATCTCGGTGGGGATGCCGACGGCCTTGAGAATCAGACCGGAGTAGAAGTCGACGTTGGGGTAGAGGTGGCGCTCGAGGAAGTAGTCGTCCTTGAGGGCGATCTCTTCGAGCCTGAGCGCGATGTCGAAGAGCGGATCCTTGAGGCCTGGCCGGGACAGGAGTCTGTGGCAGTAGTCCCGCAGGATTCTCGCTCGAGGATCGTGATTCTTGTAGACTCGGTGCCCGAACCCCATCAGGCGTTCCTTGGAGCCCTTCTGCTTCGCTCGCTCGACGAAGCTGGTTCCGTCGCCGCCGTCGGCTCGAATCTTGTCGAGCATCTGGATCACTTCCTGGTTCGCGCCACCGTGGCGAGACCCCCAGAGCGCCGAGATGCCGGCTGAGACGATGGAGTAGGCATTGGCCAGACTCGACCCAGCCACCCGCACGGTGGAGGTGCTGCAGTTCTGCTCGTGATCGGCGTGCAGAATCAGGAACAGCTCGATGGCCCGAACGAAGTCCTCATGCGCGTGAAAGTCGTTGACGGGCGACTCGAACATCATGTGCAAGAAGTTCTCGACGTATCGGTAGCGGTGCGAGGGGTACACGATCGGTTCGCCGATCGACATTTTGTAGGCGAAGGCGGCCACCGTTCGAACCTGCGACACCAGGTTTGCGAAGACCTGACGCTCGCGCTCCTCGGTGAGCTCATCCGGCAAGGGATCGAATGCCGAGAACGACGCGACCATCGTCGACAGGATCGCCATGGGGTGTGCGTGCCGGGGAAACCCGGTATAGATGTGGTGCATGTCCTCGTGAATGAGCGACGATCGGTTGAGGTGCCGCGAGAAGGAGGCTAGCTCGACGTCCGTTGGAAGCTCACCGTGGAACAGGAGGTAGGCGGTCTCGATGAAGGAGCCTCTCTCCGCAAGTACCTCGATCGGATAGCCGCGGTATCGGAGGATTCCTCGCTCGCCGTCGATGAACGTGATGGCGCTCTTGCATGCTCCTGTGTTGCCAAACCCGCTGTCCAGGGTGATGTACCCCGTCTTCGCGCGAAGGCTCGAGATGTCGATGGCTCGTTCGCCCTCGCTGCCCACGACTACCGGAAGCTCATACTCCTGACCGTCGAGAATGAGGCGAGCCGTGCTCGCATCGTTTACGCTCTGCATGGTGTTCTCCGCTGAGTTCGCGACGGTCGCTAGCGCACCGCCGAATCCGTATTGGGCCACTGAACGTTAGCCAGATCGTCAACTTCGCCGCAAGTTCGGCGACCCCGTTGATGCTCCAGCTTAGCCCCCGTGGCCTGCCACAGGGGCTGGAAACCGCGTTGGAAGTCTAGTGGAAACGCGCTCTGGGGTACTCTGTAGGGGGATCGCTGCTTTCTCCACCGCCGCTTCGAGAGACGTGGGCGCGCTCTGGGCCGCCTGGAGCCTGCCGCCGAAGCGTTCCGACCTCCTTGCCCGCGCTCAGACGGGACCGGACGAGCTCTGGGATCTGGCTCGGCGTGTTCGCCACCCGTATCCCGGCGTCCTCGAGTGCCTTGACCTTGGCGGCTGGGGTTCCCCGCCGTCCGGAGATGATCGCGCCCGCGTGCCCCATGCGCTTCCCGGGAGGAGCGGTTCGGCCGCTGATGAACCCGACTACGGGTTTCTGCATGTGGAGCCGGACCCATTCGGCCGCAGCCTCTTCCTCTTCGCCTCCAATCTCGCCGATCATGACTACCGCTTCCGTGCCCGGATCTCCGTTGAAGAGGGTGAGCATGTCGACGAAACCGGAGCCGACAATGGGATCCCCACCTATCCCGACACAGGTGCTCTGTCCGAATCCCATGGTCGTCAGCGCGTGCACCACCTCGTAGGTGAGGGTCCCCGATCGGCTGATGACTCCGATCGTACCGGGCGTGTGGATCCTCGCGGGCATGATCCCGATCTTGGACTTGCCCGGACTGATGAGACCCGGACAGTTGGGGCCGATCATCCGGAGCCCCTTGTCCCTCACCTCGTGGTGGAGGGCAAGCGCGTCATTCACGGGGATCCCCTCGGTGATACAAACGACGAGGGGCACGCGAGCGGCCACTGCCTCGAGCGCCGCAGCCGTAGCGACCGGCGCCGGAACGAAGATCACGCTGGCGTCGATTCCATGGTGCTGCTTCGCCTCGGCGATGGAGTTGTATACGGGGACCCCGTCAACGGTTTGGCCACCCTTGCCAGGTGTGACTCCGGCGACGACCTTTGTCCCGTCCGCGATCATGGTTTTCGTGTGGAACGCGCCCTCCCTTCCGGTGATTCCTTGGACCAGAACTTGCGTGCTCGCGCCGATCAGGATGCTCATGCCCGTGTCTCCCGCGCTGCTACGACCGCCCTGACTGCCTCGTCGAGGTCGGTTCGCACGGCAACTCCCGCGTCTCGTAGGATGCTCATCCCCAGGGCCTCGTTGGTTCCGATGAGTCGAACTACCAGCGGAACGTCAATGCCCGTCTGGTTCATGGCCATCACTATCCCGTTCGCGATATCGTCGCATCGCGTGATTCCGCCGAACACGTTGATGAGGATCGCTCGAACCCCAGGGTGATGCTGGAGGATGGCGAGCGCGTTCGCGACTTTATGCGGGTTCGAGGAACCTCCGACGTCGAGGAAGTTCGCTGGCGCGCCCCCGCACAGCCCGATGATGTCCATGGTGGCCATGGCGAGGCCGGCACCATTCACGATACACCCGATGTCGCCATCCATGCTCACGTAACTCAGCCCCGCGAGCCGAGCCTTGCGCTCGTCGTCGCTGTTCTCCTCGGGGTTGCGCATGGCCAGGATGTCGGGCTGACGGAACATCGCACTTTCGTCGAAGCTGATCTTCGAGTCCAGGACCATGAGCCTTCCGCCTTCCACCAAGGCGTACGGATTGATCTCGATGAGGGAGCAGTCCTTCTCGAGGTACACCTGCAGCAGGACATGCACCAGCGTTCGCGCCTGCTCGACGAGGGCTGGAATGACGAAGACGCGGTCGAGCGCCGCCGAGAGCTCGTCAGCGTCGACTCCCGAGGCCGGACTGAAGTACACGCGGACGATCTCCTCGGGGTGGGTCGCCGCGAGCTCCTCGACGTCCACCCCTCCCGAGGCACTCATCATGAGCACCAGACACTTGTGGGAGCGGTCGAGGGTTAGGCCAAGGTAGTACTCTTTCTCTATCGTCACTGCCGGAACGACGAGGACCTTCTTGACCGGGAACCCCTTAATGGTGAGATCGAAGATCTCCCGCGCCTTCTGTTCGGCTTCGGCGCTCGACCGGGCTACCTTGACTCCACCCGACTTGCCCCTGCCGCCCGTCAGCACCTGGGCCTTGAGGACCACCGGCCCTTGAAGTGCCATTTGCGCGTGGGAGCACTCGGCCGGAGTCGATGCGACGAACTGAGGCCCCACCTCCACTCCGTATGAGGCCAGCAGCGCCTTTCCCTGGCATTCGTATAAGTCCATGGCTCCCTAGCTCGTTTGGGCGCCACCCTCCCCGCCTCGTCACCTTGCCGTCAGGGTGTTTGCTGGGAGAGCGCGATAATCTGAACGGTTCAGGTTCGCTGGGTCTGGCCCGGGAGGGCCGTCCCTTGGTTATGAGTCGGCAATACGGTTCGGCCACTCCCAGGACGACCGATTTGGCGGCCGCTCCTCCGCCCCCGACCTGGGGGGAACAGCCCATGGACCCGACGTGGACTGTGATTCAGGCTGATGGGCCACGCGGGAAAGGTCAGCGTCGAACCTTTGACAGGTCGGGGTTTCGTCAAGCTTGCCCCGGGCGCTCGGGCTAGCCGAGCACCGCGGATGTCGTGCAGGATGTCGCTCGGCTCGAGACAAAAGTGACGCTTCCCCCGTGGACAAGGGGGGGGCCGCGATTGAGAAATAGGCTGGCGGAGGGCGCCTCTATCTTTGCCCTCTGCACTACGGTGGATCCTTTCCTTCCCTAGAACCCGTCGGCGAGGCCTGCGCATGAGCGTGATGAAACAGATGCTCGGCAACTCGTACCTCTTTGGTGCCAACGGGCACTTCATCGAGGCGCTCTACGAGTCCTACCTCGAGAACCCGGCTTCAGTGGAGGGAGTCTGGCGCGACTACTTCGACCGCCTGCAGAACCTACCCGGCACCAATCTCGGCCGCGACGTTGCCCACTCGCCCGTGGTCGCCTCTTTCGCGCAGCGCGCCAAGCTGGGCACCCTGCGGACCGGACCTCAGGGGGCAGGGTGCGAGAAGAAGCAGGTCGCCGTCATTCGGCTCATCAACGCTTACCGATTCCTTGGCAATCGCTGGGCCCAGCTCGATCCCCTCAAACGGGCCGAGAGAACAGCCATTTCGGTCCTCGATCCTGCCTTTCACGGATTCACCGAGGCGGACCTCGGTCAGACCTTCGCTATCGGCAATTTTGCGGGGTTGCCCGAACACGCGACGCTGCGGGAGCTCATCGAGGCACTACGCCAGACCTACTGTGGCACCATTGGCGCCGAATACATGTACCTGGCAGACGCCGCCCAGAAGGCGTGGATCCAGTCCAGGCTCGAGACCATCCGTTCGTCGCCGACCTGGAGTGCGATCGACAGAAAGCGCTTCCTACGCATGCTGACCCAGGCTGAGACCCTGGAGCGCTATCTGCATACCCGCTATGTCGGTCAGAAGCGTTTCTCGCTGGAAGGCAGCGAATCCCTAATTGTGGCATTGGATCAGCTCGTTCGCACTGCTGGTGCGGTGGGGGTGCAGGAGATCGTCATCGGCATGGCTCATCGGGGCCGCCTGAACGTTCTGGTCAACACCTTGGGTAAGCAGCCGTCCATGCTGTTTGCGGAGTTCGAGGGAAAGAAGGCGTCCCAGCTTACATCCGGCGACGTCAAGTACCACATGGGATACTCGTCCGACGTTGCCACGCCGGGGGGGCCGGTTCACCTCACGCTCGCCTTCAACCCCTCGCATCTCGAGATCGTCAACCCGGTGGTCGCCGGGTCGGTGTACGCACGCCAGGTTCGACGGGGTCCGAACGGCAAGGCAGAGGCGCTACCCGTGCTGGTTCACGGTGATGCTGCTGTGGCAGGCCAGGGAGTCAACCAAGAGATGCTGAACTTCTCTCAGACTCGAGGCTACGGTACCGGGGGGACCGTACACCTCATCGTGAACAACCAGATTGGTTTCACGACCTCCGACCCTCGCGACTACCGGTCTTCTCTCTACTGCACTGACATCTTCAAGATGGTCGATGCGCCAGTATTTCACGTGAACGGTGACGACCCGGAGGCCGTGGCGTTCGTCACCCACGTCGCGATGGAGTTCCGTCAGCAGTTCGCCAAGGACGTGGTGGTGGACATCGTCTGTTTCCGTCGGCTCGGCCACAACGAGCAGGACGAACCGATGGTGACCCAGCCGCTCATGTACAAGAAGGTTGCCCAGCACCCCGGCGTTCGCAAGCTCTATGCCGACAAGCTCGAGGCGCAGGGGGTCATCGGTGTCGGCGACGCTCAGCGCAAGATCCAGGAGTACCGGGCAGCGTTGGATGAGGGAAGACACCTGATTGACCCGGTCATTACCGACTACGGCAGCAAGTACTCCATCGACTGGGCCCTCTACACCCAGGTCCCCTACACCGAGAAATGCGACACGACGGTCTCGCTGAAGGAACTCGAGCGGCTGGCTGCGCGCATCACCGAGGTGCCCAACAACTTCTCCCTGCATGCGAGGGTGCAGAAGGTGATCGAGGACCGCAGGGCCATGGGACAGGGCCGAATTCCTGTGGACTGGGGCATGGCGGAGAACCTGGCCTACGCTTCGCTGCTGGCTTCCGGCATCAACGTGCGCGTGTCGGGCGAGGATGTCGCGCGCGGGACGTTCTTCCATCGCCATGCCGCTCTACATGACCAGAACCGTGAGAAGTGGGACGAAGGTATCTGGTGGCCACTCGCCCATCTTCAAGACCAGCAGGGGTGGTTCCAGTGCTTCGACTCGGTCTTGTCCGAAGAAGGGGTGCTGGCCTTCGAGTACGGTTTTGCTGCCTCGAGCCCCGAGGGGTTGGTGGTCTGGGAGGCTCAGTTTGGGGACTTCGCCAACGGAGCCCAGGTCGTCATCGACCAATTTCTCTCCTCCGGGGAAGCCAAGTGGGGTCGCGCGTGCGGCCTGGTACTGCTGCTGCCACACGGCTACGAGGGCCAGGGTCCGGAGCATTCCTCGGCGCGAATCGAGCGCTTCATGCAACTCTCGGCGGACTTCAACTGGGAGGTGTGTGTGCCGTCCACGGCGGCGCAGATCTTCCACGTTTTGCGGCGCCAGATGCTGCGCAAGCAGCGAAAGCCGCTCATCGTCATGACCCCCAAGTCGCTCTTGCGTCACAAAGACGCCTCCTCCACTCTGGAGGAGCTGGGCAGGGGAACCTTTCAGACCGTCATCGGCGAAGTCGAGCCGCTCGATCCGAACGAAGTGACCCGTGTCGTTGCTTGTACCGGTAGGGTCTACTACGACCTGCTCGCCGCGAGGCGCGAGCGCAAGTTGAACCACGTCGCGTTGCTGCGCGTCGAGCAGCTGTACCCCTTCGACGACCGGCGCTTCGCCGAACTGTTTGGGCTGTACCCCAAGGCGACGCAGCTGGTCTGGTGCCAGGAAGAGCCCCTCAACCAGGGCGCTTGGTATGCCAAGGCACATCGACTGGTGAGTGTCCTTGGGACCGGTCAGCAGCTTCTCGTCGCCTCCCGACCGGCCTCGTCTTCGCCAGCGGTGGGCTACGCCCTGAAGCACATGGAGCAGCAGAAGCAGGTTGTTAGCGATGCGCTCGGTTCGGAGAAGCCGGAGAGCGCGGGCGGAGCGAGCCAATGCTGATCGACGTCAGAGTCCCACAACTCTCCGAGTCCGTCGCATCTGCTACCCTCGTTGCCTGGCACAAGCAGGCGGGGGAGAAGGTTGCGCGAGACGAGAATCTCATCGACATCGAGACCGACAAGGTCGTGCTGGAGCTTCCAGCGCCACAGTCGGGGGTGCTGGTCAGACTCCTCAAGGGTAACGGCGAGACTGTGGTCGCTGGCGAGATCGTAGCTCAGATCGACACTGAAGCCGCGATCGAGGCTTCCCCGGCGGTCCCAGCGTCTGCCAGGGAGCAGCACGCCGCCGGGGCGCCAGCAGCCGCTCCGTTGGCGGGCCCTGCCGCACGCAAACTCATACTCGAGAAGGGCCTCGACCCGGCATCCATCCGGGGCACTGGTCGCGACGGGCGCATCACCAAGAGCGATGTGATGGAGGAGATTCAGCGCGTCGCAGCCACTCCCGTTGGGCCGGCTCGCGCGGAGCGTCCCGCGCTCGCCCAACCGGTCCCGCCGGTGAATATCGATGCCATCGTCGGTGATCGCCCCGAGCAACGCGTGCCCATGAGCCGACTGCGGGCGCGCATCGCTGAACGCCTGGTGCAGTCTCAGTCTACCGCGGCGATCCTCACCACCTTCAACGAGGTGAACATGGCGCCGGTAATCGCGCTGCGAGCGCGGTACAAGGACAAGTTCGAGCAGGAGTACGGCACCAAGCTTGGGTTCATGTCCTTCTTCGTCAAGGCTGCGGTCGCCGCGTTGAAGAGGCTGCCGGTGCTCAACGCTTCGGTGGATGGGAACGACATCGTTTATCACGGATACTTCGATATCGGCATCGCCATTGGCAGCCCACGCGGTTTGGTGGTTCCAATCCTGCGGGATGCCGACCAGCTATCCTTCGCTCAGATCGAGAAGACGATCGCTGAGTTTGGCGTTAAGGCCAGGGAAGGCAAGCTCTCCCTCGAGGACCTCACCGGCGGCACGTTCTCCATTTCGAATGGTGGCGTGTTCGGTTCGATGTTGTCGACGCCCATCATCAACCCGCCACAGTCGGCGATTCTCGGCGTCCACGCCACCACGGACCGTCCGGTGGTTGAGAACGGTCAGGTCGTGGTACGTCCGATGAACTACCTGGCACTGTCCTACGATCACCGAATCATCGATGGACGGGAGGCAGTGCTTGGCCTCGTGACCATCAAGGAAGCGCTGGAGGATCCGGCGCGCCTCGTGCTGGAGATCTGAACCTTGATCAAGAGATACGACGTTCTCGTCATCGGAGGCGGCCCAGCCGGCTACGTTGCTGCGATCCGCGCAGCCCAACTGGGGCTGTCCACTGCGTGTATCGAATCCGAATCCTACGACGACCCGAGCGGCGAGGTGCGCCTGGGCGGCACGTGTCTCAATGTCGGCTGCATTCCGTCCAAGGCGCTGCTCCAGTCGTCTCAGCACTACGAGAATGCTCGTCATGGATTCGTCATGCACGGCATCTCGGTCGGGGACATCAGCATCGATGTCCGAACCATGATCCGGAGAAAGGACAATATCGTTACCCAGCTTGCCAGTGGCATTCGTGGGCTCTTCAGGAAGAACAAGGTTACCTTGCTCGCTGGTCATGGGAGGTTCGCTCAGGGCAGTGAGAACGGCTGGGAGCTCGATGTCGGCGGCGAGCCGGTCTTGGGAAACCACGTCATCGTGGCGACCGGGTCGAAGCCGCGGCGCTTGGACCGTGTTCCTGTCGACAACAAGCTCATTTGTGACAACGCTGGGGCGCTCGCCTTTGATGCTGTGCCCAAACGGCTTGGTGTCATCGGCGCTGGAGTAATCGGGCTCGAGCTCGGAAGCGTTTGGAAACGCCTGGGGGCCGAGGTCACAATCCTCGAGGCGCAATCGGAGTTCCTGGCGGCCGCCGATGTCGCTGTGGCCAAGGAGGCATGGAAGATATTCAACCAGCGCCAGGGCCTCAATATCCACCTCGGGGCTGATATCGTGGCGGTCGAGACCACCAGTGAGGGCGTCAGCGTTCACTACGAGACGGCGGGCGATAGCCAGGTTCTCCTTTGCGACAAGCTAGTCGTTGCGGTGGGACGCGTGCCCAACACAAACGGACTCGGATGCGAGAGCGTTGGGCTCCTTCTTGACGAGCGCGGGCGCGTGGCGGTCGACGAGCATTGCCGCACCAACTTGCCCAACGTGTGGGCCATCGGCGATGTGGTGCGCGGCCCGATGCTGGCGCATAAAGGAATGGAGGAGGGGGTCATGGTGGCGGAGCGCATCGCCGGGCAAGCGGGCCACTCCAGCTACGACACTGTGCCTTGGGTCGTCTACACTCAGCCTGAGATCGCTTGGGTTGGCAAGACAGAACAGGAACTCAGGCGAGCTGGCATCGAGTTTCGGACAGGTCAGGTGCCTTTTCTCGGGAGTGGTCGCGCTCTGGGTCAGGGTGACACGACCGGGTTCATCAAGATGCTGGCTGACGCGAAGACCGACCGCATACTTGGGGTGCATACGATTGGCGCCCACGCCTCGGAGCTCATTTCCGAAGCCGTTGTTGCCATGGAGTTCCAGGCCAGCGCCGAGGATATCGCGCGGATCGTCCATGCGCACCCGACCCTATCGGAAATCATGCACGAAGCTGCCCTGGCCACCGACGGCAGGCCGCTGCATTTCTGAATGGGTTTTTTGCGCAGGCACATGGCGGCGGTGCCTGCTCAGAGGCGCGCGGTCAAGCAAGGGGAGACCGGTTATTCAAGACGCTTCGTCGTCTGGGTCGTGGCGGGCTGGGGCTGCGCTGGCGTTCGTCCCAGTCGTTCCTCTGGGAAGTTCGAGGACCGCCGATCTCGAGGGAAGGATCAATCGTTTGGCGAACGCCACGAAACCCTGGTCGGCAGCTGCGACGTCCCGCTCAGCTTTCTCCAAGGCAGCCTCCCAGGCGATGGCAAAGCCCGGCGTCGTGGCGAGAATCGAGCGCACGGCGCGATCGTAGATCTGCAGGTTCTTCTGTTCGGCGCGGCCAGGTTTCTGCTGCCAAGTCTGCAGCGTGATGCGCAGGTTTTCGTTCTGACTGCGGAGGGCCTCGAGGTCCTTCCTCAGCTTGTCGGTTCCTTCGTGAGAGATCTCCATCTGCGTGTGCAGGTGGGAGCGCAGCCGCTCGATGTCCCGCACGAGCGAGCGTCTCTTCCACCAGCCGCTGACGAGCACGGCGAGAGTGATGAGTAGACCGGCCGCGAAGCCGTACAGGAGCATTTGGATCTCGGAACCTGTCATGCCAGCCGGAGGAGTACGCCGACGGACCGCTCCAGGCAAATGGACGGCACCCCATGTCAGAAAGCGGCGAGCTTGCGGCCGCCTTGGGCCCGTTTCCCTCAGGGAGCTGGTGCTTGCAGGATCTCTCCGGTGAGCTCGGCTCCGAGCGCCCGAGCCGCCTCGAGGTAGTCAGGCCTCTGGAGCGCCGCGTCCGCCTGTCCAAGCTCGGGAAACGCCAGGACTCGCCCCGGCGCGAAGTCACCGAATCCTGGAAAGTAGTCGGCGAGCTTCTGCGCCATGACTGCGTAGTACTCGTTTCGGGGATCCTCGTAGGCGAGGAGGATGGCAGCGCGGCGCGGGCCACGCAGACGCGGGGTCACGTGCGTGCCCTGCCGGCGGAACCAGTAGAGCCGATCGTAGAACGTCTTGAGCAGCCCGGTCACTCCGTCGAAGTAGACAGGCGAAGAGAGGAGCCAGACGTCGGCAAGCGTTAGCGCCGCATGGACGGCCGCCATCCCGTCGCGGACTCGGCAACCGTCGTCCGGGCAGGACACACAGGCCCGACAGCCGCGGAACGTGAGGTCATCGAGACGGACGAGGACTGTTTCTGCGCCCGCCGACTCCGCACCAGAGAGGGCCGCTCTCAACAGAGTCGTCGAATTGCCATTGCGCCGAGGGCTGCCTGAGATTCCGATTGCGCGCACACGCCGAGACATAGGCTGGAGGCTATCATGGGCGCGTCCGCGGTGTCGCGGGGAAGCCGTTTGCCCCACAGCGCCGGCAGCGTTTCCAACATGGACGGGGGGGACGACGCACCGGGCTAGTCGCGGCGCTTTCATTGTGTGGCAACCTGGTGGACAATCTGCCCGCCTAGCAGCCAGGAGAGGAATCCACGTGGGTAGTCCCAAACAGAAGCTCGTGCGACCCAGTCAGGCAGTAGCGGCGGTGGCAGTGGCGGTGGCGGTGGCATCCGCGGGGCTAGCCGGCGTGGCCGTCTATCTGGAGAGGGGGGCCAAGGCATCGGAAGCGGCAAGCGCGATGGAGCGCAAACGGGCAGAGCAGGAGACGGCGGAATCCCGCTCGGCAGAAGGCGACGCGACTGCCAGAGCGTTCGCGTGGCAGGCCGTGGCGGTGTCCCGTGATTCTTCGCTTGCGGACAAGACCGTTCTTCTCGCGCTACAAGCCTACGCCAAAGCCCCGGCGGTCATGAGTCGACCGGAGATGCTGGAGGGGGGCCTCGCTGCGGCGCGGATGGCACCTGCGATGGCAGCTGAGTTCGACGTTTTGCGTGGTCACACGGACGGAGTCAACGTCGCCGTCTACTCGTCCGATGGGGCTCGCATTCTCACGGGGGCGATCGACAAGACCGCGCGGCTCTGGGATAGCGCGACGGGCATTGCCATCGTCGGGCTGACGGGTCACACCGGCGGCATCACCAGCGCCGCCTTCTCGCCCGATGGATCCCGCGTCGTCACGGCGTCCGCCGATGGAACCGCGCGGCTCTGGGCGACGGATACGGGCAAGCTATTGTCCGTGCTCTCGGGTCACAGGGGCGGACTCACCAGTGCCGCCTTCTCGCCCGATGGATCCCGGGTCGTCACCGGTTCTTCGGATGGCACTGCGCGCATCTGGTCGTCCTCATCGGAGGCACCCGCTGCCGTGTTTGCTGGCCACACAATGGGGATCTACCAGGTGGCCTTCTCTCCGGATGGGTCCCGCATCCTGACTGCCTCGGCCGACAGGACCGCGCGGGTTTGGGACGTGGCTACAGGGGGGGTCCTCGCCGTGCTCCTCGGCCACACCGACGCGGTCGAATACGCCGCGTTCTCGGCGGATGGATCCCGTGTCGTCACCGCGTCCGCCGACAAGACGGCATGCGTGTGGGACGCTCGATCGGGTAACGCCGTGGTTTCGCTGGTGGGCCATCTCGGCCCGGTGAGGGGGGCTGCCTTCTCCCCCGATGGGTCCCGCGTCATCACGGCGTCGGATGACGGTACCGCTGTGATCTGGGACTCGGCCACGGGCAAGGTCACGGCCGCACTGATGGGGCACAGTTCCCCGGTCGTTCACGCCGCGTTTTCGGCTGATGGTGCTCGCGCCGTCACGGCATCGTCCGACAACACGGCCCGCCTCTGGTCGACGCAGACGGGTGAGCTCGTTGCGATCCTGGCTGGTCACACCAATCGAGTCGCCCAGGCTGCCTTTTCCCCGAATGGTTCCCGGGTCATCACCGCTTCGTGGGACGGCTCTGCCCGTATCTGGGCTTCTGATCCGGAGTTGCCGGTCACGACCCTTGCCCGTCACCTCGGGGGCGTCAACGATGCCGCGCTGGCGGCGGACGGTACCCGCATCGTCACCGCTTCGAAGGACAAGACCTGCCGCGTCTGGGATGCGACCACAGGCAAGCTGGTGGCCACCCTTCTTGGACACACCGAGGGCATCGGCCACGCTGCGTTCTCGAGGGACGGCGCCCGCATCGTCACCACGTCCGAGGACGGCACAGCGCGGACGTGGAACGCGACGACGGGGCAGTCCATCGCTACCCTTCGGGGCCACACGAACCACGTTCTCGGAGCCGCCTTCTCTCCGGACGGGACGCAGGTCGCTACCGTGTCGGCGGACAGCACGGGGCGGATCTGGGACACTGGCACTGGGAAGGTCATCGCCACGCTGGAGGGTCACACCGGTGGCGTGTTCGATGTTGCGTTCTCCCCGGACGGGAGCCGCCTCGTCACGGCTTCCTACGACAACACCGCGCGCACCTGGGATGCCGTCACGGGCAAGCAGAGCAGTGGGCTCATCGGTCACGGAGGGGCGGTCTTCCACGTCCGGTACTCCCCCAACGGGGCACGCATTGTCACGGCTTCGGCGGATGGCACTGCGCGCACCTGGGACGCCGCGTCGGGCCGGTTGATTGCCAAGCTCGTTGGTCATAGCGGCCACGTCAACCAGGCGGAGTATTCCGCCGACGGCGCCCGGATCGTCACGGCCTCCATGGACCGAACCGCGCGCACCTGGGATGCGGAATCCGGGAGGCCCCTCGTTACTCTCTCGGGCCATACCCACAGTGTTCGCGGCGCCCAATTCTCGCCGGACGGCATCCTGATCGTCACCGCGTCGGACGACGGCGTTCCACGCATTTGGAACAGCGCGACGGGTGAACCCGTCGCCACGCTCGTTGGTCACTTCGGCGGCGTCACGGGGGCCGCGTTCTTTCCGGATGGCTCCAAGATCCTCACCGCATCGGACGATGGAACCGCTCGCATCTGGCCGGCAACGTACCGCGAGGGGCTCCGCTGGGCTTGCGCCTACGTCCGTGGTGCGATCTGGCCGATCCCGGCGGCGTCCGGCAACCTGCAGGGGCTCTGCCAGAGCGTGAAGAAGCGGTAGTGGCCGCGAGTCTTGGCCACTGACAGAGAGCTGGGCTGCGCGCCGGCTGCAAGACAACGAGTCCAGCACGACAACGAGCACCGACCGCGCCCGAGTTGGCGCCGGAATGCGAGGCCGGAGCTGCGGGCTGTCCCGCGGGTCACGGTGGCAGCGACCGATCTGGCGACTCGACGGCCCACCGAGCGGTCGGACCAGGATGCAGTAGCTGGTTAATACATCGAGGGGCGACAGCGTCAGTCATCGGTGATGAGAACGACATTCACACTGGGACTCGCCATGGTCGCCGTGATTTCCTCCGGCTCCGTGGCATTGGCTCTACCGAACCCTGCTTCCGCATCCGGGTCGACCGAGGCGACTCCTCCAACGCCACCGGCTGACTCGGCGTCGCAAGAGCAGACCCCTATGCCGAGCACTGACGCGGAATTCCAGTCCAAGCCGCAGGCTGCGGGCGAGGCGAGTGCCGTCCCGGCAGCCGCCGCGACGACCCAGCCGGCGGAGATCCCTGCGCGCGAACCACCTGTTCGGACGGGGCTCCCCCGAGGGCAGTCGGCCCAAGACGCCAAGGATCCGAAGAA
>CAYRKE010000057.1:31820-38500 GCA_964424695.1 uncultured Polyangiaceae bacterium
CCAAAGACGGCAAGGGCTCCAAAGACGGCTGGGGCTGCAAGGGCTCCAAAGATTCCAAGGGAGAGTCCCCCTTCTGTGCTCCCGAACCCTGCCTGAGTCCCGACACCGAGGAGGGCTCGAACCTCACCACCAATTGCTCGGGGGTCATCGGTCTGCGGGCGGTCATGACTCGGACGCGGGGAGTCGGGCCGGACGACGCCTACGGGCTCACGTTGTCGACCGAGGGCGAGGAATACGTTCGCCGCGGGATCTGGACCGCGCGAAACCTCCATAGGATGGCCATTGGTGGTGGAACCGCGGGCTTCGACGGGGTGCTACAAGGGGCGTGGGCTGGCGGAGTGAGAGTGCCCGTGGCGGCTTCGGGCCGCCATGGCCCGGTGCTGCGTCTCGGCATATTGGGATACCTCCGCGGAAACGACGCATACTACGGTTCGCTGCTCGAGCTGCCGCAGCTCCAGGTCGCCTACCAGTACATGCACGGCAAGACCGTTTTCGAACTCGGAGCAACCGCTGGCGCAGTGTTGGTGGGGCGCAGCCGCACTGGAGACTCCGAGCGTCGGTTGCTTGGCAGTGGTTTCGAACGCGGCGGATACGTCGCGGTCCAGCTCCCATGGTTCCGTTTGGGGGCGAGTGGCAGTCGGCTTCCGGTGAAGGACGAGCTGTCAGCGCCGCTCGACATCCTGGAGGGCTCCCTCTGCGCCCGCATCCAGGGTTTTGCGCTGTGCGGCGACGGACGGGCCACGTGGACCAAAGCCGTGATCGAGGCTGGGGAACCGGCGTCGAAGGTGCGGTCGCTGTACGCAGGTTTCACCGTGGGGGTGACGCGCGAGTAGGGGGCAAACCGCAGGGGGGGCGGTCGGGGCTCTCGCCAGGATCTTGGATGGTCTCGTGCGCGAGCCAGCCTACAGCAGTCGGTTCCGCCGCAGCAGCAGGAAGAGACCCATCACGATGCTCGCGACGAGCAGCCAGAAATAGGCGTATCCGTATTTCCAGGGGAGCTCCGGCATGTGCTGGAAGTTCATGCCGTAGACGCCCACGAGAAACGTGAGCGGCAGGAAGATCGCGCTCACCACCGTGAGGCGCTTCATGACCTCGTTGGTCCGATAGCTGACGCGAGACATGCAGAGGTTGAGTGACTCACTCAGGATCTCGCGATCGACCTGCAGGGACTGGAGCACGAACTCGACCGTGCCAACCATATTGAGGAGAAATGGCTGAGTCGCCTCACTGAGGAAGATCGACTTGCGGGTGCCCAAGTCCATGAGGATGGAGCGTGTGGGAAGCAGGATTTTGCGGAACTGGAGGAGATCGGCCCCAAGCTCGGAGATGCCGCCGAACACCGCGTCATCGATCCTCTCGGCGCCGAGCGCATCCTGCAGTTTCTCGACCCGCTCCTCCATGGTCTTCTGCACCGAGAGATAGTTCTCGACTAGCTGTTCCCAGAGCTCGAAGACGAGGAAGCTGATGCTCTGCGCGTGACGCTGGAAGTCGGCAGGGTAGTCACGACGAACTGCGGAAAGAAACATCACCGAGCCGCGATGGATCGTGACGAGGCACCCCTGACTCATGACGGCGTCCACGCGCTCCAGATCGATGGCGTGTCCGCGTGTTCGACAACCCGACACGACTAGGTGAATGCAGTCCTCGAAACGCGCAAGGCGCGCCTGCGGATCGCCGAAGAGCGCGTCTTCGAGGATACCACTGGGTGCAAGCCCCATTGGGACGAGCACGGACTGAGCCGCCTTGACGTCGTGAACCTGGACGTCGATCCACACCGACTCTCCCTTGGCACGTGCATCCTGGACGTCCTCCACGGCGATCTCGGTCTCCTCTTTCGACTTGAAGTCGAAGGCGACGGCCCGAATCGTGACGGGGACGCCGGGCGGAGGAGGAATCGAGGAGTCCACCCCATCCTTAGTATCAAGATACGGCAGATCCGGCAACTCGACACGATCCCGCCTGCCGCGCACGGTATGATGGACGGGAAGGCCAGGGAGTGAGAATCATGACGTGCCCATCGAGGCGCGCCACCGATGATCGGACCGGGTACTTCCGAACCTCGCGAAACCTGTAGCGCACCGACGCGGGCGAGAAGGGGGACGACGGGTGTGGTTGCTCGGTTCCCGGGGGCGCCCGAGTTCCGGACCATCCATGTCGGCACGGGCTGCCCGGGTGTCGTGGGGCTTCACTGCGTTCGCGGCCGCGGGGGTGTGGTGCTTGCGCCGCGCGCGGCGCTCCAGCTCCTGGATGAACGTGCGTCCTTTCCCGAGCCGGTAACAAAAGTTCTAAAGGCCCTCCGGCCCGAGTGGAGGACGCAACCAGGTTCGACGATGGCGCGGGTGTGACATCGAGGCAGAGCAGCGCGCGGCGGAGCGACCAGAGCGTAGAAGCCTGGCCCATCGCGACCGAAATCTCCGCTTTCCGGGGTGGCCCCGTGCCCGCTTCTGCCGGCCATGGTAACACTCGTGCATGGGTTCATTGGCACCACAAGCCGACGACCGCACCGTTTATCCCGTGGAGGAGCGTGTGGGCGAAGACATCGTACAGCGACTGATCGTCGAGCTGCTGCGTCCCCTGATCCAGCGCTGGCTGGACGAACGAGGGGAGCAGGCCCTGGTTGGCGCCGACCAGTTCATCTACTTCGAACAGTACAATCCCCATCGCCGCGTAGCTCCGGACGTGTATGTGTTGCCGGGAGTGGCCAGCGACACTACCGTGCGTTCCTGGAAGGTATGGGAAACGGGAATCGTCCCGAGCTTCGCGTTGGAAGTGGTATCGACCAATTGGGAGAAGGACTACTGCCAGGCCCCGGTGGACCACGACGCCCTCGGCACGGCGGAGCTCGTGATCTTCGACCCTGACTACGCTGAGCGCCGCGATGGGGTCCGCTGGCAACGTTTCACTCGGAACGCGGCAGGGCGTCTCGTCCTCGTCGAGCGGAGCGATGCGCGCGCCGTGGATTCGAGTGTCCTCGGGTGTGTTGTCCGCGCGGTGGGCGTTGGCCCACAGCTCCGGCTCAGGCTCGCAGAAGGCAAGGACACGGTGCTCTTCCCAACCGCCGAGGAGGCAGAGCGCCAAGCCAAGGAGGCAGAGCGTCGTGCCAAGGAGGCAGAGCGTCGTGCCAAGGAGGAAGCCTTGGCACGTGTGGCTGAGCTCGAGGCTCGACTCGCCAAGCTTGAGAACAGAGAATGAGCGAGGAACGTTTGACGCCAAACACGTCTCGCACCATCGCGATGGTTTGACCGCAACCTGGGGTCAAGACGCGCCCTGTGAGACTGGATCATTCATGATGCAGTGCAGTGGCCGCTTCCAAACGTGCGCGGCACGCTAGCGCCGCGACCCTCCAGGGACCGAGAAACTGGTCCTCCGGGGCGCGCCGGATGGCAGTCGCGCCCTCGCCGCGAGCTCCCTGGTTCCGGCGCTCCTCGCCAGTGGCTCGGCTTCGAGTTACATGGCGCCCGTCGCCATTCCGGGCGCGCCTCAGGGGCTCCACCTGGACGGCGGCCCGGCACGGCGTAAGGACGCAAAGCTCGCGCTCGCGCCTGTCACTCGGTGCGCCGCTTGTCGTAGCAGTGCGGCATGCTGCGCACCCCCTTCAAGCGGCAACGACGTTGCTCCAGGCCGGCACGGCCTGTCGAGTGCTGGCTGGTGGGACCGCCAGCATGGGCTCTGGTGTTTGGGCCACCCGATGGGACGCGCGCGCTTGGCGTCGACACCGATCGGTAGCGCAGACGCGAGGCCTCGTTTGGCCTCGGAACACCGCGCCGTTTCGGCCGTGAAACGACGCCACAGGACGGGCATGGGGGTCGGGGACCGTTCATTTGCCCCCACTCCCTTCGAATGTATCGGGCTAGCCGCAAGTGCTCGGCGTCGAGGTGCCGGTCAGAGTTGCACCATTGGATAGATAGACGTCGCACGTTGATGCAGCGCCGTTCGAGAACGTGACATCGTCAAGCTCCAGCCTTGCGCCGACGTCGAGCCAGACTTGACCGTGGTCTTCAAATCCGCCGTACATGATGTCCGTGAAAGTGAAGACATTCTGCGAGCCGTTCGCTTCACCATCGATCCCAATTCGCCCCCAATCACCCGGGGAAGGTCCGGCCCTGGAGGACGTAACGGTCACGTGAGCCTCAGCGGTGCCTGCAAGGGTAAGGCCAGCGTTCGCTCGTGCCCAAATCACCTCGTTTGGCCCTACCTGCAGGGTGGCGCCGGCCTCCACGGTCAAGTGCGCACTCCCCGAAGTGGTTTGGAGCAGCAATCCCTGGAGAAGCAGGTACGGTACGCCATGGTTACGCCACGTCGCATCGCGGCTCAGTACGTCACTCCCACCCTGCGTTAGCTCGATGCCCTCGATGCCATTCGGCGTGTACGTACCGGACAGGATCTGGCCGCCCTGATCGGCGCTCAGCAACAACGGCGTCAGGGCATTGTCTACCACCGTGTTACCGGCGAAGCTCCTGAGTGTTGCTCCCTCTTCGGCCACAAGTCCGTGAGCCGCCGAATGCACCAGGGAGGAGTCGGTAATCTGCACAGAGGCGCCGTTCTCGATGTAGATGAGCCCGTATCCGTCGCTCCCACCATACTCGACCACCACGTGTTCGAGGTGGTTGTCCGCGTCGTTCGAACCAGCAAGGAACACGAGTTCTTCCCAGTCCCCCGGGGATGGCGTGTCTTTGGTGGAGGTGAACGTGATCGGCTCCTCTTCGGTGCCGATGGCCGTCAATCCGCCAGACTCCTCCACCCGTAGCCGGACCCCTTCCCCCAACTCCACGGTCACGCCGGGAGCCAAGGTTAGGTGGGCCGAGCCCACGGTGGGGGCCACCGCCAGGGTGGACGAGATCCTGTAAGGGACGCCCAAGGCCTCCCACGTCTGGTCCGTGGCTACTGTTCTGCCCTGAATGCTCACGGCGTCCACGCCGTTCCCATGATAGGTACCAGCCCCGAGCTGTCCGACGTCGTTGGCATAGAGCGAGATCGGGCCGAGTGCGTTGGCGGTCAGCGTGTTGTTGGAGAACCCGGGTAGACGCGCCCCATCGCCCAGCTCCATTCCGAAATCGGCCGACTCTCTGACGACACTGTTCGTCATCTCCAGCCGCACATTCTCGTCGAACACGATCGCACCGTAATCTAGCCCCCCGCCATACTCGACAACCACGTGGTCGAACCGGTTGTTGCCGTCGTCAGCGTCCGCCATCAGAACGATGTAGCCCCAGTCACCCTGCTGGGGGGCGCTCTCGTCAGAGGAAACCGTAATGGGACAGTCTGCAGTGCCGATGAATCGCAACGCGCCGCCGTTGGAGACCGTGATTGTCCCGTTGTGCGGCAGCCTGATGACGCTGCACGCCTCGACCTCCAGCACGCCTTCCTGAACGCTGAGGCTGTTCTGGAGAACGTATATGGCTGCATCCCAAACCGCTCCGCCTGAGACCAGGCTGCCGCTATAGGGAACAACGGCCAGGGGCTCCCCACCGATCCCTCCCTGACCCGCCGTCCCTGCGGCTCCAGCGAAACCGGCCTCGCCCGCGTAGCCGCCGCCCGAAGTGTCGCCGCCGCTGGCTGTCCCACCCGACGCGGTGCCGCCCGAGGCGTTGCCGCCGGTGGAGTTCCCCCCGGACTCGCCGCCGCCGGCTGTCCCACCCGACGCGGTACCGCCCGAGGCGTCGCCGCCGGTGGAGTGCCCCCCGGACTCGCCGCCGCTGGCTGTCCCACCCGACGCGGTGCCGCCCGAGGCGTTGCCGCCGGTGGAGTTCCCCCCGGACTCGCCGCCGCCCGCTGTTCCACCCGACCCGGCGCTGCCGGTGGAGCTTCCTCCCGACTCGATAGTGCCGGTGGAGTTTCCCCCGGACTCGAAGCCGCCAGCGGAACTCCCTCCAGACTCGAAGCCGCCCGTCGCGCTTCCTCCGGACTCGATGGTGCCGGTGGAGGTCCCTCCGGAGTCGATGGTGCTGGTGGAGGTCCCTCCGGAGTCGATGGTGCCGGTGGAGCTCCCTCCGGCGTCGAAGCCGCCCGTCGGGCTCCCTCCAGAGTCGATGCCGCCGTTTGCGGCACCCCCGGACGCTGTTCCGCCTTGTGCGGTGACGCCTGACTCGAAATCGCTCCCCTGGCCGCCGCTCTGGGTGCCGCCCTGATCAGCCCCTCCAGTCGTCAATCCAGGTGTGCCAGCGAAGCCGACCTCGCCCGCGCTGCCTCCTGGCGCTGCGCCTCCAGAACCAGGTGCGCTGGGCGTTGATCCAGCTTGTGCGACCGCGCTTCCGTTTCCCGATTTGCCTTGTGGCTTGGCGCCGTCGAGTCCGGCCCCACCGGATTCTGTACCCGTTGCGGCCGCGCTTGCTGTCGGCTGGTCTCCGTCGCCACATCCCGTGCCCAAAACGGCAACCGCTGCAATCACGATCGAAAGCCCAGACACTGATCGCGTCATGTTTTCCATCTCCTGTGCGGCCGTGGGTCACGGCCCGCACGGCATATGCGCGCGTGCCCTCTCCGCTCCTGGACGTTCAGCCCCGTACGTCCCGAAGGAGCTTTCCATGGAACCATCCCCATGTACAGGTCCCACGATCGCCAACGAGCACTCGGGCGGTCTTGTCGTCACATGCGGTGGGCACGACAAGTGCATTTCGTGTCGCGGCCACCGTCATGACAATGTCGGGGGCGCCGCACTCGCGCATGGCATTGGCTTTTAG
>CAYRKE010000058.1:0-37878 GCA_964424695.1 uncultured Polyangiaceae bacterium
TAACTCTAAGGTAGTAAAAAAGAAATAACAATGTAATCCCTCCACGAAATGAATGTAATTACAATATACTTTTCCAAGGTTATTAAGACATTTGAATTTGCATTGTCTATGAACTGGCCAATGAAAGCTTTTGTGTTTATATCAGCATTTTTGCAGCCTATTATTTCCCCAATAGTAGTGTTGCTTATATTGTTGTTTGTAGATATGAATACATCAGTATATGCACAGTATAAGGATAGGAAGATAAAAGTAAGTTCAAAGACTAAGCTGTGCAAGTATTCAAGGTTTAAGTTATTCTGGAAAACTATTGACACTGATAGGATACTTGACACAGTTGATAAAATGATAGGATACAGCATGGCATTAGCAGTTTGCTTAATACTTGACAGGTATGCTTATAGGGTTGAACAACTGAGTGTCTTATCTCTTGTATCGCTCACCAATTCTGCGTTTGTAATTATTGCATCTAAGGAAGGAATAAGCATCCTTAAGAATATAAGCAAGATAACAAACAACAGGGATTTATCAAAGATTATTCAGCTTATTTCAAAAAAGAAAACCGCAAATGAAGGATAAAATAGTTCTTATTATAGATGATGGGCATGGTATTAATACACCCGGAAAGAGAAGTCCTCTTTTCCAAGAAGCTGTGACAATATCAAAACGCACATACTATAAAGGGGATTTCGTAAAGGAGAACGAAATAAATTCTGCAATAGGTGATGAAGTCAAAAGGCTTGGCAGGTTATACCAGTTAAAGGCAGTTGAATTTCTTGCGCCAGAGCATACAGACATTCCATTATCTCAAAGGATTGGACGAGAAATTGAGTTCAGGAGAGCAGCAAAGGCCGTTGGATGTATCCCGGTTCTTGTTAGTGTCCATGCAAACGCACACGACCCAAGCCAAAAGGGGTTCCTTGAATGGACAAATGCCAATGGATTTGAGACATTCTATTCGCCAACTAAAGGTCCAGATGATTTTATGTTTGCAAAGATTGTCCATAAGCACGTATTGAAGGCATCCGGGAACAGAGACCGTGGACTAAAATCATCTCCTAACTTTTATATGGTAAGGGAATCTAAAAGCCCTGCTGCATTGATTGAGTGCGGTTTTATGACCAATATGCATGAGTTGAAAACAATGCTCACTGAGGAATATCAAAGCAAAGTTGCAGAATCAATTATACTTGCAGCAATCGAGTATGCAGAAAAGAGATATGCCAATGGAGTAATTGATAAGGAGGATTAGCATGAAAAGAATATTAATCATTTTATCAATGCTGTTTCTGACAGCATCATGCATAACTCAGGAGAAATGCAACAGGCTTTACCCTCCACAGATAATTACAAATACTGTAATAGAATACAGGGACACCGTGGTAAAAGTATTTGTTCCCGGTGAAACTGTTTATCAGAAAGACACTGTATTTGTATATGTGGATAAAGAGACAGGACAGCTTACTTCTAAGCCAAGTAACCTTAAGACACAACTTGCAACGTCATACGCTCAGGTAATAAATGGGGTTCTTAAACACAATCTAATACAGCAAGACAAAGAACTTGATGTGTTGATTAAAAACGCCATAAAAGAACATAGCACACATGAGGTTAAAATAGAAGAAAAGGTTGTGTATAAAACTAAGTTGATATGGGTATTCGTTAGTTCGCTCGTAGGAATGATTCTTGGGCTACTGATAGCGATATTCATAAAGAGATAATACAATATACCATAAATAAAAAAGCCACTCTTAGAAGTGGCTTTTTTCATGTTTAATTAATCCTATTAAAACCTTATGTCAAGTCCGTCTCTTTTCTGGTGACATTTCCTTCCTTCTGGAATTATATTATTTGTGTCCCATGCAAGTTCGGTCCTTCCTGATTCAAGGCATTCTTTTACAGATATGATATGGGCGCAATCAACGGGTCTATCATCATTGCGTTTGCATGTAGTGCAAAAGTTATACCCGTGTTCATCTAATTGAGATTGTAAGACAGCCTTTTTAGCAGCCCTTATTTTCTCTTCAATTTGGTGTCTGGTTAAACGCTCGCCAGTAGATGTTGAATAGGTAGGCATTTGTTATTTCATTTTTTCTTCAAACCGTGTATCAAATACAGTCTCTATATGGCTTATAGTGCTATCTCTTTTAACGGAGCCAGTGAACTTATATATCATATAAAATACAGATTGAGAAGCCCTCGAAGTTAGTAAACTTGTTTCAATTGTCCTAATATCTCCTCCATCAATTTCAACAATTTCCATATCAGCACTTATATTAGTTGTGTCTGTGCTTATTAGTGTTGTATCTGCTGTAATTGGAACAGGAATATCAGTAGAAGAAGGAGTGATGTATTGCTGAATCCGAGAGAACTCTGCATATATATTCTTTGTATTTGGTATCCTTATTGTCCTTAATGTGGAACCAAATATCCTAAATAATAAACCACCTACATTAGAAGTAGTTTGCATAACACCAAGGAGACGAGACTGTATAAGTTTAACAAGCGAATAGTCACCGTGGTTAACAGGGTTTGTTGCAAAGTGGACGGGGATGTATGGCTCAGTTAAATCATCTACATCCATATCCCTAACAGTAATTGTTGTTCCATACATATCGTATGCGATATAACGTCCTTTCCTGAGTAAGGCATTTGTGTAATGCTCAGTAGTTCTAAAGAATGCAGGATTAGAAGTGCTTAACCTTATGCAGAATGTAAAATCTTTATTGAGCATTATTAATTCTGAATGCAAATAATCAAATGCGTATATACAATTCTGCAAGAATGTATTGAAATTATTATTTGCGGGTATTGGTCCATTAGTATCATACTGAGAATTTATCTTTGCCAATAATGCAGACCTCAATCCTTGTCCAATCTCTACTACATTTCTGCCTTGTATCGCAAATAAACCATTTGCTGTTGAAAATATAACTCCAAAGTCAAGTCCTATTGCATTATCATTTGGAATCAACTTGCTTATGTTTCTCATGGAAGAATATAGCACTTCTCCTTGTCCTTGGTCTAATACATGAATGCCAAGACCTGAACCAATAATCAAAGGGAATTGCCCGAACTGTCCCTCAGATGTAGGTGTGCTTTGGACTTTCATCCATTTAATATTATTGCTATCATCATCACCAATCTGGTATGAATTAGCAGTTGGATAGTATAATGGGTTTCCTATACCGGATGCTTGTAGCCTGTTACTGTCAGAATACCTTGATGTAATTGCAGGTGCTGTATCCCTGTTTACTGTTTGAGGTGTAGTAATATATGGCATGAAAAATAAAGGGAATACATTCTTATCTAAATAGAAAGAGAAAGAATAGAAGTCATGCTTTTCAAGAGCAAACTCACCAATAAGTTGCTGTTTGCCATATTTCTCCATCCAGAATTTAATCTTTGATGCGTTTGGATGCGGATATGTAATTATTGGCCAGAACACAGTGAAATACCTATAAATAGGAGTTGCACCATAAGCATCTATGTTAAACAAAAATGCTTTTCTTGTGCCTGATATTATTGTCCGTGTAGTATAGTCACCTGAATACAATGATATATCTGTTTCAATATAAATCGTTTCAAGTGATGAATCAGTATCATCAACAGCTTCATAATTTGGGTTTATCCAATCTGTAAAATTAAGGTTTCCTGCATCAACCAAATTAGTATGACCATTGTATAATACAGTGTCAATATTAGCAATGTGTAACCTGCCATTATATAAGAGGCTTTTCCTACCAAGCAATGCATGGTGTGAAAGTTGGTCAGGAGGTAATGCCTCTTTTGTCACAATGTCTTTAAATACGAGTTGCTTTTCAGTATCGCCAGTTAATTCAGAGAAAGTAAACTCTGCTGATTTATAAAATAACGATGCTTTGAAATAATCATAACAATTATTTCGTTTAGGTAGCCATCTTGTAGGAGAATTAGTTATAGAACTAATCACAATTGTATATTGTTTTTCATCAGCAGACATATTATAAATATGCTGTGGTGGAGTTATAAAAACACATAGTGATTCTATTACACTTCCCCAATCACTTGATAAGGCAATATTTTCTAAAGCAGCAATCCCTTTTGAAAACCGTGGATAATCCATCCGAAATGGTATGCCCTGTGATTCGTCTCCATCTATATTCATTAAAAAAGAGGCCCTTGATTCAGGGAAATAAGTTCTATTGCTTCTATACATGTATGGTAGTGACACATAAATAGGGGACCCATGCTTGATATATGTTCCATCTTTAAGCTTCCATGCAAGAATAGCAAAGAACTCTCCTTCTATATAATTTTCTTTAAGTGAATCATCCCTTAATTCAAAATAATTAGCAAGTAGGCCAGACCATGAAGTATTAGTCAATGTAGATATAACACCACCTTGTCCTGACGGTGGCAATATATTTTTACTTCCTTCTTTTATAAAGAAGCTCGGCATCTTTAAACTTGACAAAGATTTATTTAAAAGGTATTCTCCTCCCTTATAAACATGGAATGTAACATCTTTGCTTGATGTTATCATTAAGATATTATCAATATAAGCAATATCCCATATCTCTTCATCAGGCGAAAACAACCTTAATGTCTTAAGGTTTATTGCTCCTAATAGAGATACTGAATCAGAAACAGATAGTCTTATATGCCAAACACGAATATACCCGGTATTCAATCTTACAACAGCTATATACTCATTGTTTGGCAATGAATCATGGCAATATATTCCAATTGGTGTTGCACCAGTAAGATAGAAAGATGATTCAATTGCTTTCTGTGGAACAGGTCTCCATGCCTTATCTTTAGGTCTAAGGTTTTGAATGTCATACATTGACCCCGGCTCAACATCTGTAATGCTATTGTTCCTCTCTATTCCCCTAATCGGGATTATTGATTTTTTTTTCATAGGATTTTGCGCTTAATATGACATTCGTTACTTGTTGATAAAAGTTATTTGCTGCTGGCTTATTCTCGCCAAACCAAGGGTCTTTTGAAGTAGATATTTTATGCAGAGCCTCAATTGCTTTAGTAATCTTATCAAGGTTTGTTTCCTTAACCATTAATGTCCTCATTTGTTCAAGCATGATAAGCCTAAGCTCTTTTGCAGTCCTTACAAACTTAGTGTCTATTTCATCATCTGATGAAATCATAACACTGCTAACCATATCAGCCTTTGGGTTTATATCAGGAAGCATCCTCTTTGCCCATGTGGTAAGAAGCTCTACCTTGATGCCAAACTTGTTTGCAACAAGCTCATAGTCATACCCATTCTCTTCAAGCTCGTTTAATGCATCCAGCTTTTCTTCGAGAGTGAATAATTTATCAAGCCTCTTTACAGCTTCTTCTTTTGTTTCTTTAGTTTCCATTTGTCATTCTTTGTAATAAAGCCTGAGCCTGTGGTTCTAATGCTCCCATCTGCTGATTATATGATTCACCTATTTGATTTACAAGATTAGGGTCGATGCCTTGCTGTCCTTGTGGTTGTTGTGCCGCTGCTTCCTGCATTTCCTTTTCTCTCTTGTTTATTGAATCAAGTAACTTCTCAGCAAATGGCATTGATGAATGTTCCAATAGCATCTTGACATCAATTGCCTGAGCATTAAACAGGTTCATAAGAGATTCATCAATTACCTGCCTAAATACAGGAGTATCAGTTGATTGAGTAACCTTTAAGTCAAACTCAGCATTCTTAATTTTTGACGGGTCAAATTTAATAGCCCTTTTATTTGCAGATGTTCCATTTGGGATTAAGTAACGTGGAGATTTATAAAACTGCATAATGAGTTTCATAATCTTTATATCCCTTTTCTGTTTGAAATATCCAAATGTCTCCATGAAGTCCCTTACATTGGTAGCACTGTTTTGTGCCTCCTGAGCATACAGTGATGAAGGTGTCCCAGATTTAGCTTGCTGGCCTTGGATTGCTTGATGTATCCCTGCAATGTCGTATGCAAGCTTAAGCTGTGTGGCCAATAATTCTTGCAGCCCAACAGGTATTGCATTGCTTGATATTTGCTTAGGTGCTTCAACTCCTGCCTTTGCACGATAAACAATTACACCATTTACTTTGACCCATTCAGAAGCAAAATCAGCTTCTGTGATTCCTCTGTCCCTCGGGATAGCTTCTTCTGGAACCAATAATACACCCTTGGCAGAAGATGCGATAATAAAGTCCATAAGTATTATGGCCCTATTTATATACCTCTGCTGGTCGATAATCTCTTCTACAAGGCCCCATACCTCGTTGTCTATTCCGGGATATAATGTAAGTGTGTATGGATGCTCTCCGTGTTCGTATGGAGATTCTCCTTCGTATAATACATGTCCGTATGGTGTCAAGTATTTAACACACCAATACTGGTCATATTTTTCACGAGCCTTGATTAATGGAACTTCTTCCTCTTCAATACCCTGCTCTGCTGCCTGTGCAATACGCTCTTTATTTATAGCATCAATATCTTTTAATGTATATGGAACAATTTTGTATGACCCATCTGAATAGTCGTGTGCGTATGTTTTCCATGCACCTTTTAAATACCAGCATTCAATAACTCTGCCCATCCCCGGATTAGATGGTATGAAAAAATCAATGTGCTTATACATGTTTTTTCCAAGAGAATCATTTGTCTGGACATAGTTTTGGAAATATTCAACACTATATAATTCTCTGATTTCAGCTTCTTTTTCTTTAGTGTCAGCAAATGTGGTAATTATGTCAATGAGTGGCATATCGTTTATTTCGCCAATAAACCTAATGTCATTAAGCCTTGGGTCCTCAAAGTCACCGGGAAAGAATATCCTGTTTGGATTTACTGTCTGAAAAAACACATCTTCTGTATCCTTTGAAGGGATATATTTATATCTTACTTTCTGAACCATCATGCCTGATAAAATAGATTCAAGGAATGTAGCAGAATCAACATGGTCAGCATCATTAATATCATGCACAGACCTAATAGCATTGGACATCATCTCTGCAATTTCACTATCGTCCCTATTCTTTGAATATACAATAGTCCCTGTTTGGTTAGTCCTGTATTGGCCCATAAGAGACTTTACAAGCTGTCTTATTATATTCTGCTTAAGAGGGACACGACCCTGAGTTTTCAAGTGTTCTTCCTCAGTGGTCTGCTCTCCTGTATCAGGGTCAGTAATAATGTCAGACCATTGGTCTCCCCTATGGTATCTAAGTGACCTATTTCTTCTATCCCTGAAATCTCTTAAATCTTCCCACATCCTTCGTGCATGGTCAATTATTGCAGCATTTTCAGAGCTTGTAGATTCAAATTTGGTTCCCATTGGAGAGCCATTATCTTTTACTTTCTTTTTAGAAAGTTTGGATAGTTTTCTATTTTTGAAGTCGATTGTTGTCTGTGCCATATTACTTCATTGTTTCTTGTTTCTGAATCAGTTCGTCCATATATTTCTGTGAAATATCTGCCCCGGCAAATGCTATAATTGAATCAATGAGTTTTATAAGTTCCTCATTTGATTTACCGTTATCTGCTTCACGTATTAGTATATCATTAATAAGTCTCTCCTTAAGCGTTGATGTTATAAGTCCTTCCCTTATTTTACCTTTCTTTATCCCGTCCCCATCATCGTAAATATATTCTCCAAGAGGGGTAGAGTATTTGTCAACAAAATTAAGATAAAATTCATCAAACGAAGGATATGTGTCGTATGATTTTAAAAGCAACTTTGATTTTTTCTCATTAGATATGTTTTGTAATAACATATTAACGTCAAGGCGTGTTTGAGTATCGTTTATATCATACAATTCGTATGCTAAAAACTTACGTGCGTATGTAGCTCTTTTGAATGTTTTTCCAGATGCTTCTACTTTTAACTTCATGGCATCCATGTATTCAAGCATATCTCCGTTGATATATGGCATGACATCTTCATCAATTGCATCAATAGGATTCTCTGAGAACAAACGTTCAATCTCTTGTTTTGGCAAACCATATAAACGTGCAACCTTGGTTATTGCATCGTTATATTCTTCTTTTGTTGATATTTCATACAACCTACTAAGGAATGTAGTTGGTGCGCCAAGAGTGATACCTGCTCCTGTTATGGCTGTTTTGAACACCGCATCATAAAGCTTCTGTTCATATTCAGGTCTGTTTTTAATTGATTCATCGTTATATTTAGAAATAAGTTTAATTGATTTCCAGAATTGGTCAATCAATTCAGTAGAATCATCTACCAATGGTATAATGTTATCTGCTTTCTTATTATATATTTTACCAAGACCTGAGCTAAATACATAATTAAAGAAGAATCCAATTCCATACAATCCTTTAGTCCATCCAAGGGTTGAATCGAATAGCATTTCCCATCTTGCCATTTCTCTCTCTTCATCATCATCGGACCACATCCTTGCAAAATTACCACCAAGTGTCCCAATAGTTGTAAATAATACAGGCAATACTGTGGTGTATATAAACAATGCAGACACCTTAGAAGGGGGTATTGAGGAAAACGCTTTAAGTGATGCAACAGAAGAAGTATCACCAGATAGTTTCAACCGGGAGTATGCTGCTTGATAGTCCCTGTTTATATCCCGTGCATGTCTTGTTATCTTACGGGAATACCCCATGATAGAGTTCATAAATGCAGAAGCAAGCCTCCATCCACCATACTGGAATGCAGAACGGTGTGTCATTTTAGATGATTGCTGTGTTGTATTAACAAACTCACTGAATGCATCCCCAGCCTTTTTTGAAGCGTATGCCTTTGATTCTTGTTCATTAAGGCCCAACTTTGAAGCTTCTTTCAGACCATTTTTATAATTTGCAATAGCTACTGGGATACCGGCCCACTGTATTGCAACCCTGTCACCAACAGCAGTGGGGTTATAAATTGCAGTAAGTAATGTCCCTAATGCAATATCCCTATGAGAATCCCCAAACATCATTATATTTATATTGGCAAATTTCTTTTTGTTTGTCAATGATTCAATATTTGTAATGTTCCTGTATTTCATGTCAGGGTGATTCCTTACTATTTCCTTTGCAATCTTTGATACTTCTTTATTGCTTGTTCCTGTTGAGTATGCGGCAAACTCCCTTAATACATCAAGTGTATTACCGAAATCAGGGTCAAACATTGACATAATAGAAGTAAGCTGTTTTGGCAATAGGTTATAGTTCATAAGAACCTTTGTTCCAACGAACCTATTCATAAGCCAATTAAGAACTCTCTGCCCGTCTTGTGCTTGATAGTTATATCCCTTATTTAGTAAGTCAATAATACGCCTTGACTTATCGTATGTGCCAAATGCTTTTGTGGCTGCCTTTACTTTACGGCTGTTAAGTATATATGCGAAGTCACTTACTGGCTCTGCTAAATGGGCAAATGAAGAAACATCATCTGCATACTTCATGGCTGCTTTATATATACCATTGCGCTCAATGTCGTATGCGCCTCCTCGTCTTTCTTTTGCGATAGACTTATAAATGCCAAGGTTATTGACATCATAAGGAACTTGATTTTTCCATGATGAAGCAGCTACCGGAACATAATCAGATACTTTGTTTAGCCTTCTTCCTGTCCTCCTGCTATATATTTCATTGATGGCATTATAATACTCGTCCTTGCCAAAATAATTAGTTGTTAGCATTGTAGTAAAGTCCTTCAATGATTCAGGCAACATGCGGTCAAGTTCCATGAACGCTTCCTCAGACATCCTATGCTTATCAGACATATAGTCTATATTGTCCATATATCTCCTGTTACCTTCGGAGTTCCATGAGGCCCAAATATGAAGTGCTGTATCCATTGATACCTTTACAGTCCTTGGTGTGTAAATTGTATTTTCACCGTCATACTGTTCAAGTTCAAGATTAATCTCAACCTCTTTATCAATAAGCTTTGCAAACTCTTTATGGGAATCAAATATATCATCAATGTATCTGTTTACCTCTTTGACCATTGATTCCTGCATATCAATTTTCTTTGATGCGCCATTGTCAACAGCTTTATATAGTTCGTATAATCTACTATTGAAGAATCCCTTGGAAGGTATTCCCGCTTTAAAGCCTCTCCAAATTGCATGTGTTAAAGATGCAATAGTCCCAGCCATGTTTTGATATTCAGATGCAGCACCTGATTTCCTATCTGTAACGGATAACACATCTGATAGTTTGGTGTTGTTTAATATTGTTTCTCCACCAGAAATATCATCAACAACTTCGTTTACTATTGCATTATATCTTTCCCTGTCTGCTTTTCGTTTATCCCTAAATCGGGCCTTCATTTCTTTTAAGTCGGCATTGAACATATTTATTGCGTCCTCTACTTCGTTAAGTGGCCTGTTGCGAAGATTGCTATATGTGTCAATGAGATTGAGCATTAATTCAGCATCAGATATATTGTTGATATGAATATCCTCAATTGTATCATCTGGAATTATATCCTCTTCGCCTTCTATATATTGTTCAATGTAATTGCGGGCAGAATCAGCTTCTTCATCGCTCATTTGTGATATTGTAATTATAGCATCCTTATAATCAACGTCCTGTTGTAACAATAAAGAAGCCTTAACTATACCATTTGAGCGTTTAACTGTTTTTAGTTTTGTCAATTTAGAAACAAATGCATCTGCTTTCTTTCTGGCCTGAGTTGCACTTCCTTCTGTTATTGTTTTTTTAAGGTAAGCAATTGACGCATCAAGTGATTTATTAGTCCTTGCTGCCTTATTTATTTTATTGAGAGCAGCAGAAATACGTCCCGGATTTATACGCTTAAGCTCTTGACGGTGTTCTCTTATGAACTGTTCAACAATATCCCTGCGAACCATTTGCTTGCCTTTCTCTTTGTGTTTAGAAAGGTTCTCTTCAAGCTGCTCAATCATCTTAAGATAATCTGTTGTATCCTCTTCTGATTCACGTTCTGATACATCCATTAACACAGAATAATCATCATTAATTATTATCCGTGTATTAGGTGTATTTTTAGGTAGAGGAGAATCAGATAAATCAAATGTGGATGTTGGTTCAGAAAACACATCAGATAATGATGTTAGTGGCTTATTAATGGATATATTTTTTGCCGGGCCTTTAACTGTTTCAAGTGCGGCATCAATAACTTTGTTTAGCTCCGCAATAGATTCAATTGGCTTTATTCCAGTAGTGACCCTGAATATAAACATCCTTACTTCATCAAGGAACCGTTTCCAAATAGATAATTCTTTTTTATCTGTCAGTCTGCCTTCATTTGCTTTTTGCGCCATGCGAGCCATGTATTCTTCGGTTACTGATGCATTCCCAGATTTAACATATTGGTTATATCCGCTTACTATAACCCTTGCAAATTCACCTTCGCCATAAGTAGTTTTAATAAAGTTATAAACCCTATTATGGAACGACATAAGCTCAGATGTATTTGGAATTAGTTTTCTTATACCGTGGTGGTATCCTTGCTCGTGCAATACCATTGAAATAGGTGTCCTCCCATTTATCACCATTGATTCTGTATTGTAATATGTTATTCCGGTAGATGTAGAGAAGAACCCATTTATATATCCAACTCTCAATGATTCCCTGATAGATGAAACAACAGGCATAGGCTCATTGTTTGAAATAGCAGAATCCAAAAGTGCCTCGGAAGAATCAACAATAGTTACAGGCCCTGCATGACCAAGTATTGCATTTACGGCAATAATGTCTTTCTTTATAGCATCCTGAGATTGGGCAAATTCACTTCTAATGCTTTCTGTAAATTCATACAATGCTGATTTGCCCCATAGACTTGAATCGGTATTCACTACTTTTATATCCGGCTTAACAGATGCTATTGCGCTGTCAATTGTGCTTTGTGATACTCCCATAGTTGATAACATTGGCGAATATCTTATTGCATCAGTATATGTGCCAGTTGATTTAGATACGCCTTTTACATTCATGTCTGATAGCATTGACTTTGTAATTGAGCGTATTGAATCGCTGACATCCTGAACGCTTATGTTTACACCCTCGGCTCTCAGTTCAGATGCTGCTAATTGCAACGCCTTTTGATAAACATTGCTTGCCGATTGTGGGAGCGATTGGTTCATCAATGAATTGTGTAGCCTATTTGCAGCTAAAACATAGTCGGTCTTAAGATTGTCACTGTAATTAGAAGCTTTATATGTTTCTGCAATACGGGATGCAAGCGATTTTAATGATTCATCATTTTGAATGTTTACTGATTTTGTTTTAGGTATGGATATTATGCTACCATCTTTCCCTATGATTTTACTTGGGTCACTGACAGATGAAGCAGAATCCCTAAATGACTTTATATTTTCAATAATTGTTTCTGAGTTTCCGTATGTAGCTCCACCTAAAAACATTTCAGCAAACTTTGTATGATAAAAGTCTATGGACCCATAATTATCTGAACCAAATAATACAGGCAATGATTCAATACCTGTCTTATGGCCAATAATATATGACGCTGGAACAATATCAGAATCACTATATGACCCATCAATAGCATATCCCATATCCCTTAATTCAGATGCTGGCAATTCAGATTTAAGAAATGAAATAGCTTCTGATTCCCCCATTTCTGTAAACAGCTTATTAAGCTTGGCAAACTGTGCCAAAGCTATATTTGTGTTGGAACCAAAATAACCTTTTGTTGGGAATGAGTTATGTTCAATATATGAACTTAGCACCCTTAATGACATGTCTGCATTTAGGTTTATGCTATTACCTTCTGATGTTATGGCCATTCCAATCTTCCATACATCAATTAATGATGGTTTGTTTATTGTTTCTGGAAATGCAGTTTTTACAATTTCGGTAGCAGTTAATATATCGTTCTTTTTGGAGCCAATTATATCACCTTTACTTGTTGCATGTTTTGCAGCCTCTTTAACAATAACAGACATTCTCCTTATGTTGTCAGGAGTATTTTTGTCAATTAATGATGGACCATTTAATTCTCGTTCCTGTTTTGCAATAGTAGATACTGCATTTGTTATATCTGTATTGAGTTTTTCTCCTTTGCCAGTTAGGATATATTGTGACAATACAGAATCAAATTTAATATCTATCTTGTCATTTATATTTATATTGGCCATAACCCCATCTTGGTCATATATCTGACTTTCATAAAATGGTTTATATTCTGCATCAAATGGTGTTGTCCCATTGGATTTATAAATAGCACCATCAAATCCTTTGTCAGAGAAGAATGAAATTATCATCTTGTTATTAAACACATCAGATGCATCAATAACAACATCAGATAATAGCGAAGGCTCGTTTTCAAGAACATCATCAATAGAATTATATTTCTTTGAAATGTCCTTCCATTGATGGCTGTTGTATATTTGATTTTCAAGTATGTGCGATAACTCGCTTACTGATGAAAAATCAAAATCTTTGAATAATAGGTCAAGAGTTATTGTATCTGCCTTTGGGTTGTTAAGAACAGGTTTCTCTATGTTTACATAATATTCCCCATCAATAGTATTTGATGAACCAATTGACATATTATCATTGATAGTCAATGCAACAGGGTAATTATCAAAGCCAATAGCAACTGTATTTGGCATGACCCTAAGAACAGGGTCTGTGTCATAATCCCATTTCTTTTGGCCAATGCTATAAAGAACAAGTTCCGGTTCTGGATTATTATTTTTGCGAAGCTCCTCTAAATTACGTGTCGCTTCTGATAAAGGAATTTCAGTATTAAAGTCAATAGGAATACTTGCTTTTACCTTATACCCATTTACATCAAATACAGTATAGTAATCACTCTTACGTGAATTGTAATCAATCTTATTAAGGTCTGATGGGTTTACATTTCCTGTGCTTGGGTAATATAATCCTTCTGGAATCAATACGGATTCTTGCCCATATTTAGAAGCAAGCTCAATTGCATCATCTGTTGTCAATCCTTTTACATATACAGATTCTTCCGGCATGGTATATTTACCATTTACAGGCTCAGGTCTGTATCCTTTTTGTTCCAAATCAGCAATAAGTTCTTCGTTTCTTTTCCTGTTTTCATCAATAGGAAGCCTATTATTTGAAGGGTTCCATGCGGTAAGTATTCCCCATTGACCAGTTCTTAATTCACTATTATTTGGATGGACAAATTCAAGAACAGGTTTTAAAGAATTATATTTATCTTTTAATTCATCAGGAATTATTTTACTGTAATCAGGATGTGAAATAAGAGCATCAATATTTTTACTGTTAGAATAATAAAAACCCCTATCTCCATCAAAAGATGCCTTATTTATTACAGCCTCAATTGAGTTTTCAATTTCTCTTGATATGTTTTGAATAAGTGATGAAATAGGTGGAGCTATCTCATAATACTCTCTAAGGTTATTCGTTAATTCTGTATTTATAGGCTTATCAACCCATAGCTCTACTCTATATCCATCGTGTGTGTCAGGGATACCTCTTGGCCCTCTGCTATTAGTAGAATACATGTGTCTTGCATATAAACCTTCATAACCAAGGTCTTTTAATATAGGCTGTGCAAATTCTGCAAATGTTTCAGCATCCCATCCAATTTGCATTCCCCCAAGATATTCGTCTGCCCATTGTTTTGCAAGCTCTCGTGCTTTGTCCTCTATATTCAATGGGTCTTGCTCTAATGGGTATAACTTAGATGCTTCAATATCTACTATATAACCAGAACCATATAGTCCTCTTTCGGCTGGTGAAGAGTGTGGATAATAAAATGTAACACCACCCATTCTACGTCTTTGCGTAGTAAATGTGCTATTTGACCCAAACCTACTTGGTGATAATGATGTTAAATCAGGCTTACCGGAAAAATGCTTAAGATGTATAATACCTTTTTCATCAGCATTAAGGACTTTGGTATTTAATACTTCTATGTCCTCTGGTGATATTTGTTCAGATTCGACAGACATCATTGGTTGTTGTTCAATGGCTCTATTGTTTATCTGGTCAATTGCGAACTGAGAGAATTGTTCCAAGGCCCATTTATGAACTTCTTTATTATCCTGCCATGATTTTTCAGTTATGTTTTCATTCCTGTCTGATTCAAGCTGTACTTCAACTGAATCGGCTAAATCTGTTCCATCATAAATAGCCAAGTTATATACGTTTACATGGCTTATTACATCTTTATTACTGTTTAGCCATGCCAAGGTATTTTCATACTCTGTTTTTCCTTCTGACCAAAATGTGCCATCAGATTTTTTGCCATCTGATAACCCAACAATAAGATTAGGAATAAGGTTTATGCCAGTCCTACGAATCTTTTCTGTGGCAGCATCTGTATATTTAGCGTGGCTATGCTTTTTATTAAGTTTTGTAAGCGTATCATCATTATATGTTTCAACTCCAAGCTCTACATATTTAATGCCTGATTCCTTTATAAAATCATCAGAGAACATATTATCGTCTGCAAAGTCACGGGATGTTGTCTGGATTATGAACCCTTCAAAATCAGGGTTATATTCTTTGATTCGCTCA
Organism: uncultured Polyangiaceae bacterium; assembly: GCA_964424695.1. Taxonomy (GTDB): domain Bacteria; phylum Myxococcota_A; class Polyangia; order Polyangiales; family Polyangiaceae; genus JAEWRL01. The sequence continues at coordinate 15,453 of CAYRKE010000058.1, forward strand.
AACAACTCAGGTAACATTGTATAATTATCAGCTTGTCCAAATGTCTTATCATCAAGATATACAAGACGTGCATCAAGATTATTAATTGCATCTATCTGAGATAATACTACATCCTTTGGAAGGCTTTTTACCTTCTTTGGGACAGAACAGAACTTGCATTTATATTTACATCCATCAGACATCTTAAGACGTGGTATTACCTTTGTGCCTCCGAAATGCCTGTAATTATAAGAATGAGTATCACTTAACCCATATTGTTTTGCATAGTCCTCTACGCTTGTGTATATTTTTACGTTATCAAGATTGGCTAATGAATCGAAGTTAGTGTAACCTCCTATGGCGAATTTCTGGGCCGGTAGTGATTTGGCAATCTTTTCTATATAGTTAGCATTCACATCAAGTGCGCTAAATGATATTTTACCGTATCCAGCTTCTTTGAAGAAAGATATGGCTTCATCCATATTCCTGATAACATACACATCAGAGTTTTGGTCAATGGCAGACAACCTGCTAATCCAAAGTGGTATCTCCCAAAAGTCAACAGTCCTATCATATCCGGGAACCATTCTATATAATGTATCAAAATACATATCCAAAGTAGCTCTTTGAAATGGTTGTTTCCCATATAGGAACCGTGAAGAGAATTGGACAAGAAGTGTCCTGTTATTATTAACAGCAGAAGAGCCATGTCTTACCCATAGGTTGTTCCCTTTTGCGCTTTCAGATTTAGACTTAACTGCATCATTGTAACTGCCAGATGGGGATGTGACACCAGAACCAAAAGCAGAATTGTTTACAATAGCCCTGTATGGGGTGTTCCCAATACCTTGTTTCTTCCCAATATCATAAGTGGATAACGATTCAGAAATTGCCTGTCTAAGTGTTTTGTCAAATGAACCTTCATCAAATGTTTGCTCCTTGACAAACATGGCAAGGCCAAGGACTTCATCAGGTAATACTTCGATATTAGACAATCGAGCCATATCAAATATTTCATCTGTCAATGATTCATCTGATAGCTGCTCGACATCAATAGTCCCAATTGGGGTATCAAGAAATTCAGATACGCCAATGCTTTCTACAACTGCATCATCCTTTACATCAACAGTAATTTTGTCTGATGATACAGTTATTGTTTTATCGGTGTTTGAAATTGTGTAATAGTCTCCGGCACTTTCGGTGATTGTATAGTTTTCACCTTGGTAGGTTGTTGTGCTTCCCGCTTCTGCATATCCTTGACTTGGTTCAACCAATCTACCACCTGCGAAGCCTTCTGAGCCTCTTTCAGTGACAATGTTTTCTGGTTTAACTTCTGGCCGTAAATCTTGCTCACCACTGAGTATCCGGCCTTCTCCTTCTGTATCATATACTATTTCTTTTTGAGTTTCTGTAAGAGAAATATCTGGTGTTCCAAACAGAGCCGTTAGCATATAATCTCTCTCTGCCTTTGTTACTTTCTTTGGGTTTACCTGAGAGAGATATATAGATGCCTGTTCATTTTCCTTAAGTGTATTTGTTGCATTATCATACAACCATTTGTCAAACACCTTGTTACCAAGTTCTGCATCTGCCGGGATATTAGATAGAGGAGTTCCAGTGTCTGATATAGGTGCTTGTTTTGAAATTGGTTTTGATATGGATATATTACTTGATGATTGACTTGATACAGAATTATTATTTAATGCTGCTAACTCCGCATCGTATTTAGCATTGATTTGGTCAATTGTCATGTTTATATTATCAAGCTTTATGCTTAATTGATTGCCTAATTTAGGGTTAACCCCTGATGGGCTTTTAAGTATTTCATTAAATATAGACAATGCATCAGTAGTAGTATATGAATTATCAATTGCTTCTTTTACCTCTGATATTACAGTATTATATAATTCAGAGTTAACGAAATCAGATAAATTACCATACTTTGAATTTATTTGTGATTTGTATTTATTTCGTATTGCGTTTATAGAAGTGCTTGCATTAGTAAATGACCCCATTAACGCTTGCAAAAAATAATCAGAACTTAATATTGAGTTCTGTCCAGCAGTCAATAAATAATCAGATGCCATAATTGCTAAGTTATCAGGAGATAAATTATTCAATGCATTCTGCCTTTTATTTTCTATTTCAATTCTTTTAGATTCAAATGAATCACTAATATCAGTTGATTTGTCAGTTGTGGCCTGTATAGCATCTTCTATTTTGGCATCTGATACAGACTTAATAGATTGCTCTGTTGGGCCTGATATTACATTAATTGAAGGCAATTCTTCAATTGAAATAACCATTGGCCTTGGTTGACCATCTGGTTTGTATATAACACCAACCTCCGGGTCGTATGAAATTACAGTGCCGTTTGTGTTCTCAAACTCAATAATTGTCCCTTGTGTAAACATGCCAGCAGCCTGAGCAGACAAATTATTAATCTCAGATTGAGCATTAACAGATGCAGCTATTTCTTCCTCTGCTGCATTTATTACATCATCTTTGAGGCTTTGAGGTTCAGTGATACTTAAATTATCGAGATTTACATCAGATGAAGGTATTGTGAATTTCTCACCTGTATATGGGTCAAGGACAACAAGCATAGCATCCAGTTCACTTGCTTCACCAGATAATATATATACCTGACGCTGACTATCACCGTTACCAATAGTTGCAAATTGAATGTTACCGTCCTTATGCCTTACCATATTTACAAGTTCATCTGCCCTCTTCTTGGCGGTGTTTCTTGTTTCTTCAACTTGTATTTCGTTCTCTGCTTTCTTAGATTCAATCATAGAATCATAAGAAGTAGTTTTGATTAGGTAATCAATTGCATCTTTCAGGTTTTCTTTTCCAAGCTCACCTGTCTCTACCATTCCAAACAGCATATCTGTTTGCTCCATGAACGTAGCATCTGCATTTCTTATGGATGCTAATTTATCAGCCAGTGGCTCAGAAAATGTTTCACGCATCTTAGAATCGGCTGCATTAGCTTTCCTTGATATGTCAGCTTGTTCATATCGTTCACGACCTTTTGAATACAATCCAACAGATTTATTTATGCCAGACATTCCTCCCTGCATCCCTGCAATAGTAAGAAGCAATACTGCCATATCTCTTGGGTTTGTAAAATATTCCCAATTACCTTCAACTACTCCTTGCTGAATAGCTGCTACTTGTAGCTCTTCAACAACTTCTGATGCAAAGCCATGCCATCCAATTTGTTTTTCAATGCCAGTCTTTCCACCAGTAAATAAGTTTGCAATGGCAGTAGGAATTGATTTGGCAATTTTTGGATTTTTTAATAAGTATTTACCAATTACCTTTTTGCCAAATGTATTATACACTTGTCCCATAGAGTTGAATACAGGGTCAGCAGCACCGTATGCAAACGCCTTTGCAGCAAGTGCAATTGTTGGTTCTTCTCCTTTTTGATGCGCTATATTAAGGCTACCGTCCTCATTTAGTATTGGCTGCGCCACACCTTCTTCGTCTCGTTTTAAACCAAGAGAGCCAGCCCTTTTACCATAATAATAACTATATGCCTCTGGATTTACTGGTGCAAGCATAGATTTTGTCCCAATAAATAAACCTCCCTTTAATGTTTGAAGCAATAATGGGTTTGTTATATACCTACTTGTAAACCCGGCAATAGCTTTAAATGCAGCATCAGATGGGTTCTTTGTCAATGCGAACCATAATAAAAATGGAATAGTAGCAGATATTCCCTCTGCTACTTCTTCTGATATAGATGTCTTAAGAGTGTATTGTGCCTCCATGTGGACAGCAGCAGCCTTTATTAATGCTTCTTCATCCTTGGTTAAGTCCTCTCCATTTTCCCATTTAGTAGTGATATTTGATATTGCTTTCTTACGTATGCTTTCTGTTATGCCCATTGATACAAAGTCAGATGCAATTGGCATAGTAAAAGACCTAATCACAGCCTGTGCATGAGTAGGAGATTCTGCCCTTTTAATCATCCTCTCAGTTTGATTTGCAAGTTCCTTTGCGAATATGATATTGGCGTTTTCAGCCAATGGCTTGACTGTTTGAGAATAAAACATGGCTTCTCCTGATGCACCACCCATAGGTGACGCTATTTCTTTTCCAGCCATTGCCTTAGAAGCCTCTTGTTCAATAATAGAAATATCTTTCTTGACCTGAGTTACAGCAGACTTTAAATTTTCATCAACGACAGTTGGTTTATATTCAGATATTTGCCTCTGAACTTCTTCATTGTATTTCTTTGCTGGCTCATTTGCCATCATAGCTCCAATACCAAGTGGAGGCAATGAAAACTTATCGTCTTTCTCTTCTTTTTTAGGTTTTGCTGGTTGCTCTTTTACCCTTCCAGATTCTGACCAATATGGGCTTATCTTACTTTCAGATACAATACCGGGAGTTATAAATGGTGGCCCTAATTCCTGTTTTTTTACAGGCTCGCTTGGTTCGTCCAATGTAGGAGCCATGCCTTTTGTGTCAAGTCCTGTTATCAGAGATGCATATACAGGGTTCTTTGTAATAAATGCATTGGTCAATTCTGTATCATCTACATCATTGTATGCATTATATTTCTTGCGGATAGCAGCAGCAAACTCCTGAATAGAATATGTTTTATTTTCTTCCATGCCTTACTTAAATAATCCAAGTGGGTCTTTATCATCTACATCTGTATCTCTTGTAGAGAACTCATTAAGCTCTAAGTCCTGAACCTCCATAAGCCTCTCTACCTGTGGCCTGAATGCTTGCCAATATCTATGAACGACCATTGCCTTAATGTCCTCTGTATATTGGCCGCCTGAGCGCAGGAAAGAACGCTTAAGGGGGTCTGTGTTTGGTAGCTTCATAATGTCATTGAGGACGGAATCACTTGATGCCATTTCACGGAACAATGTCTCAAACTCTCTTTTCCTTAGCATACCAACGTCATTGCCATCTCTATCCATTAGCGTTATCAAACGTGGGTTCTCTTTATCAAGAGCAGCTTGACGCTTTTGCTTAGTTTCTTCAAGTCGTTTGTTTTGGACTGACATTTGTGTATTGGCCCGAATCCTTTCCTGTTTTATGTCAGCATCACTTCGCATTACTTGAAGTTCTTTAGCCTGTTCTCCTTGTGCTTTAATTTTATCCATATCTCTTTGATAAGCCGTCTCCATTTTCTTAAGGTCATGCTCCTGCTGGCTTGTCAATGCGTTACGTTTTTCACGTTCTGACCTTTCAAGGCGTATTTGATTTATGGCTTCCTGCAAATACATTAAGTCATTTTTACGCTGTGCTTCTTTGTCAAGTTCATCTGATTGTTCTGCCTTGGCAATGTTTGAATCAATACGAACCCTATCTACTTTTCCAACTGGCCCACCTTTTGAAACAGATGCAATACCTCCAATAGCATTAAACGCATTTGACAGTGCTTCTATCCCTGCCATGCGTTCATATCTCTGTGTCCGTTCCTTATTTGATGGGGGTCTGTATTGAGCAATTAAGCTAAGTGGGTTTCCTGATTGCATGGCCATCTTTATTTCATCATCAGATGGTCGTCCAGATTTATCAATAACAACAGGTTGTGTGACCTGTTCATCAGCCACAGGAGCAACATCAACATTGTTCATTTCTTGGGCTTCTTGTTCCATTAATGCCTTAAGGTCGGCTCTGTCCTGTTTAAAATCAAACATCTGTGATTAGTTTTTAGGGAATAAATTTGATAGAGATGTCATAAATGTAGGGGAGCCAATAGCAGCAGAACTTAATCCAGCACCTGCTGATGCAAGGTTTTCTCCAAGCTGCAAATAGTTTTGTGCCTGTTGGTTTCCCATATTGAGAAGGTTGCCTTGGTATCCCATCTGGCCTTGTAATAGCCCTTGCATACCTTGGACATATCTATCCCTTGCTGCTTGTTTGTATTGTGTCCCTTGCCCGTATAGCTTATTAATAATGTCTGCATATTGACTTGACCCGGCAGTTGTAGCAGCAATTGCAGCTTCTGGTGTAGCACCTGATGAAGCAACACCTTTTCGTGTGGCCTCTGCATTTTTCTTTAATTGCTCCCTGACTTGTGCGAGTGTGGATTGTGCAAACTCTGTTTCAAGAGGATTGTTAAACATGTCTGGTTTTACATATTTATCAAGATTCTCTTGTTGTTGAGAGAACAAATCCTCCATTCCGGTAATGTAGTTCTGCTTCGCTTCTCGTGCCGTCTTTCCAGCTTTGGCCTGAGAAAATATAGAACCCAAACCTCCTATTATTGCAGGGGCAGCAGCTATTAATAAAGGTAATGCCATGACATTAATTGTTTCCGTAAACATATAAATAAAACTAAAACAAAAAGGGACATAATGACTGTAACTAATGTCATTATGTCCCTTAAGATATGTGAAACTAAGACGGTTATTTGGTGAAGTAGTATGCATCCTTCATAAGCTGGTATGCAGAAAGAGATTTCTTAAGAAGCCCTTTGCGCTTAAGCAAATCAATCTCCCGAATGCACAATGGTATTGGCCTACCACGCCAGTCAGGTATTACATAGTATTTGCGTAGAGTAAGCCTGTGCATCTCGTCTGCTTTAGCACATGCCCTTTTAAGTCGTCTATTGAATATACATACAACTAACTTAGAGTGCATGGCAGCAATCCATTTTACATTTCTAAGAAGGGAAATGTATCCTTTTCTGAGTGGACTTTGATTTGTCATTGATTTGATATTAAAATGTGTGAACTTCAATCCAGCAAGCATCTTTACCTGATAATTCTTTTATCAGCTTAGCAAGAGGTGTATTTTCAGATTCACATTTCATGTGAATATCAACAGCATTAATTAAGTTCTTAACACCTTCTATTTCGTCTAACAGTGTCATACATTCCTCGTTTGACAGTTTTAAAGTAATCAAAGCTGGACGCTTTGTAGTTCCATCTCTGTTTAAAGTTGGTTCCAATGGCCCAATGTAATCACATTCATATAGGAACCAACTTCTACAATCAGATGCATGTTCCTTCATCATTGCTAAGTCAGACTTAGCTTGTTCGAGCAGTGATTCATGGTAAATCCTTATAGGTTTTCCACTTTGACCATCGCTGTATTTGTATCCTAATACGTATGCTATCATTGTTTTGTTATTTTTTGTTTAATACTATCATTGCTGCGTCTCGTGCATGTTCAGATGTCCTCTTTCTAATACCGGTATATTTTTGGAATCTAAGGGCATCTATTTTTTTTAAGGCTGCTGTTAATGAAACAGGGGTAAATTCCACTCCTATATGCTCACAATAAGCCTTCCATATTGAGAAGTCCCTTTTTACTGAGCCAGCACCTTGGGCCTTGCTTGCAATTTTAGATGCAGATGTTCCAGAAAAATGACGCCATGTATTAGGGTTCTCGCAATGGACATGGACATTTGATACACCATGCTCATATATCAAAGCCTTAAGTATATCCATTGCAATAAATATATGAGTTGTTTCTACAACAGAAAACTCTTTAGTTTTAGCATTCCAAGCTGCTATTCCGGTATGAACACCGGGGTCAATTCCTACGTGAACCATGATTAGTTTTCTTTGTCTTGTTTGTAAAACATTATTGCTGCATTAAGGACGGATAATATCCTACATGATTCATCACCGAGCATGGCAAGTGATAATCCACGGGCTATATCCATATCTGTCCCTACAATTGCGAAGTCAAATGATACCTTGCCATTTTCTTGTGTTGTTTCAATTATTGCAGATGAATAATTTTCAGGCAATTTATCATTTCTGTTCAGTTTCTTCAAACGTGTTATTACTGGATTGTGCTTCATCTTGTTTGTTGTTATTAATGATTAAAGACACAGACATCATGTCGTATCTTATTATTGTGTCAATTATTAATTTGCCAAATACTTTTTTCATGTGTTCAAAGTCTGGCTCAAATGATTCCTTTAGATTGGCAATTGAAGTATAGCTAATTACCATAACTATATTTCCTGCTTCGTCCTTGGAAATAGATGATATGTTTCTTATCATATTAATCTGTTATTTCGTTTGGAGCAGGGACATAACACCCAAACCATTCTTGGATAAAGTCCCTGCATCTATCAATGTATTCATTGAATTGGACAGTGGTCAAATCTGATGTGCTTCCTATGACAGTTAATATCTCTCCTGTGTTTTCGTTTACGATTTCTGAAAAAAGGAACCTATTCTTAAGGGTGCTATGAGCAGATTCCTTTGACCATATATCACCTGTCATTTCAGATGCGCCTTGGCAGAATGCTGGAATTACAACACCCCAATAATATCTGTTCTGTGGAGACGAGCGTTTGTCATGCTGGACTTCAACTGTTAGTATGAAATTACAATCACCAAAAGACTTTATGTTATCAATTAGCTCTTTGTTTTTCCATATAAACACATTTCCGTTTGCTACTTTACCGATAGTTGTTACTTTCTTCATTAGAAATCATTCCGTTTACCCTTCTCGTTCCATACATTATCACCATGTTTCATTAATGAAGATTGTTCAGCCTCGTTAAGCCTGTTGTTCCAATGGGTAGTAAACCACTTGTATATCACCATGCAGTCAACCCTATTATAAACATCACCGTATGCGCCCTTCATAGCCTCCCTGAACACAAAAGAAATGTCAGCAATGGTAATATATGGCATTTCTGAAATAACAAGCAAAGCGGTATCTTTAATTTGATTTGGTGACATCTTTGTAGATGTGTTTATCGAATCAACAAATTTCACAATCCACAATTCAAGGTATGCCAATGCATAGTCCTCACCAAATGCCTTACGGATACTACCAAGCGAAGGAGTTTTGGCCTCCCAAATATCAGGTATTGACTTCATGTTTGACAGAAGCCTTATTGAATTATCTGGGTGATAGACGTTCAAGAAGGTCTTGGGCGTATGCTGAGTAATTGGAATTAGCCCCTGATTTTGATTTTGCTTTACTAATGAGTTCATTGTATTTAGAGTTGATTATTGACACGGTCATATTTTCCAATATCCATTTATCAGATATGCTTTCAAGCAATGCGCTGAAAGAATCAGGTATTGTCACATCTGTAATGCCATTAGAAGATATTGAAAACCTTATTTTTTCATATACTTGGTTCAATGCACTTGCTTCTTTAGGAGACCAGTAAAAGTCAAATCCTTTGGTTCGCTTATAATACTCCAAAAATAGTGATTTCATTTGTGAATGAAAAGGATTTTTTGGGGTTTTATCTTGATTAGTAGGTTTATTATGATTCTCAACAATAGTTACTACGCTTTTGTCAGTATCTGCTAAATCTACATCAACACCAATATAACATGAGTTAATTTCTGGAATCTCTTGTTTACCGTAATCACTCTCCAATAAAAGTAATGATTGGGCAATGGTATTATAAGGGTTTGAAACGGTTTCCAAACGGTTCCCAAACAATAATTTTTGTATTGATTCAGGAAGCTCAACAATCATGTTTGATGCAGCAATCTCCATGTTCTTATTAAGCCTTTGGTTTTTAAGGAAATTTGCAATGAAAACATAATTGTATTTCTTAAAATAAAACATCTTTTTATCTGCCTCAAACCTTTCAAGAAATTCCATTATTGCTTCATGGGACAACTTTGTATTGTATTCAATCCTTGATATAGTTATCTCATATATACCAATGAGGTTAGCCTGTGGGGATGTGAGAAAATACATGAACAATAGCTTTCCTTCGCTTGGGAGAGATTCTATATAAGGGTCGTCCCAGAACTTCGTATTGACAGCCCTGTATTTATCCATTGTGTTCTTCGTATTTACGTGTTACATGCCAACGTTTGTAATGGTTGTAATAAGGCCCAATCTCTGCTATCAACATAGCTTTGTGCCTTGAATCATATTCATCAGCCCAAGGAGGCAAAATCTCTAAGTTTGGATTAAGCTCTTTAGATATGCTTAAGCATTTTTCAAACATTTCGATAAAAATATTATCGTATGGTCTTATGCGTGAAGAGATTAAAGATGATACAGTCTTTTTGTAATTCAAAATAGATGCATGGTTAATGCCGAAAAAACGTCCTATATAGGTGCATGTAAGTCCTGTGAACGCAAAAAGAAGTATGCTAATCATTGCCCTTGGATATATAATCTCAGATTTACGAGAGTTAAGACGTAGGATGTCTGTTGTCATTCCAATCTTTTCAGATAGTATATCCATACAGGCAATGTAGTATTCGTTTTCAACCATTGCAATATCAGGTATATCAACAGAATATTTTTGTTTTATACCAGATACAAGTTTAACAATGTCAAGGGCAATGTTTACTGGAATTAGGCCGTTTGTTGATTCGGCCCACATCAGTTTAGAGATTTTCGACAATGATGCCGTATTATTGGAGGTATTTATAGATGCACTCATTTCGTCCGTATTTACCGATTATCTTCGTTGTTGTTTTAATTAATTTACCTTCATTGCACAAGGTAGTTATACCTCGTCTAATAGAAGTTAGTGGAGTTGTTTTCTTGCCAGTAACCTCTAAGTATAGGGAGTGGCAATAGCTTGCAGACAACATGGTATTTATCCTAAATAGTTTTAGGATTATTTTATTCTGTGACACAGCTTTTGATACAGCTTCTGATATGTCATTTTCATTTGTAGTATTAAAGTAAACCATTGTCAAAGTCTTATTGTGGTATTCTTAATTGCAATGTGAGTTGGTATGCCCGTTGCTTTCTGAACAGATTCTGTAAACATCCTCACATCTGAATTAGATTCGGACAGGTGTATCAGGACTATGTTCCTGACGTGTGAAATGTCGTTCTTTTCAAGAAAGTCAATGGCTGTTTGAAGTGATGAATGCGACATGGAAATCCTGTTTGCAAGAGATTGGTGTATCTTTCCAGAATTGGATTTCTCAATTAAAATGTCATTGCTGTAATTTGCCTCAATCATTATATTGCCAATGTTTGAAAATTTATATGGGATATAATGTGTATCTGTTATGAATGGCATAATTCCAATCTCTTTATGATGGACAAGATAACCATAACAAGGGACATCATGTTCAAGAGAGAACGCCTTAACAGTCCAAGGCCCAAGTTCAAATACCGACCCATGTTTAACTGGGGACATGTTAAAATGAGATACAGCTTCTTCATCAATATACACACGCAGACCGTTCTTACAATATGAAATTGCATGACCTGCATGGTCGTTGTGCTTATGGGACACAAACACCCCGGATACAGACCGGGGTGAATGCCCAATATACTTAACCATTTTTTCATACTTGATACCTGCTTCCAATACAAGTCTATCTGTCCCAGATTCAGGTGTTAGTATGTAACAGTTACCAGATGAACCACTACCTGCTACGCTTAGTTGCATTGTGTTTTTTCATTAATCTAACGTATGCCCGTATTGAAATGTCATGCTCTGAATCAACAATTGGCTCTGCAATGCAATAAGAATATCTCATTGCAGTTGTTACCTTTAGTCCAAGTATAAAAGCAAACGGCCAAAGAAACGTTGGAGTGCCATTTGCAAATACAAAAGCAGAGAAAGAGATATTATCATTGATGCTTGACCAATGTATTAATTCTGCTATTGACATTTGATTCCCGGAACATACCCTATTTTTTGTTCTGATTCTGTAACTGTTCATCGAATAGGCTTGGGTTATAGAACGGTGCATCGCCCTGCTCTTGTTTCTCACTCTGTATAGGTGGCTCTACTTTTGTGGGAGCAGGTTTTACAGCAGGTGTCTCTACTGGTTTCTGTTTCTCTTCTTTCATCTCCTCGAATGCGAAGTCCTCAGTAGCATTATTGTCAGTGGCAATCTTGCTGCTTATAACAATAGGCTCCTGAGCATCATTGTTGTCAGAAAGGTATGAATCATCTGCTGATGAATTGAACAACTTCAAAGCCCTGCTTATGACTGTCTTTTTGCACATCTGGTCAGGGAAGTTCCTGTGGGCAGGGCTATTTCCTTTCAATGGACTTTGATTCCAAGCGTCACGAATCATCTCCATTGTCATAATTTCAACATGGTATGTTCCATTAGATAGTGGGACATAGCAGAATGCACCATTGATATTGTTCTTGGAGATGTTTTCAAACTTAGGTTCATGTTTTGTAATTACAGTCAGCCCTGTTTTGATGTCAGTTGTATATTCAAATGCATCCCCTTTGTAAATAATATGTGCATTTGGGATTCCAGTTACAATGCCACCACGTAGAGCAATGGCAATATTTCCATCGTATTCACGCTGCCATGATAACTTTGTTCCATAGGCAATAAATGAGCCTTGTCCTTTATGAACAGAAAGGCCATCTACTGCCATCTTGAATAGGGAATCAGCAATTGATTCTCTCGTGCATACTTCAAGCACAGGTTTATTATTCTTATCAACACATTCTGAAAGATAAAGTAACGCCCCTTTCATGGCGTTTGCCACGGAATAATCCTTTGGCAATTGTAGTTGTTCGCATGATACAAGCTCATTGATTTTGACAAGAACTTCATCTGCAATGTCTTTTCTCTTTACTGCCAGCTTGTTTTGTGTAGGTGCTTGTTGTGCTGGTAGATTTGATTTTGGGTCTGTTGTCATATCGAAATGTTTAAAGGTGGGTTATATGAAATATTCAAGTAATACAAGTGGGTAAGAAAAGAATCGTCCATAGTTCTCCAATCAAACGAAGGACAATCTATATCTATTTCAGTTATAGGAATGTCTATATCCTCAACTGCATACATGAACAACATCCTGCCAATAGCCCGTGTAGTTTCACACGGGCTATCTATTGGATATAGGCGGGATATATTGTCAACAAGTTCAGCGTGTGACATTATGCAACTGTTAATTCACAATCCTCTACAACAAGGCGTATGATTTGAGATTTAGATGGCTCTAAATCTATTACAGATTCAGCATTGTCAATTATTATTGGCAAATACATATCGTAATGCTCACTGAGTGCATTGATAATTTTTATGCCAGTATTAATCTTTGCAGCATTATTTGCGTCACGGTATGGAACACCGTTCACAAGTGTTTCACATGTCTCTTCAACTTCCCCATTGAATAAGTAGTTGAACATTTTGAATGTAATACCCGGAAACTTAGCAGCAATGCCATTGTTTATAATGGATATTTTATCAGACATAAGTGAATCTACAAGTTGTTTCTTAAGCTCCCATGACGCTTTATCCTCGGCACACTTTAAGTGGGTGGCCTTTAACTCTTCAACACGGTTCATGCCGTCCTCTCTAATTTCGTATGCTTTTGATTCCTTGTATAACTCAGAAAGTTTGGCACGTATATTCTCTTTCTTCTCCGTTTCTGATGTAACATCTACCTCATTAGGAGAGGTAAGCTTAGAAATCTCCATATCAATTAAAGCAATTTGCTCATTTATTGATTGAATTTCAGGTGTGGGATTTTCCATTATGCTTGCCTCAGATGCATTGCTTTTCAATGATGTGTCCTTAAGCTTAATATCTAATTGGTCAACCTTTGCCTTGGCATCAATCAATTTACCTTCATCAGTATTAATTTGAGCAAGTAATTCAGTAGATTTCTGTGTCAATGCCTTAATAGATTCAGAGCAAGAAGTGCCTTGGTCAACAATGTTTTTAAGCTGTTCAGCCTTCTTATTGTTGAAGGTAGAGATAATTGATTCAAGCTTCTCTCCATCATAAGGCTTGCCACAGTTAAAGCACATTGTATCTGAACTGTTTATATCAGATGTGGTAAGCTCTTTGTATTTATTGTTGAGGGAATTAAGCCTATCCTTCTCTGCAATGATTGCTTTATCGTTGTATTCAAGCTGCTTCTTAAGATTGCTAATATTGTTTTCAAGAAGCGAACATACTGAAACAGCGTTTTGCTTATCAATAGCAACTTGGTTTACCAATTCATTTGCCTTTGACCTCTCTTTAGAAATAAGGTTGGCATGTTTTATTTGCAAATCGCTTTTCTTCTTTACAAGCTCACTTGTTTGGTTCATAACCAAGTCACGGGCATAATATTTATCAGCGATTGCCTTATCAATTACGTCTGCATCTCGTGAAAGCTGTGATATTTCTTGTTGAATTACTTCAATATCTCTGCATTCAGTTAATACATTTCTGGAAGCCTCTTTTATCTTTATCTCAGTGGTCTCAATCTCGTCCTTCAATTCGGATATTCGTGAATTGATTCGTTTTCTCATTTGCTCAATGGAGAGTTTTTCCTCTGCGTATCTAATAAGAGGTTTATATTTAGGATGGCTCATGATAATATCAAATACAGAAGGCTCCCCTACAACTGTAAATATAAGCTTTCTCCTAATCTCCCAATGCATAGAGTTAAAATAAAGCGGATTGGTAAGAAGCTTGAAACGCTCTTCATCAAAAAGACCTTTTATGTATGAATCAAAATCAGACTTCTTGATGTTTTGTTCTTCACCAATGACATAGGAACTATTAATCCCCTTAAGAACTTTTTCAGAATGTCCAGTTGGTGTTACCCAATTCTCTTTTAACCTTTTGCCAATTGATTTCTCCATCCCGTCAACCTCATATACAAGGTCAATTTCGGTGTCAACGTGGTGTATTGGGTTACCGTTAGCGTCAAGCGGTCTGGCATTGAAGTCAGCCCTGCCTGTTGAATCTTTTCCGTGGAACAAGAACCATAAGGCATCAAAAATAGATGTCTTTCCTTTCTTGTTTTTTCCAAGGATGTTTGTAGCCCCGGTCGAATTGAATGCAATAAGCATACCTATAAGACCTTTAAAGTAGTTTACTTTTAGCGATTTGAATCTAATGACCATGTTGTGTTTAATTAATTGTGTTTAAGAACTTGGTTATTGCAAGCCTAATTACCTCAGCCACGGAGCAATTCCATTTAGCTGCTAATGCATTAAGCTTGTCTTTATCTTCTCTCTCAATGAGTATAGAGTTTAAGAATGAGGCATCATTAAACCTGCATGTTGCGCTTCGCATCATCATCATTCTTATTTCTTCTGGCTGCTCTTTGGGTTCTAATTTTTGTTTCATGTTTTGGTTTGGTTATAAATACCTTCAAATTGAATCTATCATCACACTCATACTCAAACCTGTCAATTAAGTATTCAACATATCCATCATCCCATGCACTATCTTTCTCTCTGAAATGGATTATGTTCTTTGTTAATTTGGACTGATTGAGCCTGTTTTTAAAAAGCTTCATCTTGTGGTCGGTAAATATGGCCTTCGACCGCTTTTGAAATATTGGACGTTCACCAAAGTCTGCTACCACAACAGATGCTTCGCTAATATTGGCATCAAGGAATTTATACGCTTCATGTATTAGTGTATGGTTTACATTATACCATGATACATACTCTTCTGATGTCATTCTGGTAGGTATGGATACCATGTATTTATATCCACCTCCTTTGTTGTTCCTTACAACTGTGATTCTATCATTCATAAGTTAAAGTTATTAATGTTCGCCCCCGGCATGGGAATCGAACCCATGCAGGAACCATTCCGGGTAATGTTATGAAGGTAGTTTAAGCTTATTTATGTCCCATATAATGTCCGGGCCATGCCTTAGCTGATACACTCTCTTACCTTTTAGCGTCTCAACTGTAATACTCCTTAATGTGTGTGTCTTTAAAAGCGAAATTAGTTCAGATGTCATAGGTATTTTCACACAAAATATGCCCTCCCAATTGTAACCTCTCGGCTCTATTATGTTATAGGTTATTGCCGTTGTCTTGCCGGGGCTTTCGTATGAAACAAACTCAGCAGTCATGTTTGGGTGCATAACGAATGCATCTGTTTTTGGTTCAATTACCCATATAATACCATCATCGCCGACCATGAATGTATGGGTAATCTTATTTTCGCTGTATAGCGGGGTGTATTTCGTTGGTGATGCCTTATAAGAACACGATAATAGCATCAGGGACAAGAATATAATTAATACAAATCTTTTCATTTTGAAAATGTTGTTGGTTAATACTCAGTTTACTACTGTGTTATGATAACAAAGCCTCTTTCACCCAAGGGCTTAATGGCTGCATCAATGATGGCCTTTGTGTTTTCATCAATTATTTCATCAAGCTCGTTGCTCAACAAGGCGATTGACAAATCATCCGGGTCAACATAAAACTCAACCTTGAATTTGAATGATGTATCAACACCATTGAAAATGGGAATCTTAAGGTTGATGGATTCAGGGATGTTTGATTTTACCTCTTGGTCTATTAGCGACCTTTTGTCTCCCTTGTTGCTCTGGTGTTGCTCAATAACCTTGTCAACCTTAGCAGTGAAAGTGAACAATGTTGAAATAATCTCATTGGCCTCTGACTTTGTTTCAAACAGGTTCCTGTTAAACTTGAAAAGTTCAGCAAGTTTAGCTGGTTTTAAGAATACCTTCTTATTGATATTAAGCTCGTCCAGCTTCTTATTAATAGTAAGGTTGCCTATAATCTCGGTTCCAATAGGGTCGAACTGGTTCTCAATGAGAAGGATTGATTTGTTATCGTAATTAACTATTACGACACTATTTGCTGGCGCAACATCTACACGCCCGGCAGCATATCGTGCTGGCGTGTTAATATCACCAGTAATCTTTAGTTGTTTTTTAGGAACAAGGGGAAGTGCATCCCCAATCCTTACTTCTGTAACACCCGGAGTTGTTACGTTTACTTGAATTTTCTCGTTGTCCATTTAATATGTATTAAACGTTATCGGTTCCAGTAAATTTCAATTGTCGTTGGATAGATTCACCCTTAAACAAGGGACGCTGTTCTATTATCTGGCCATCCTCAGTTGCTACTGTAAGTGTCCTATTTTCTTCATCAATGAATGTGTATAGGAAGCCTTGGCAATACTCTGATTTATCCCTAAGCTTAACTACGACAGATGAAAGTTCTTCATCAATTGGCTTAAGCTCCTGTTTGATTTCATCCATTAAGGTTTTTTTACGTTCCTCAATGGCTGCGTAAGAAATTGACAATTCAGATAGCCTGTGTTCAAGCTCTCTGATTTCATCATGTGTGAAGCGTCTGGTGTATCCACCCTCCGTAACGCTATCACATGTATCCTTAATGAATTTTGCCCTTTGCACAGGGTCTTGGATGTCTGTAAACATGTTTTAGATTTTAGTCAAACAATGTCAATTATGTAATTACCGTTCTGTATATCTGGTATATTAAAAGAACGTTCAATAAGTGTTCTCATAGCATCTTCTGCTTCAAGAGGGTTCCGACTATTTATGCTTGTCAATAGACAACCAGCATTTTGTATTAATGACGAAGCAATCCATCCTTTTGTATCATTTGTGACATACTCTATATAAGCTCCAACACCAGATGCTGTTTTGATTGCTTCAAAAGATGTTATTATTGTCATATCCAAAGAATAAGTCGTGTTCAGATTCACTCATAGAAGGAAGAGGATTGTCATATACACACATAACCTCATTTAATAAGTCAGGGGCATGTTTTACAAGATACTCAGCAAGACTAACAGCCAAAACCCTCCATCCATCTGTATTATCTGATAATTTAGCATCCTCTTCTTGTTTCAACTCTAAGATTCTGGTGTCTATCTTAGACAGCAAAATCTTTTGATACTTAAGACCAACTACATAGTTAATATATACTTGGTCTTTTTTCTTGGTTCCTTGACCTATTTCGCAGTCCCATACTTTGATGTTATCTTTCATCATGGATACGGTCTCGAATTGCTTTTGCTTATATATTTTAAGCATTGACAAAGAGGTGCATTCTACCACATCCTTATCAGTAAAGTTGTGGATTCTGTTGTAAAGTTCAGGTCTCATTTGTTTAGATATTTGTAAATGTAAAATGAAGTGTAAGATAGAAAAACAAATCCATAAAACCTAATAATAAGAGCTTTATGGGGGTCAGAATCTTTGGTATAAATTAATATACCAATCATGCAGATAGCAGGTAACACTATAAATAGCGACTTCTTTAAGAAGGCAAGTATGGCACGGATGTAAATCATGGTTATTATTTTAGTTGTTTGTAAAATTAAACTTATTTTAGCCCAAGTTTTTCAAATAACTTGGCATTCACAAGGTCGTCTAACCTTTTTGTCAGAACAGTATCAGTAAGTTGATTTGATATGAGTTCAGCGGCATTATTTAATGATGCGCCAATAGTATCTTTTACTTTCTGTTCTTCAATTACCTCAGAAACTAAATTCCTCAACTCTTCTTGTGCTTGCCATTGTAAATCACTCCTTAAATTGTCTAAAATTTCTTTTTTGAACCTCCAAGTTGATTTATAGAGAGTATCTGTTTTAATTTCATTTAAAAATTCATCGCTTATCGCATTCTGAACAGCTATTGCTGCTTTTTCCATAAGGTCTTTGTTTGCTAAAGCCTTTAAATGCTTTTTCACGAAAAGTTGAACAACCGAATTTCTTATTTCGATTTCAAGTTCATTGTCGTTCCCAATAAGTCTTTCCAATGCTGCAAGACTATTGATTTGAATTTTTGTAGCCATCTTTGTTTGTTATTTTAGTTGTTTGTGAAATGAATTGTTTTTAATGCTTTTGCTTAATTCAACTACTCTTGATAATCGTTCAAATTCTTCGCCTTCAATTGAATCAATATCAACTTTGTTTACATCAGCAGGAAATAATCTGTTTCTCTGAATGAAAGCATGAAGAAATAATTCTCTCTCTTTTAGATATTCGTTCCAGTAAAATTCACTCATGGCCTGTATCTCTAAGAATTGAGCAAGAGTGCATTTAATTGCAACTTTGTTTTTAATCCTACGATTGCCTTTGTAAACACCGTAAAAGTCAACAGTTGTTCCAATTACATAGTATGTGCAATGACGAATTATCATGTATTGTTCTTCACCAAATTTGAATGTTAACTTATGATATTCAACGTCATCTTTTTCAATATCATCAATGGTAAGTCCGTGCTTTTTTAGCAGTGCATCAAGCATGGATGCTGCATTATCTTTCTCTCCATCTACGCCTCTCTTAGCAAGTTCGTGTAGTTTGTTAATTAGAGATTTTACTTTGTCTGTCATTGTGTTAAAAGTTTAAAGTTTAACAATTTTTCCGTGTTTTATCACAAAGTAAATCTTACCGGGTTCAGCACCCCACTCTGGATTGCCTTCCCTTATTTCAATTCCTTTGTGTTCGAGTTTAAGGATTCTGTCTGTGTCTGTTTTTTTAGGATAGCCCAAAGTCATTATGTTGTAATTGTATTTGTTTACAACATGATAAAGAGTAATTCCTTTTGGCATATTGTTATACCAATACAGAAAAGATTCATACGTATCGTTTTTAAAAATGTCTTTATCAACAAGTCTTTTAATCCAGTAAGGCGTAATCTCTCTATAATCCTCAGTCTTAATTCCTGCTTTGGTCATTTCAAACCACTTTGTTTTTAAAGAAAGTTGTAAGTTTTTCATTGTTCTGTGTTTATTCAAGTTTCCTAATTAAAGAATCTGCAATCTGAACAGATGCAGATGTAAGATTATCAAGATATTCGTTCCGGGGGCAGGATTTGAACCTGCATACCATTATCCGATATTTTTTCGGGCTTATTATCTGTTTAATTACAAATACGGTCGGCCTCGGAAGCATTGAATGGCTTACTATATTTAATGTCTGCTCTATTCCACCACCCCGGAAATTACATTACTTAAATTAAAAAGGCAATGTATCCTTATTAGTTTCGTATATTACAAAAGGAGGATGCACAAATGAATGATGTGAGGCAGCACTTAGTGCTATTTCAACCTTACTATGTGCATCAAAGTCAGTAGAATGCTCTAAGGCATATAATGCACCAATGGCAAATTCATCACCACATCCACAAGCATACATGCCATTATCAGATTCTCCAACTTGAAAATCAGAATCAATTTTAAAAAGTCTGTCCTCGTATGCCAGTAAGAAAACACCACCCTTTTCGTCACCATATTCAAAGCGTTGTAAATACCCACCTTGTTTGAAGCACTCTCTTAAAGAGTTTATAAAGTCGGTGCATAGGTATTCATATATGTCCTTAAGACCTATTCGTGGAGGTTTGAATGAAAACCTAATTAACTGCATCATTCTGAACGACCCAGAGCATCCAATGATGAACTTGTCATTAATGAATATCTTAGAATCCTTTCTAATTGTAAAAGAATTATCTGCAATAGCAACAGAATCAGCCCCAATTACAACGTTATTATGCTTTTTGTCAACAAGTCCAACTATACAGGTCATGGTTAAAAATTTATTAAGTTAAACAAAATTACAAATGCTCGATAGCCAATGGAATCCACGTGGTTCCATCCTTGGTGTAAGTAAAATTGTATAGGTCATATACAACCATACCTAATACGAAGTTATTATCAGGGTCAAACCATTTTGTTAAAAACGGCTCAAATTCAGTGGATGTTACAAGGTAGCGCATGGTAATTAAGTTTGGTCTATGAACATAATATTGCTTGGAAGAATTTCAGATATAGTTCCATCTGGTAATTCAACTAATGCAACTGTATAATTTCCAAAACCAGCACTTGATTCCTCGTATGCGTTTGCCCACTGATGAAATATCCCATCATGGTTAAATTCTTTCTCCCAGCAATGAGTTCCTTCTTTTGGTTCAAATGCAAAAGCAGTTTTTACAGAAATTGCAGGAATCCATTTTCTAAATTTTACTTTTCTCATGGTGTTTGATTATTAAGTTACTACTTTGTTATTTGTTCGTTTTCCTGATGCCGGGATAACGTTGTTTCTACGTGTTTACCGCATTGCACATATACGGTCAAATTGGGTGTGTATGTGCATTGTGGTTAGCCATGAGTTAGGTGCAATATTTTTTAATTTTTTGTCCACGCACTCGGTTTTTTCAAAACCGTTAGGATTAAAACAACGTGGTTTGCGTAACTGTCTTGTAACTTGTATCATATCTTTCATTTTGTCCTTTTTCATAGGGTAATACTTTCCAAATTAGTTTTTTCATCATATCTTTTTTTTGTCTTTTATCACCTAAAAATATTACATATCTACGTTTTTTTGTCATTGGTATTATTGTTCCTCCTGCATTTAAAAAGTTTTGGTCAATAGTTAAATATTCGTCAAATGGCAATTTATTTGCCTTAAACCAGTAATCTTTTATATGCCTCATAGAATATTGATACCCATTAAAAACATATTCTTTGTCTGCACCACCTTCCCCAGTATAAAGAAAATTCAATGCCTGATATGTATATCCAAAATGTCCATTATTAGGGTCTGAATAACTCAATACAATCATAGGTTTTGGCAACATTTCAAATGTTCTGGCAACAAACCAACTTTGAACATTCTTTTCAAGTCCATCGTTTTTAATCAATCTGTTTAGTTCTATTGCGTTTTCTTTATATTCTTCTCCACACATCAATAAACAATTGTTTTGCGGTGGTATTCCGTAGGTGCAAACACCAACCAAATGTATTCCATCATACAAACCAAATGAATAAACGATAGAAGGTATCCTATGTGCATAATGTTTTTTCAATAACCATTCTGTTGTCTGGTTTTTCGGTATTGATTTAACTTTGTATTTATCAAATAAACTCATAAAATGCCCTCCCTAAAAAAATTAAAAAATACAGACACCTAACATGGTATATAACCAATGCAGGGTTTCTGCATATTTCAAGGTTTGTACTATTTATTAACTTCATCATAATTCGATAGTTTTGTGGTTTCTAATCCTGCACTGGTCATATACCTGTCCGTTATAAACAAGCTAAAAAGACCTGCGCCCTGAATCGTTCAGGAATGAAATATTTAGTCCTGACAATTCTATCAGATGAAGGCAAAATTTTTGAATGTAGAAAATCAAATGATTTAAGTTTTTTCATTGTTGATTCTCGAATGTCTTCAAAATCATCTTCACCGTTTGTTATAGTGTAACTTGTTTTTACTTCCTGAACGTCAAAAACTTCAAGTATGTAATTGTTTTCACTTGAATCTGAAATCACATGAAGTGCCTTTTTTTGATATTCAGTGAGTTTTTTGCCTTCTAAAATTTCATGTTTCATAAAGCCTGTTTATAACCCCAACTATATGCAAGTAGGGTATTGTTGTAAATTCGAGCATCCTACCCCGCTCGTAGGTTTGTGCAGTTTGATAATTTTTTCTCACGCTATCCCGCCCTGCACATAGTTGGATAACGTTATGCCCCATTGTAGAAATACCCCCTACCGTTGAACATCCCGCTTTCTTCTTTGTAAATTGGTTCTACTTTGACAAGCCCCTGTTTTCTTAACTCTCGCAATGCTTCTTTAATTTGCGAAAGCTCAATTTCTTTTCCCATTCTATCCCGAACATCTATCATTAACTTTGTGTATCCATACCACCAACCGCTTTGTTTTCTGTGCCATTCATAAAGGACATCAAGAACAACGTGGCATAACACATTATTGCCGACAATGGCGGGTGTAGTGATATTTTGAACGTCTGTGCTTTTCATATACTTTGTTTTT
>CAYRKE010000059.1:0-3437 GCA_964424695.1 uncultured Polyangiaceae bacterium
GGAGAGACCGATGCTGGCCCGCCCTGGTCGCCGTCGGGCCCTCCTGCGTCAGCCCTCGCGGACCCCCAGTTCGGCGAGTTGGGTAACGGTTGCAAGGCACTCGTCTCGAGTCAGTTCGTCAGTGCGGGCTTTACCCGCCCTTGAGCCACAGAAGCGGCACGCTTGATTGCATCGGAGCGTGACCTCCCACACCGCGTACGTGGGGCCCGAGTGCCCGTCTCCGACGACCCGGAGCCGCTTGTTGCCCCTGCTCTCCGGTTGAACCACGGCACCCGAATTTGCAAACCACATGCCACTACGAGCCCCCAACCTTTCGCGCTGATTGTCGGTCCTGCTCCACTGGAACGAGTTCTCAATTGGCACAAACTGGCACAGACCAGTCCGGCCGCCGAGGCGATAGGTGGTCAGAAGCCAGGGCAGTCGAAAGCCCGGCGCCCATGACACTGGTACCCAAGAGACGATACTGACATCTGAATCGGCGACCCACACTTGCGGTTGAACTCATGCTCACCTAACGCAACGGAAACCGAGCCCGGAGACCTGTTGAACCGCATTGTACCGACTTCGGGCAAGCGCGCTCTCGCCTCCACGGTAGACGCATGGCTCTTCAGACTCACACGGCACTTCCTCGGAATAGAGATCCGAGAACCCAGTCGCGGTCCATTCCTTGAGACCGCCAACCATGTCTCTCACCCCGAACGGACTGTCGGCAAGGGGACGATTGACCAATTCGCCTGGGCGCTCCTGGTGGGCAGGCCCTCGCGCTGCATATTCCCACTCCCGCTCGGTGGGCAAGCGTTTGCCGACCCACTCGCAGTAGTCCTTCGCATCGTCCCAGCTGATGCAGTCCATAGGATCGGCATCACGACCCGAATAGGACTTGTAGCATTGCGCGTCCGTTTCGGGAACGCAACACCGCCCAGCTTCCATGCAGGCCCGGTACTGCGCCACAGTGACGGGCATCATGTCCATCTCGAAGGCCTCGACCTTCATCGGATAAGGCGCCTCGGGATTCCAGCCGTCGTAGCGAGTGCCCATACAGAACGTGCCTTCCGGCACTTGGACCATTGAGTACGCGCCTTCTGCCACCAGAAGCTTCACGACCATCTCACGATCGTTCTTGGCGGCTACCATCAAGGCCGTTTGCCCCTCGGTCGTCTTGATGTTGAGGTCCGCGCCCTTCTCCAGCAACACCTTAACAACCTCCGCGTACCCACCCTGCGCCGCGGAGATGAGTGCCGCCATCTCGCGGGCATCCCGGGCATTCGGATCCACACCTTTCTCGAGCAGCAGTTCGACGACTTCCACATGGCCACGCCCGGACGCGGCCGCCAAGGCCGCTGCGCCATCGGTCGCCTTGGCGTTGAGAACCGCGCCTCGCTCCAGAAGCAGCTTCACGGTCTCGGTATGCCCACCCTGTGCGGCGGCCAACAGTGCCGTCATCTCTCCGGCATCCCGGGCATTCGGATCCGCCCCCCTGGCTAGAAGGGCTGTGATGACCTCCTCCGCTCCGTGGGCAGCCATTGCCATCAAGGCCGTTCGTCCATCGGCGTCTGTTGCGTTCGGATCCATGCCCCGTGCCAGGAGCATGGTCACAATCTCCGCGTGGCCGTTGGCCGCTGCTTGCAGAAGGGGTGTTGATCCATCACGGACCCTTTGAACATTCGGCGCCGCCCCATGGTTCAATAGGAGCTCGACGATTCGCAGATGACCATCCGCTGCTGCCAAGCTCAGCGGCGTCGCCTTGTCGTCGACCAACTCTGTGTTGGGATCTGCACCCTTCGCCAGCAGGAGTTCAACAATCCTGGAGTGTCCCGCTGACGCGGCCGTGACGAGCGCGGTTCTGCCATCGCTGGTCGCCTTGGCGTTCACGTCGGCACCACTCGCCAACAAGAGACTGACGAGCTCGATGTTACCATGCTCGGCCGCCAAGATCAGGGCACTTTCCCCGTCATCGATAGTCCGGTGATTCACGTCGGCGCCACTAGCCAGAAGCAGCCTCACCACTTCCTCATCCCCAGCTCTGGCCGCTCCCAACAGCGCGGTGGTCCCACTATCGGTCGTCTGCGCGTTCACGTCGGCACCGTGCGCGAGCAGAAGCGCAACGACGTCCTTCTTCCCTTCGTCTGCCTCTGCCGCCGCCATCAGGGCGGTCGCTCCACCGTTGGTTCGAGCGTTCACGTCGGCACCGTGCGCGAGCAGCAGCGCAACGACGTCCTTCTTCCCTCCGTCTGCCTCTGCCGCCGCCATCAGGGCGGTCGCTCCATCGTTGGTTCGGGCATTCGCATCGGCACCCTGTGCCAACAAAAGCTCCACCACGTTTTCGTGTCCCCCCCCTGCCGCCGCCAACAGCGCGGTGGCGCCGTCTTTGGTCCTCGGATCCAGATCTACCCCCTTCTCCAGAAGAAGTGAAACCATGTCCGCGTGACCACGCGACGCAGCCACCCACAACGCCGTGTCTTTGCCATCGGTCCTCTGAATCACATCCGCCCCCTTGACCAACAGTAGCGAGGCAAGGTCCGTGTCGCCCCGCGACGCCGCGATCCACAGCGCTGTCACCCCTCCATTGGCCCGGTGATTTACATCCGCCCCGTGCTCCAGAAGCAGCCGGACTATCTCGGAGTCTCCCTGTTCCACCGCCCACATCAGGGCTGTTGCTTCATCAGCGGAGCTTTCGTTCGGATTGGCCCCCTTGGCCAGCAGGAGCTCCACCACCAGCGCGTTGCCACTCTTCGCCCCTGCCATCAGGGCGGGTATTCCCCCATTGGCTGCGTTCGTCTTCGCATTCACCTGAGCGCCCCTCGCCAACAGAAGCCTCAGGACATCCACCTGTCCGTTCTCCGCGGCTGCAATCAGGGCAGTTGCGCCCTCGTCGACCGTCCTGGCATTCGCATCTGTACCCTTGGCGAGCAAGACCCCGACGATCTCCGTGAACCCGCGCTCAGCCGCCGCGATAAGGGCGGTTGCACCGGTGTCGTTGACGCTCGCAAACAGCTCCGCCGCGGTGCGTCCCTCCGCCAGCGACGCTTTGACGGCCCCCAGATCCCCAGCTTGGACAGCGTCTAGCAGCTCGGTGTACGCGTCTGGGCCGTGGCCCACCGAAGGCGCCAAGGGTTGCTCCTCCAGGTCGTCCACCTCGACACAGCGGGGCCCGCGCTGCTGCACGTGAACGCAGCCGACAGCGAGCAAAAGAAGGCAACCGACAGAACGCCATAACCGCATCACAGAGACCCCTCGCGATCCGCACACCATCACGCGCGCCAGCATGACACCGCCCCGCGGAATACACAATGAGACACAGCGCGACTCTACTCAGTGGCGCCCGTGCTCCAGCGCGCGGCGCTGCTGCGCAAGATCATGCTGCCGCCTGCAAAACCACCTCACTCCTCGCCA
Source organism: uncultured Polyangiaceae bacterium (assembly GCA_964424695.1). Taxonomy (GTDB): domain Bacteria; phylum Myxococcota_A; class Polyangia; order Polyangiales; family Polyangiaceae; genus JAEWRL01. The sequence continues at coordinate 3,394 of CAYRKE010000059.1, forward strand.
GCGTCGTCCCGCTTTCCGCGCGAGGCGAGGCCGAGGGCGATCCA
>CAYRKE010000059.1:3537-37820 GCA_964424695.1 uncultured Polyangiaceae bacterium
ACTCCTCGCCAGCGTCGTCCCGCTTTCCGCGCGAGGCGAGGCCGAGGGCGATCCAGGTGTGCCTCTGCCGGGTGAGGGACTTCGCCGTGGCGGCCCAGTCCGTGTACCAACGGTGCAGGGCGAGAAGCTCGGTGTCACGGCACTCTCGCACCGGAACGTTCACGGCGTCGGGCGCCGCTTGAGCCGCGGTGACCCATTGTTCGAGCCGCTCTCGTTCCCTTGCATCGAGGCCGCGTCGCCCCAAGGTCTCGAGGAGTGACGACCCGCTGATTCGCGATCTATCAGGGCTGCCGTCTGCGACGGCGGAAAGCGTGCCCCCGCGCGCCTCGAGCTGCTTCAATCGCTCGAGGAGGGTTGCCACCACGCGCAAAGCGTCACCCTGGTCCGGCGCCTCGATGCCAACGAACGGGCTCTCCTCGCCTGGGTGGAGTCGCTCGACGGCGATGCGGTAGCGACTGAAGTTGGCGCTCGTCCACCGTTCGAGATCGCGGAACGCACTCCGGGAATTGGCATCACGGTCGCCCCCGGGGGGGAGCGCCGCACCATAGGCGCACACGGCCGCCAGCAAGCGGAAGCCCTCAGCGTGATCCTCCGGCCCATAACCGCCGCTCGCCAAGAGCGCGCGCACGTCGCGCCGGGTGCCGACGGCTTCCAAGAACGTAACGACCCGCCCCGGCAGCCGCCGCAAGACTTGGCGGCTCGGCATGACCGACAGCCGCTCCGAGTCCTTGCGGTTCGGCATGACCAGTAGCCGCTCCGAGTCCTCGTGGCTCGGCATGACCGGCAGCCGCTCCGAGTCCTCGTGGCTCGGCACGGCCGGCAGCCGCTCCGAGTCCTCGTGGCTCGGCACGGCCGCGGGGCGGGTCTTCATCCATAACCTCCTTTCCCTCGGGTGCGTGCGTTCCTATTCGACTCGGTTCGACGTGCCGGCACCGACCCGGTTCGACATGCCGGCAGCGGGCGCAGCGCCAGGGTGCGCCAACGCGGTCGCTCCGGTGGCGCCCAGCACGCTGGAGCCAGCGCCGCCAGCGAGGTTCGTACCCGCACCAAGCCCCGCCGAGCTCGCTCCACCAAGCCCCGCCGAGCTCGCTCCACCAAGCCCCGCCGAGCTCGCTCCACCAAGCCCCGCCGAGCTCGTTCCAGCACCGCCTCCGTTCTCGGCTCCGTCATCGTCGACGGCTCCCTCGCTCTCCTCGGCCTCACCTCGAAGCGACTGCCTGCGGCGAGCGAGCCCCATCAAGATCAGGTGGTCACGCCGCACGATCAGCGAGCGCGCCGTCTCGGCCCAATCCTTGTACCAGGCGCGAAGCTCGATGAGGGCCTCCTCCCGTTCACTCGTGGTAACGGCATCTGTCGGCGGCTCGTCAGGGAACTCCACCGCCTGCGCCACCGCCACCAGTTCCCGCAGCTGCTCGCGGTACTCGGCCGTAATGCCGCGTTTCTCGAGGGTGGCGAGGGCGCCCTGGTCGGCCTTGCGCGTCGCACGCCGGTCTTGCGCGCTCTCGAGCGCGTCCAGTCGGTCGAGGAAGGTCGCGACGGCAACCACGGCTTCCGGGCCCCGCGCTGGAGCCAGACCCGAGAAGACGAAGGCGTCCTGCTCCGGGTGCAGGCGCCCCAGGGCCGCGTGGGCACGGCGAAACAGCGGCTCGTCCAGGGCATCGAGCTCGGCAATGGTGGCCCGGGCCTTGTCGTCGTGTTCACGCACGACCTTGGGCTCGCTCAGTCCCGAGACGAGCGTCACGAGCCGCCACCCCTCCTTCTGCTCGGCTGCGTCATACCCCGCGCTGGCCATCACGTTGCGGATCTCCGCTTTGGTCGCAATGGCGCGAAGGAAGGACACGGCGCGCTTGGTCGTGGACTCCAGGGTCTGGTTGGTAACGTCTTGATACACGGCTCTCACCTCATGGTTAGGCCGCCCAGAGCGCCCAAGGCGCACCGGCGGCATTGATTCCCCTTCATCGGGCGCCCCAAAGCTCAGTTGCTTGGAATCGACGACCCCTCGCTTACTCCTCGACCGTCGGAACCCAGCGCGCCTCCCTGCGAGGAGCGTCGATGGGCTCCGGAAGCGTCGAGGAAGCTCGCGCGGGCGGTCGAAGCACCGCGCAGACCGTGACTCAGGCTTGACCGTTCACCGATCCTGCTTGACCGTTGGCCACCGAACCTGGCCCCTGGCGCTCCAAGCTCCGCCGCTCACCAAGGAGGCTTGGCCGCTGGGAGACAGGGCTTGACCGCCCACCGATCATGCTTGTCCGCTCACCGATCATGCTTGTCCGCCCGTCATTGTGACCCCGCAGGGTGCCGGACACGCTGGTGGGCAGAACGGCTGAGGAGCCGCCTGCGCAGGCGCGCTCCGCGGGGACGCAATCCGCCAATCGGGCGGGCGTCCGAGGCGAATGGCAAGCACGAACTGCCCGAACGCTTCGAAGGTGGGGGTGACCGAGCGGCCGCCATCCGGCGAGGTTGGGCAGCCGTCCCTCGATCTGTCGGCTGTAGAAACGACGGGCTGGCAGTCTTGGATGCATTCGAGCCGGCCCAGCGGCGTCGACCTCTGGCGACCGCGCTCGCCCGGACTTGGTCGTCGAACCACGCCTGGAGCTGCTTTCGACGCTGGTGGTGGGCCTAGTCGAGTTAGGCTGAGGTGGTCGGAACCGGTGTTTCCTCGGGGGATGTGGACGAGGCGGGGCGCTTGGGGGGCATGGGCCGGGGGCCATCGTCCGCTAAAGCGCCGGGAATTGGAAGGTCCGCCTCTCGGGCTCCAACTAAAGCCAACCTGTGCTGTCTCCCCAGTGTTCTGTGGCGCGGCTGCACCGAGCATCCTTCATGGTGCGGGCAGACGTCGGAGTCGATGGGAACGAGAGGGGGCACGGTCTGGAGGGCACCCTTCACGCGCGTCGGCCAACCATTGGCGCTCGCCACCTATAGAGCCACTTCGATAGGCACATCACGAGCGCCGACAGCGTTGCGTCAGCTTGATGCCACCGGCCGCCTCGAGTTGGCGCCTCGACGACCCTGCAGGCGTTGGTGGACCGAGCGGCGTTCGAGGCAGCTCGGACGTGGTTGGATCGGGCGCCGATGGAACCGCTCCCCCTCTCCCCCATTCTCGACTTGACGAAGGGCGCAGGGAGGCTCAAATTTTTCACACGGACTGGGGATAGGCCCGGTCGGCAATGCGCCTCGGTGAGCACCGGGGCGCGTTGTTTTTGTGTCTGGCGCAGCGAGGAGCTCCACTGCGCTCGGCCGGCTTTACCGGCGCTGTCGATGCGTGGCACAACAGCGCGGCGTGACGAGCCGTACCGGCGTTTCGCGAGACAGGCGGGCATCTCGTGGCGAAGTCACCTGCCGTTCGGCGCGGGACGCCGCGGAGCGCTCTCGCTGCCCGCAGGGGGGCTGGCAGTGAAGTCCCCCGCGGCAGCTCAAGGTTCGCCCTTGAGAACAGCAGTCGAGGTCAGTGGAGTGAGCCTCCAACAACCGCGTCAGCTGAAAGCGCGCTGTCCGAAGGCGCGCGAGTGGTCGGGGTGAGTGGATTTGAACCACCAACAACCGGCACCCAAAGCCGGCCCTCTACCAGATTGAGGTACACCCCGGACTGGAGAGGCGCGGACTATAGCAGGGGAAACCCATCTGCCTAGCCCTTTGCCCGAATATCTGACCGTTTCGGTGGGCCGACCACGGCATCCCTCAGTCAGGAATCGGCACCAACTCGACTGCGAGATGGATTGGCTCACGGTTCGCGGTAACCAGTCGATCCCAGGGAAAATATCCCTCGCGCGTGACGCTGATGCGATGCTCACCCTTGGGGAGGCGCACTCCGTGGGCAGCGACGTAGTAGAGCGGACCGACGTACTGCTCGTCGATGGTCACCGAGGCGTCCGCCGGAGTCCCCTTCGGCCCATTCAGGCTGAGGGTGACCGCCGCGCGGACCGAGTTGAGGCCACATCCCGTCGCGGCGCCCATGCCGCCCAGCATGGCAACCGCCATGGCCAGGACGGGAATGAGGCGGGCATGACGGCGGGAGGCGTAACCAGCGCGGCGCGCCCGGTACCTGGCCGGTGATCGTGACGGGTTCGGATCAGAGCCCGGGAGGGTTGTGTCTGGGGAGCAGGTGTTGCGCGTCATCATGGGCTACTCCCACTCGATGGTTGCAGGTGGCTTCGAACTGATATCGTACACGACCCGATTGATGCCCTTGACCTCGTTGATGATACGGGAGCTCATCCGCCCGAGGAGTTCGTCGGGGAGGCGGGCCCAGTCGGACGTCATTCCATCCGTGGAGTGTACGGCGCGGATCGCGCAGACCTCGTCGTAGGTCCGACCGTCCCCCATGACGCCGACGCTGCGGACGGGAAGAAGGACCGCGAATGCCTGCCACAGCGAGTCGTAGAAGCCCGCCTCGCGGATTTCCTCGATGACGATGCGGTCCGCCTTGCGGAGTACCTCGAGACGCTCATGGGTGATCGGGCCGAGGCAACGAACCGCCAGCCCGGGCCCCGGGAATGGATGGCGCCACAGCACGTCGCGGGGCATCCCGAGGGCATCCCCGGCGCTCCGGACCTCATCCTTGAAGAGCTCCCGCAGCGGCTCGATGAGTCTCAGATTCATGCGCTCCGGTAGCCCTCCAACGTTGTGGTGGCTCTTGATGACGGCGCTTGGCCCCCGCACGCTGACGCTCTCGATGACGTCTGGGTAGAGGGTCCCTTGCACGAGATACCGAGCGTTCTCGATCCCCCTGGCGTGCTCCTCGAAGACGTCGATGAACAGCTTGCCGATGGTCTTGCGCTTCTGCTCGGGATCGGTCACGTCTCGGAGTGCTTCGAGGAAACGCTCCGCAGCATCGATTACCACCAGGTTGAGCTGGAAGTGCTTGCGGAGCATACGCTCGACGCGCTCTCGCTCCCCGCCACGCAATACCCCATTGTCGACGAAAATGCACACCAAGCGGTCGCCGAGTGCCCTGTGACAGAGCACGGCAGCGACCGAGGAGTCAACGCCGCCGCTGAGCGCGCAGAGCACGCGTTCGTTGGAGGCTACCGCGCTTCGTATCTTGGTAATGGCCTCGTCGACGAATGAACCCGGTGTCCATGAGGGGGTCAGTTCTGCGACGTCGAACAGGAACGCGCGGAGGAGATCGACCCCGCGCGGGGTGTGCGCCACTTCGGGGTGGAACTGGATGCCAAAGAGTCTTCGCTCTGGGTCTCCAATCGCGCACAGGGGGGCGCCCCGACTCGAGCCGAGGCAGCCGAACCCGGGCGGAACCTGGGTGAGTCGATCGCCATGACTCATCCAGACGTCGAGTCCCTCGCCGACCGCAAATGGCCCAAAGATTGCGGTTGCCTGTTCCACGGTGACCTTGGCCGGGCCATACTCTCGGTGGTCACTGCCCTCCACCGTGCCCCCGCATTGCTGAGCCATGAGCTGCATCCCGTAACAGATGCCTAGGACTGGAATCCCTAGTTCGAGCAGGGCCGCGTCACTTCGTGGGGCACCCGCTGCGTAGACGCTGTCAGGTCCGCCGCTGAGTATGATGGCGCTGGGGGCGAGATCGCGGACGCTCTCGATCGAGAGGGTGCAGGGGTGGATCTCGCAGTATACGTGACACTCACGAATCCGCCGGGCGATGAGCTGCGTGTATTGGGATCCGTAATCGAGGATCAGGACGCTCTGACGACCTTGCATGCAGAGCAGCTAGCACGCGAGGGGCGGGAGGAAAACGTTGGGTTGCGAGCGATGCGCCCGCGTGGCCCCCTCACGATGCCATCGGCCAGCGTGCCCTGAGGTTCGAGGTCACGGCTCTCTGGCCAGTTCGATGACCACGGCGCGGCCCGCGGCGAACACCTGCCGGTGGAACATGCGGAGATCCTCGAGCGTCACCTTCGGTTTGGTTTCCGGTTGGCGGCGCCACAGTCTCACGATACGGAAGCGAGGATCGAGCGCAGCCAGCAGCTCGGCATCCTCGAAGTAGCGCGTGGCCGCGGCGACGTCGCTGTCTGTCACCGCACCCGCCGCGAGGCGCCCGAAGAGGGCGCGGACTTGCATGACTGCCGTTTGTCTTTGCTCTGGCAGGGCAGCAAGCTCGACGACGAGTGCTGCCGCCTTGGGGCCTCCGAGCAGATGCGCCTTGGCCCATGAAGCCAGGTGCGACCGGGCCAGTGCTCGGTCCAGCCACCCTCCGCTGCGGTTGAGAAGCCAGGCCGTGTACCGCGCTTCGCTGTCTAGCGGGGCGTCGTACGTGGGCAAGGCGATTCCAACGTAGTGGGTTGCGTGCTCGGTCAGCTCCGCGACGTTGAGGCGGGTCAGTCCCCAGCGAGGGGGTGGCGCAGCGGGCGATGCAGGGCACTGCCGCGGCTCCGCGCGGACCGGCCGAAGCCATCGGGCGAGGGTGGCCTCAACGATCTCACTTTGGCTCGCTTCGCCGTTGGTCAGGCTCGCGACCCGCAGGGGCCCTGAGAGCAGCATCCGCAGTCGGGTCGCGGCGTGAGCTGCGTCGGCGTTCGCCAGCGTATCCCAGGTTCCTTCGGGGAGGAGCCACGAGGGGTGTTCTGGGGCAAGCGAATCGAGCAGGCTCCAGTATCCCGGTCGTGGATGGGGACCAAGCAGCGCCATGCTGGCGTGCTGCGCCTCCAAAAAGGCCCGTGACGCTGGCTCGCGTGCAACCAGGGCTTTGCCGAGTGCGTCGGCAACTCGAATGGCGAGCTGCTCGGGCGTCTCGCTGTCGTCGAGCCGCGTCGCGTGAGCGACGAGACCCAAGCCATCCGCAGCTACCCAGGGCTCGAAGGCAACCCCCCTCTGGCCGTCGTTCGCTCGCGCCACCGCACTCAGGGCCAACGCGCCGAGTCCGGCATTCAGGCGTCCCTCCGCCGCCGTGCCGCACGGGCTGGCGAGGAGGACCCACAACTCACCTTGGCCCGGCTCCTGACGAACCTTGGCCTCGAGACTCGACGCCTTCCAGTAAGCGTCGAACTGACCAAACGCGCGCTCGAGGTCTTGGCTCGATGCGTCACCGTCTTCGTCCGACTGCCACGTGATCCCCGCTCGCAAGGGTTCGTCGACGGGACGACTGAGGGCGCGCCAGGCGGCCGCCGCAGCTGCTCGCCGCGGGTCCTCGGTTCGAAGGATGGCAGTGGCGGACGCTCGGGGCTTCTCAGTGGCGAGGGTTGCCGCTCGCTCGACCTCGGCCACGACGAGTCTCGCTGCCCGAGCGACTTCCGTGGGGGCGACCCCTGCGTGGTGCGCGTCTGGCCGCAGTTCCAGGTGCAGGCACCCTCCGAGTAGCTCGGCTTCGCCAGACAGCGTTTCGATGCGCCATCCGTGGCCTAGGGCTCCCAGTTGAATGGCCAGGGGAGACTCAGGAGCCCCGAGAACGCTCGCAACGTCGACGGTAGGGCCTGCCGCGGGGAGCCGCACGGCGATCGACAGGCGGCTTGGTCCTCCTGACGCTGGCGCAACGGCAAAACCACTGCTCTTCGGCCAGGTGGGACTGGGAAGGATACCCGCTGGCCACGGTTCCAGTGATTCGATCGCGCCTTCTGCCGCTGCAAGATGCTTTGGCCCGCCCAGGATGGCCAGTCGCGCCCTGGACGACTGTCTGGCCGCCGACCGCCACGCGTTCAGCCGCTGCAAGGCTGCCTTCGACCTCGGTGAGGAAGCGACCAGGCTCGCCTGGGTTGGATTCGGTGCGGCGGAGCAGGTGTTCGAGGTCACAGCATGCCCCGCGCTGTCCACGGCGTTTCTTACCGTCTGCTGCCGGCGGCCGAAGTCGTCAAGCCACGGCTCTCTGCCCGTGACCACGTCGCGAAGTGCTCGGTCGATGGCCTCGATGATCGATTCGGTATCGTCAGGCGTCTTGGCCAGGACCGCGACGTACCCGCCGCCTGACAGCAAGCTCGCTGTGAGCGGGCCGTACCCCGCCGCCTCAAGCCTCGCCGCGAGCAGATCCACGACAGCTTGGGCCTGCGCTGGGCCATCATCCGGGGCGGCGAAGGCGATCGCGACTGCGCCGGCTGGGTCTCCGTGGCGCGAAACGAGAACGGCTGGCGGACGTCCCCCAAGTTCCAACTCGTGAAGCTGCTGAGACGGACTCATCCCGATCTCGCTCAGAGTCGGAGCTGTCGTGGCCCCGTTGATGGAACCGCACCCCGCCGCTGTGAGATATGACAGCAGACACGCGAGGGCTCGCGGGCTGGGGCCTAGGATCTTGCAGTCACTCACGAGTCGGTCGCAGCATTTCGGCGATGGGCATCGGGAAGCGTTCGCCGGGGCCACCTGTCCGCCGGCTACGTTTCTCGTAACACAGCCTCGCATCCGAGCGGGAGCTGTAACGGCAGCCGTCGCGCGGGCCACCAGGAAAACGCGCGCCTCCGCCCCGACCGAGGGGGGCTCGCGTTTCTCTCCTCCAGCGGCCCGCGAGCCCAGCACGCCCTTCGCCCTCGGACGCGACTCAGATCAGCTGGCCCACGCCTCGACGAATCACGAGCTCCATCAGAGTCCATCAAGCCGCCAGTTGCGGGCCGATGAGGGCGGTCTCGAGTCGGGTGCGGATCTTGTGCTTCTTCGAGTACACCGTTTTCACGCTGATGCCGAGGGTCTCCGCGATGGACTCGGGCGAGAGGCCCTCACCGTAGTAGAGCATCATGAACTCCTGGTCACGCTCACTGAAACCCGAAAGAAGCCCGGCCACGCGATCGGCCCGCTGCCGGCCTTCTACGACCTGAGAGGGATCGGGCAGAGTGCATGACAAGCGCTCCGTGTCGGCGACGCTCGTTCGACACGGCTCCCTTCGGACCGAGCGAAGGTAGTCGTACGTGGCGTGGGAGGTAAGCAGCGATATCCAGGTGCTGAGGCGCGCGCCGCGGTCCGAGCGAAACAACCGTAGTTTGCGCTTGTCGTTGGCGAGAAGCTGGAGGCAGAAGGAGGCGTAGATTTCCCTGGCGTCGTCCGGTCCGAGGCTCGGGAAGCGCCGGATGATTCTCTGGATGCACCCATAGACGAGCCGTGAGTAGCGCCCAGTAAACTCACGCCATGCTCGGGGATCGTCCACAATCAGTCGATCCACCAAGGCCGCTTCTTCGTCGACAGAGTGTCCGGGCTGGCGGAGGGCGTGGCTGGTATCACTGAAGGATGCAGTCGCATTGCTCATGATCGAACCTCAGGCGCCGGCGGGGCGAGGCACGCCGCCGTGCGCTGACCCGACAAGCACGGAGCATGCCAGGTTAAATTATCAATTTATTCGACTGCTTGTGCACGAGGCAGGCGTCACACCGTAACGCTGGAGCGTCACCTGTTACGGTGCGCAGCGTGACGGTCGAACACAGGTGGAAGCGATTGACTCACCCCAGTACGCAAGCGGGCAAGGGATCCTCCCTGCGTGTCACCATTCTCGGGTAGTTCGGCCTTCGGGGTGGGCGGAGAACTTGGGGCGGCGGTCCCATCGCAATACAGGGTCGCGGACTTGGCAGCCTCACCCCCCTCGGTAGGTGATTCACCTCGGAATGGTGGCGGCTGGTTGGCCGTTTTCGACGAGGTCACTGGCGCTTCCACCATCTGGCTTCAGGAAGGCGGGGGCGTGCCCCCGACCGACTCGGGTTCTAGCCATCGGCTCGATCACCTCGTGCCCATCGTGGTAGTCGGACCTGGGGGCCTTGCCTCGAAGAGGTTCGATGTCATCTCCTGACCCATTTCCCCTCCCAACGCTTCAAGGTTGGGCGCTGATTCTTGGCGCCTCCAGCGGATTCGGTGCGGCTACCGCACTGACTCTGGCACGTGCTGGCATGGACATCGTGGGGGTCCACCTCGATCGCCGCGCGACGCAGCAGAACGTCGACACGCTTGTTGGCCAAATCCACGACCTTGGTCGGGAGGCGTGGTTCTTCAACATGAACGCTGCTGACGAAGTCCGGAGGACGGTCGTCCTCGACGAGCTAGCCGAGCGCTTCGGCAGCCGTGGCGCAGGGGAGAAGTTCAACCTGGTCATGCACTCCCTGGCGTTTGGTTCCCTGCTTCCGTTCTTCGGGGGTTCGGGCGCCGAGTCCGCGAAGCAGCGGCAGGTCGAAATGACGGTCGACGTCATGGCCAATAGTCTCGTGTACTGGGTGCAAGACACGCTGGGGCGGGAGCTGCTCGCGGACGGCGCGAGGATCTTCGCCATGACCAGCAGTGGGAGCTCCGCGGCGTGGTCAGGATATGGCGCGGTGAGCGCGGCCAAGGCGGCGCTCGAGGCCCATGTTCGACAGATCGCTTACGAACTCGCTCCGCGGGGGGTTACCGCGAACGCGATCTGCGCTGGCGTCACCGATACGCCCGCACTTCAGAAGATTCCGGGCGCCGAGGTCATGAAGGAAATGGCGCTACGCAAGAACCCCCACAAGCGTCTGACCACCGTTCTGGATGTCGCCCGCGCCATCGCGGCGCTCGCTCACCCTGCCGCGTACTGGATGACGGCTAACGTCATCTGCGTGGATGGCGGTGAGGCGCATTCGGGCTGAGGGGTGCTTGCCGGACTGCTCCGGGGCCGGGGCTTCCTCCGGCCGGTGGCGCACGGCGCGCTACTTGATCCTCATGAGCTGTGGTGCGACCGAGAAGGCGGCGATGTGGCCGCTGTCCTCCGTGACGTACACGGCACATGACTCGTCCACGCGCAGGACATCCGGAACGAGGTCGCAGGGTACCGTCCCGAGAAGTTCCCCATCGCGGGGACGCAGCACGATGGCTTGGTGTTGGGGGACGAAGAGGGCTCCGTCCCGCACCTGAAGCTCGAGGCGGCGGGGACCATCACCGTCCAGGTTGTGACTGAAGGTGTGGGTGTAGAGCGACTCGCCGCTGGCGGTGTCGAGCGCCGAGAGCGCACCGGAGGCGCTGTTTGCCATTACGGTGTCTTCGGTTACCAGCCAGCTCGAGGCGCCCGCTGCCAGGCATTGGTCCCGGCGCCAGAGGAGCTTCCCGTCATCGCGGGAGAAGCCCATCGCGCCCAGCCCTTCGGCGTTTTGGGTGGGCACGATCACGGAGGTCTTGGACACGAGGACGGCTTGACCCAATACCGGTCGTTCGTCTAAATCGACAGACCAGGCGAGCTTGCCGTTTTGGAGGTCGTAGCAGAGGAGCTTGTCCTGTCCGCTTCGCGCGCCTGAGACGGTGAACACGAGGTCGCGATCCACGCTCATGTCGCCAGAAAACGGCAGACGATCGCAGGACCTCCAGGCCACTTCTCCGCTCACGACGTCCAGCGCGGTGAGCGCCGTGGCGCCTCCGGAGACCATGATCAACCTACCAGCGCGCCGGACCCGGTAGGCGCCCGGGGTTGGCGCGGTGTACCGCCACCGAATCTCCCCCGAGACGAGGTCCACGGCGGTGATCCGGCGTTCCGCCTCGGCGACGACGAGCAGTTTGGGTAGTCCAGCGGATTGCACCACGGCGCCGGTCGCGCCTCCGGCGCTCCGAGGCGTCAGCCGGACCGTTGCACGCACGAGACCCGTGTCTAGATCGTGGAGGCAGATCTTTCCGTCGGCGTGGAGTCGTACCAACGCGTGAGCCGTCGCGATGCTGCCTGCGCGCACGCTGCCCACCCGCCACAGTAGCTCTCCGGTCGAACCGTGAAGACACATGGTTTCTCGGGCAGAACTGGCGAAGAAGTGGTCGCCTTGGAGGGCGACGGATCGGAGTTCCACGTTGGGGACTACGGCGGTCCACCTGGGGAGGAACCGAATCTTGCCCCCGTGTTCCCAGCGGCCGCGGCTGCCGACGACCCTGGGGGGAGCGCTGAAACTGCGATGTCGCGTCGAGTCCGAGCTCAGCACGGTGTGGTCCGCGTTCATCCGACTCACGCTTTCGACGAGGCCAGCCGCGCTGGTGCGCAAGGCCGAGAGCCGCAGATTCTGGCGCTGCCCTGGATCATGCAGAGTGAATGCTTCACTGAGCCGTTGCGCGAACTCAGCGACTGCGTCCGAGAACTCGGAGGTCCCGAGTTCGGGAAAGGTCACCGACGACGCTCCTGACTGCGACCCGCGCCTGCCCAACGTCAGGGCTAGGCGAGCCTCGCCAGGTCCGCGCCGAATTCCCAGTCTCAGTTCGCCAACCTCAACTCGTCGGAAGAGCGGGCGAGCGGTCTGCCAAGCGTCGACGGCCTCTTGGGCCAGCTCTACCAGCCGTTCAGCCACGAGAAAGGGGTGGACGCCATTCACCGAAACCGTGCGACCGCGGACCTTGGCGCGGAAGGCACCCAACATCAGCAGAGAGTGAAGGTCCGAACGTTCGATATCGCTCTGCACCGGTGCCTGGCTCGTGTGTCTGAAGTCGGCGCGGGCGCTGAGCGAGACGTCACTGACGGCCTGAGTGCTGACCTCGTGGGCGCGCTTGGTGAGAGTGCGGGCTCGGGAGACCGTCTGGGCCATCAGCGCGGAGCGTGCGGCATTCAGCGCAGACTCCAGCGGTCCAGGACAGTGCTCGTCCATCACCTCACCCAGCGACGCAAGCACCCCATCTCGAAGATCTGCCAGCAGGACCCGACGCCCGTAAGCGGCAACTTCGGGAGCCACGCCTGCGCGGAAAACGCTCAGCAAGGCCTCTCGACCGTCGGCTTCGAGGCCGAGCTCCCACGCTTCCTGTTCGGTGTAGAGCTGCAGGGTCACTCGGGGCCGCTGGCCTGACATCAATTCGGCGACGGCGTGGGCCAACTCACCGACGAGCGCGATGGCCTGCCTGTCGCCGATCCGTGCTGTGAGGTTGACCCCGTCGACGACGACGTCGAAGAGGCCGTACAGAGGGCCTGCCTCTCTGTTCTGCGCAACTGCGGTTCCGGGGCGCACCAGGACGTGTATTGCCGACATCCAGGCGGCATCGTAGAGAGGCCACGGAGAGGATTCGAAGTTTTGCGTTGGATTAGCCGAGGATTTGGCAGCACCGGGCAAGATGACTAGGGAGCCGCGGGCACCAAGCTGGGGCACGTCGACGCTGGCCGCCCTCGGCGTCGGAGTTCCCGCCTTGGTGTTTGCCTGGGGATTCACCGTCGATGATGCGCTGGTGGCAGCCCGGGTTGCCCATCAATGGTCGCTGGGTCGGGGATACGCGTTCAATCCCGGTGGACCGTCGGTTGATGCTGTGACTCCCCTCGGATGGGCAGCCATACTGGTGCCTTTCGCCAAGGACAGCCCGTGGGAGGCTCTCGAGGCCGCGCGATGGCTCGGAGTTTTCGCCTGGCTCGGGGCGGTCTTGGTGACGGTCCGGCTGGTTATCGGATCCGGAACCGGTCGGAGCCGGTGCTTGGCCCTGGCGCTCCTCGCGATCGCGACGCCTCCGGCTGCTTGGGCGTCCTCCGGTATGGAGACCGGGGTCGTGGCGCTGCTTGGGGCTCTCGCCCTTCGGCGGAGTGGGTCGGCGCCCTGGGCTGCGGGCGTGGCGGCGGCCTGGCGCCCCGAACTGCTCCCGTGGGCGGTGACCACGGGGCTCGGCTCCGCCTGGGCAGAGGCGCGGTGTCGCCAAACAAGCCCCCCAAGCCCGTGGTCGCTCCTTGCTGCGTTGCCGAGTGGTGTGGCGCCGGCGGTGCTGGTGGCCGGGGTGCGATACGTCTGGTTCGGCAGCCCGGCGCCGCTCTCCGTGTTCGCGAAGCCCTCGGACGTCTTGTACGGCCTCTGGTACGTGGCCGCCGGGCTCCTGTGGGCGGGACCGGTCTGGCTCCTGATAGCGGCCCGGCCCTGGCGTGCCCTGGAACCTCGGGAGCGGGCCTTGGGCGTGGCGCTGCTGGCGCATGCCGTTGCCATGTGCATGGCTGGCGGTGACTGGATGCCCCTGTTCAGGCTCTGGATTCCGGTCTGGCCTTCGATGGTGGTCCTGGGCGCGGCGATCTGTGACCGAGGAAGCACTCGGGCCAACGCGGTGCGTTTTATGGTTGGGGCCGTCGTATCGCTCGCGGTGGCGCTAACCACGGCACGTCAGGGGCGCGCCGTGATGGAAACCCGCCGCGACTGGATCGCCGCTCTCGCGCCGAGGCTGGAGTCAGGCGATGTTGTCGCGGCGCTTGATGTGGGTTGGGTAGGGGCGGCAGCGAAGGGGCCCGTCATCGACTTTGCCGGGATCACCGATCCCGAGGTGGCGCACCTTGCGGGGCCACACCACGCCAAGCGCTTGGACCGGGGCTTTCTTGAGCGTCGGCGGGTAAACGTATTGGTACTGCTGCTCGAGTCGGGTAATCGGTCCCCCGGATCCCCCTCAGAGCGACGCTACGCACGCAGCGTCGAGGATCGTCTGCGCACTCAGGACGGGATTGAGGCGTTCGAGGCGGTCGCGGTGGTGGGTTCCGCACGCGCAAAGGAACGCTACGCGGTTCTCCGCCGTCGAAACGAGTGACTTCTCGTCTGGCCCGAGCAACCCAGGGTGCAGGCGGGAGAAGGGCACCGACCCGAGCATCCAGCACTTCTCTGTCCGTCGAGCGACGCGTGGCTCATGCATCGAGATTGAGGCTCACTAGCTCCGCGCGGACGTCTGCGACGCTCTGGAACCGGTTGTCGGCATGATGAGCCAGCAGGCGGCCGAGGACGCAGGCCCAATCCTTGGGTATGCGGACCTGCTTGAGGCGACTGGCTGCGTAGTCTTCGGCGCGAGGGGTCTCGGTTGCGGAGCCGGGAAGCGCAAAGGGCTGTCCCGTGACGCACTCGAATAGAAGGCATCCCAGGGCGAACAGATCCGTTCGAACATCGACCAGGGTGCCGACCCGCTGCTCGGGAGCCATGTATCCTGGCGTGCCGAGCGCAACGCCGGGTTCGGTGAGATCGGCATCGTCCCAGGCCACCTTCGCCACGCCGAAGTCGAACAGGGAGACCTGCGGCGAACCGTCCGGGGTCCACGAGACGTGCACGTTGCCGGGTTTCAGATCGCGGTGGATGACGCCGGCCGCATGTACCGCCTGAAGGGCATCACAGAGCCCCAGCGCCACGGCGCGCAGGGCACCCGTGGGTAGACAGGCGGTGCGCTCCAGGAGGGCTTGCAGGGTTTCTCCCTGTAGTCGCTCGAGCACGAGGTACGTGTTACCGTCGGCTAGGTCCCCTGAATCCAGCAGACGAACGACGTTCGGATGGGCAATGCGTCCCAGAGCGCGAGCCTCGAGGCGAAGCCTGTCTGCGGCTCGGGAGTCATGGCGAGCTGACGCCTTGAGCAGCTTGACCACGACTGGGGTCGCGTCGACGATGCGGGTAGCATCCCAGATGGAACTCGAGGCTCCGCCGCCCAAGCGGCGGCCCAAACGGTACTGACTGGCCACGATGCGTCCCGTCTCCAGCTCGGCCGGAGAACTGCGCAAACGGTCGCTCAGCCTCGCCGCCCGTTCGAGGGCGCTGAGCCTGAGACTCTGACTTCGGGTGAGTCGACGACGTTGCGCCATCACCCCGCCGAGCATACCGATGGCGGTCCCTGCGCCGAGAGCCCCTAACCATTCTGCGGTCGAAACATGGGTGCCCAAGAGCGTGTGGCGAGCGAAGATGAGAGCGACCGCGCTCGCGGCCCCAAGCGCACCAACCGGAGTGAGGTGCGGCTCCGTCCAAGTCACAACGAAGTGGTGCCGGGTGGCGGTCTGTTCGGAGCGCACATGGCCGCGGCGGAGTCCAAAAAGTAGGGGTAGGCTCCCGAGCTCCGCCTCCCGTGCGGCTCGACAGAGTTCCGCGAGATCGGGGGGCGGCTGCTGTATCAGTACGGACCCTTCCCATCGGGAACGAGTGAGTGTCTCGGTGGCCCAGCGTTCGGTGGGGACATCTCCGCCGTGCTCGGCAATCTGGGCAAAGGCTTGGGCGGGTCCCTGCGCGCCGCGCAGCACCCGCGCCCAAGCGGCCAGGCAGGCCGGGTGCGTGAAGGTCGACGCGGTCCGGACTCCGAGAGTCCCCTGTCGACGCGAAAACTCGAGAAGGGCGCGATGCCAGGTCGAGCAAAGGATGGGTGCCGTCTCGTCGTCCAGGGACTCGGGATCCAGGCCAACCGTCTGCAAGTAGTCGAGCCCCACGCGCGCACCGCGCGATGCGACCAATGCGAGCCAAAGGACCTTGACGCGGAAGGCCGTGGTCACCTGACTCGAGCGGGCTGGCTCCACGGTAGGAGCCTACTCGGCCCGCCGCCGACTACCACCCCCAAAGATCTTGTTGGGACTTCGGATTCAGCGCGAGCGTGGCCCCCCAGGATTGGGTAGGATTGCCAAGACGAATTCGTATCAGGACGCGCTCATGCTGAAACGCCGGATCTCTCTTGCCATGACAACGGCCGTGATGGGCTGGTTATGGCTAACCGCCGACCAGCCGGCGCAGGCTGGCACGCTGGCCGTTGTGGCTGGAGAAGTCCTGGATGTGTCTGCGGCCGAACTTAGTGTGGACCTCAGCGCCGCCCGGGCTGTGCTGGAGGGAGATGTAGTCATTGGCCTTGGCGAGCTCAAGGTTCAGTGCCCGCGGGTCGAGCTCGGATACGATGAGGCTCCGCAGGTCAAGTGGGCGAAGGGTAGTGGAGGCGTGCATGCGGAGTTGCGGGGCATCATCGCCGACGCAGCCGTCGTGGAGGTTCAGGTTCGCGAGCGCAGGGTGAAGCTCATGGGCGGGGTGAAGCTGACCCGCGGGCGAGGATGGGTGCACGCTGACGAGGCCACCATCGATATCAAGACGCGCCGTGTTACGCTGCAGGACGTCAAGGGTTCGATTCCGGTCAGCGCACCGGGGCGACAGTGAGCATTGGGTTGAGTACTCCACGCCTTCGCGCTAGGGGGATTTCGCTGCGTTACGGACTCGTTGAGGTTCTGCGATCGCTCGAATTCAGCGCTGACGCCGGTCGGATTGTGGGCATTCTGGGCCCCAGCGGGGCAGGCAAGAGCTCGCTATTCAAGATTCTCGCCGGAGAGATCGATGTCGCTTCGGGGAAGGTGTATCTCGACGGGATGGACGTGACTCAGGCCCCGCTCTGGAAGCGGGCGCGGCTCGGCATGAGCTATCTGCCTCAGGAGCCGAGTATTCTCTTCGATTGCACGGTGTACGAGAACCTAACCACGTTTGCGTCGCTGACCCGGGGAGCGCGTGGGACCGAAGAACGGGACTGGCTGGCAGAATTCGGTCTGACTGAGCGTGCGGGCGTCAGAGTCGCGAAGCTTTCGGGCGGTGAACGCCGGCGGTTGGAGCTCATTCGAGCGCTCATGCTTCGCGCAGTCGTCTACGTGCTCGACGAGCCCTTCACTGGCATCGATCCCTCCCGTGTGGAACGGATCGCGGCATTGCTTCGGCAAGAAGCCTCCCGCGGAGCACTGGTGATGCTTGCCGATCACCGCGTCCGAGAAGTGCTCGGTCTCTGCGACGAGGCATGGCTTCTGATCGACGGCGAGATCCGGCTCCAGGGAGCGCCCGAGACATTCGCTGAGCACCCGGCTGTTCGGTCGCGCTACATGCAGTAGATGCCTCAGTTTCTTCTTGTCGGGGGGCCCGAGCCACGCTCAGCTCGGGAGCTTCCGCCCTCTGTCCTGCCGCCAAGGGGCGACTATCGGTCGGAGGTGCGGGCAAAGTCGCGCCTCCCGAGTGGACGATTGCCAGGGTGCGGGGGCGTGGTGTTAGACTGACGTCTGGAGCGAGTCGCTTCGGGGTTCGGGCACGTCATGGAAATCAAGCAGACGATCAGCCTCAGACAGCAGCTGGTGATGACGCCGCAGCTCCAGCAAGCGATTCGGCTGCTGCAGCTGTCGAGGCTTGAACTCGTGGACGAGGTTCGGAAGGAACTCGACAACAACCCGGTGCTCAGCGAGGAAGACTCGGATGGCGGGCGGGCTCGTGGCGGCGGAGAAGCCGCAGAGCCGAAGTCCCCCGACGATGACTCGGTGCCGCGTCACGAGCGTGGCGCTGTGTCCGCGGAAGACAAGCGAGCCGAGCGCGAGGTCGACTGGGAGAAGTTCCTCGAGAATCGCACGCTTCAGCAGCCAGGGCCGGGCCAGCGAGGAGGATTCGAGGAGCTGCCTCCCATCGAGCAGAATCTCACGAAGCCGAGCAGTCTCCAAGAGCACCTGCTGTGGCAGCTCCAGATGAGCGACTTCACCGACGTCGAGCGTCGCTTTGCTGAGCTGGTCATTGGCAACCTCGATGACCGCGGGTACTTGGATCTTGCGGGAATCGAGCGCCCGGACGGCACGAGGACTCCTGACCTGGCCATCGAAGACTTGGCGGAGGAAGCCGGGTTGCATGAGGATGACGCCCCACTCGTGCTCGAGATGATACAGTCTTTCGACCCCCTTGGGGTCGCGTCAAGGGATCTGCGCGAGTGCCTACTGATCCAGGCAAGGGCATTCGGGTACGAGGATACCGAGATCGAGATCATCGAGAAGCATCTTCATCATCTCGAGCGACACAACTATCAGGCGATTGCCCGGGAGATGAAGCTGTCCGTCGAGGAAGTGTACGAGGCAGCACGGGAGATCCAGAAGCTCGAGAGCAGGCCTGCCCGCAACTACGTAGACTCGGACGATCGAACAATTGGCATCACCCCGGACGTCTACGTCATCAGAGATGGCAACGAGTTCGTCGTCGTCGACAACGATCGCGGAATGCAGCGGCTGTTCATCAATGAGACGCTGACGAAACGCTTGATGCGGGATCCGACTGCGAAGGAGTTCGTAGGCGAAAAGCTGCGCAACGCTCAATGGCTGATACGCGCCATTGAGCAACGCCGCAAGACCATCATTCGAGTCGCCGAGTGCATCGTGGAGAAGCAGCGAGCATTCTTCGAGAGCGGAGTCGAGCACCTGAGGCCAATGATTCTGCGGGACGTCGCAGAGTCGGTGGGTATGCACGAGTCGACGATCTCCCGGGTTACGACCAACAAGTACATGCACACGCCTCAGGGGCTGTTTGAGCTGAAGTACTTCTTCAACTCCAGCATCCGCAGAGTCGCCAACGAAGACATCGCGAGCGAGAGCGTCAAGCAGGCAATCAAGAAACTGATTGATGTCGAGGACAAGGCGAACCCGCTCAGCGATCAGGCCCTGGTGGAGCTCCTGGTGAAGAACGATGGCATCAAGATAGCGCGGCGAACCGTGGCAAAGTACCGAGAGATGCTGGGGATTCTTGCCTCGTCAAAGCGCAAGCGTCTCTTCTGATTCAGTTCGGTTGGGCGCCGCCTCATCCGGCAGCAACAGGGGGGCGTCGTCCCGGTCGGCAGAGGCAGACTCGTCGGTCAGCGGGTCTCGGCTTCATGTGGCTGCCGGTGCGGGCGGGGTCGGCTCCTGCACTTGCATGCGTGGTCTATGGTACACAGTTACCGCTCGGACGAAGCGGGGTGCGGGTGGGGGCCGGGGCCGCGGACCTCGAGGGCGGGGTTCGGGAAGGGGGCGGAACAAGGTGGGAGCAGGTACGGGGCGTGGTGGGGCGGGGTGCCGTTGCCACAAACTGAGCCAAGTACTGCCAACCGTTGACGGAAACGGCCCGACTGGCTGGGCTGGTGGTCAAGGTGGCGCGCTGTCTCCGCCCTGTCAGGGAGGTGCCGAAGGGGCTGTCGTCGATGAGCCCAAACCGGACTCAGCGTCGGCGCAGAGAGGTCCGGAGGGAGCCGCGCTCGCTTGGCGGCATGGAAGAAGGTGCGGGCGCGGTCTTGGGGTGACTCGCGGGCGCCGCAACCGAGCCGATGCGCTCGCGATCCTGGGGTGGTAGGCTGTTGTTATGCTGGGATCGAGCGGGTGGCGCTGGCGGAACGAAACGCAACCACCCGGGGGGTGTCAGTTACGGGGAGGTTGGGGGTTCGTTACACACGCCGTCAACCTTGCCGCGGGCCGGCGCAAGTCAGGGTGTGGCCTATCACGTATCGGTAAACCCACCGTCGCGCTGACCCGTCTCCGTCTCGACTGGGGTCGCTTCCCGCTCGGGACTTGGGTATCTTCAAAGAGTTCCCAGGAGGTCCAATGAACATCAGCATCACCTTCCGCCACATGGACGCGAGTGTCGCCATCAAGACGTATGCAGAGGACAAGGTTGCGAAGCTGCAGAAGTTTCTCAGAGAACCGATGACGGCAAAGGTGACGCTATCCCTGGAGAAGTTGGCTCACACGGCCGAGGTACGGGTAGCGAGTGGCGGTGAGCACGCGGAAGCCAAGGAGGTTGGCGAGGACATCTATGCTTCAATCGACAAAGTCATCGACAAGCTGGAACGTCAAATTTGCGGGAGCAAGGGGTTGGCCACGGACAAGAAGCGTCGGGCCGCAGATACACTGAGAGCAGACCAGCCGCCCAAGGCACTGGCGGACGTCAATGGCGTGGTCGCCAAGAAGATTGACGGATAGGCGCACTTGGGGGCGCCCTCCTCGGCAGATTCTTCGAGGGGATAGTCCCGAAACCTGCTAGTAGAGCGTCGCGCCCGTCAGGGACACTGTTTCACTGGCGGGCGCGAGCTGGTCCTGCTCCGCTTCGAAATGGTCTGTCATGCGATTCAGTCAGATCCTCAGTGCCGAGCGAGTTCTCGTCGATTTGGACGGGAGCATCGTTCGAGAGAAGAAAGACGCGATGCGGCTCCTCGCCCAAATGCTCGCTCCGGTCGTGGAGTTGCCGGAGGCCGAGGTAGAGAGCCTGCTCGCGGAGCGCGAGTCGCTGCAGAGCACGGGCATTGGCGATGGTGTGGCCATACCGCACGCATCCGCCGATGCGGCTCCGCGGCAGGCGGCGGCCGTGTTGGTCTGTCCGAATGGCGTCCTGTTCGATGCCATAGACGGCGGGCCAGTCACGATCATCTTCGGTGTCGTCGGACCGCGACGAGCGACGGGCGATCACCTGCGAACCCTCGCGAGGATATCGCGGCTTCTTCGTGACGGCGGGACGCGCGCGCGCTTGACGCACGCCACGTCGGCGGGTGACGCATTTCAACTCATCCAGGATCAGGACGAGGCCATGGGGTAAGGGGATGACCGTCTACGAACCACCGTCGGTGGCACGGAGCATCACCACACGCCAGCTGTTGGATGATCCGGGGCTGCAGCTCAACGTGCGGCTGGTGGCTGGTGCGTCTGGGCTGGAGCGTGAGATTCGTCATCCTCGGATTCAGAAGTCCGGTCTTGCCATGGTCGGGCACTTGCACGGAATCGTCCCCACGCGGATTCAAGTATTGGGGGAGACAGAGCTGAGCTACGCCGAATCGCTGAGTCTCGACGGGCAAAGGCGCGCGGCGGGGCACCTGTTTTCGGCGGACTTGGCATGCGTGATCGTCACTCGGGGTGTCGATCCCCCTCGGCCGTTCTGTGAAGAGGCTGACCGGACCGGGACGCCGCTGGTTGTCTGTACCGAGCGCTCATCGACCGCCATCACGTCCATTCACACCATCCTCGATGAACGTCTGGCACCGCGCACACGGATTCACGGGGTTCTGGTGGATGTGTTCGAGGTAGGGGTGCTTCTCTTGGGCAAGAGCGGTATCGGCAAGAGTGAGTGCGCCCTTGAGCTTGTGATGAACGGGCACCGGTTGGTCGCTGATGACGTGATTGAGTGTGACTACAAACCGCCTGGAATGGTGTTCGGTCAGCCCGCGGCGATGCTCAGGCACCACATCGAGGTTCGAGGTCTCGGCATCCTCAATATCAAGGACCTCTACGGCGTCACGGCGATTCGGGAACGCAAGCGAGTCGATCTCGTGTGCCAGCTGGAACTGTGGAGAGAAGACGCAACCTACGATCGCATCGGACTCGATAGCCGCTTCAGGGAGATCCTGGGAGTCCCCATTCGGGAGGTGCGCCTGCCGGTTCGGCCCGGGCGAAACATGAGTGCGATCATCGAGATCGCCGCCCGGGTCGAGCTGTTGAGGCGAGCAGGGCACTTTCCTGGGAAGGACTTCATCGACAAGATCGATAGCCAGATCACTGCGCCAGCGGCGTTGTCCGAATTCCCGCGGAGAATCAGTGGTGGAAACGTCGCGCGACCCCCCAACGAGAGTTCCGCCCCGCCACCCGTGGATGAGGAGGGCAAACGGTGATGGCTGAGGACCGGTCTAACGTCGTAATTGTCACGGGTCTGAGTGGCGCCGGCAAATCTACAGCCGTGCACGCGTTGGAGGACCTGGGGTACTTCTGTGTCGACAACCTGCCACCGCCGGTGCTCGAGACCGCCCTGCAGGCACTCAGCAGCCACGGAATTCACAGCGTCGCGTTTGGCGTCGATGTGCGTGTCGGTGGGTTCCTTGAGGAAGCGGTTGCGCTCATCGACGGGCTCACGGGGTCAGACCGCTATCGGGTACGTGTCCTTTTCCTCGATGCCGCGGATCAGGCTCTCCTCAAGCGATTCAGCAGCACGCGACGGCCGCATCCCCTCACGAAGGAAGGGGAGCCCTTGGCCAGGGAGGCGCGAGCAGTGGTGGACGGGATTCGTCTCGAGCGAAGCCGGCTCGCTGCCCTTCGGCTGCGAGCGACCCTCGTGATTGACTCGTCGGATCTGAACGTTCACGAGCTGCGTAAGAAGGTGACCGGTGCCTTGGGACCGGCGGGCACCACCGCTCCGCGCATGCAGACTCGGCTCATGTCGTTCGGCTTCAAGCATGGAGCGCCGATCGACGCGGACGTCGTGCTCGACGTCCGCTTCCTGGAGAACCCCTTCTTCGTCGAGAACCTACGGGAACTCTCCGGCCTCGATGCTCCGGTGCGTGATTTCGTCCTCAAGAGTGCGGACTCAGGGGCCTTTCTCGCGCGAGCTGTGGAGCTCCTTGGGTTCTGCGTGCCGCGATTCGCCGCGGAGGGCAAGTCGTACCTGACGATCGCGATTGGATGCACTGGTGGGCGCCACCGGAGCGTGGTGTTGGCCGAGCGTCTAGCGGCGGAGCTCGCGGGTCGGGCGGAGCACGATGTTACAGTGGTACACCGGGATCTGAGCAAGGCCTCTGTGCAATCAACGGCGAGTGAGGTGACGCGGTGAGTGTGGCGCGTGGTTCTTTCGTGGTGTGCAACCGCTTGGGACTTCATGCTCGGGCGGCCACCAAGCTCGTAGAGACCGCTTCTCGATTTGCTTGCGACGTCACGGTCAGTCGAGAAGACCAGGCCGCGAATGCCAAGAGCGTCATGGGGGTTCTTCTGCTCTGCGGATGCACGGGTGCCGTGTTGGATGTTGAGGCGGAAGGAGAGCATGCCGAGGAGGCGGTGCGAGCGATTGGCGAGCTAATCCAGAATCGCTTCGGGGAGGTAGACTAGGTCGTGGCCGGAGAAGGCGCGGACAGTGTGGGTCGCCTCAGGGCGGCGCCACAGATCCTGCCCGGCATAGCGGGGTCCCCAGGGCTCGCAATCGGGCCCGCGCTCGTTCTCGACACACGTCGACCGGGGGTCGTACATCGCCGGGTGGCAAAGCATCAGGCTTCGGAGGAACTCGTTCGGTTCGACCAGGCCGTGGAGCTTGCAGCGCGAACGCTGCTCGAGGTGGCGGAACGCCTCAGAGCCGGGTCAACCAAGGCGGAGACATCGATTCTCGAGGCCTATGTCATGATGGTGCGGGACGAGACGCTTCGAGAAGACGTCGAACGACGCATCTGTATCGATCGCCAATGCGTGGAGTGGGCGGTCGATGAGGCTGTGCGGGAGATGTCTGAACACCTGCGGGGGGCCAAGGATCCCTATCTCGCAGAGAGAAGCCACGATATCGAGTTCGTCGGTGACCGCCTGCTTCTTGCGCTCGCTGGCCGTCATTGCGGTGTGCCAATCCCCGAGCTCCATGAACCCGTGATCATCGTGGCTCACGATCTCTCCCCGGCGGAGACAGCTGGGCTGAGTCGCGAGCACATTCGAGCCATCGTCACGGAGGTAGGGACTCGAACGTCCCACACCGCCATCCTGGCCCGGTCTTTGGAGATTCCTGCCATTGTCGGGGTGCCGGGGCTACTGAGCCGCGTCGGGAGCGGGGATCAGCTGATCGTCGACGGGTTGCGGGGTATGGTGACCCTCGCGCCGACCCACGAGATGCTGGATAGCGCGTCTCGAAGGGCAGCTCGTCACGTCGAGGTTAGCCGCGAGTTGCGCGAGCGACGCGACGAACCAGCGGTTACTCGGTGCGGCGAGCGGATCCATATTCGAGCCAATATTGAGCTACCGGCTGAGGCAAGCATCGTCGCCATCGAAGGGGCCGACGGGATTGGCCTCTATCGCACTGAGTTCCTCTTCGTCGATCGGGTAGAGGCTCCGTCCGAGGAGGAGCAGTTCGAGGTGTATCGCGCGGTCGCGCAGGCTGTCGCACCCCTTCCCGTAACGCTGCGCAGTTTCGATCTGGGAGGGGACAAGTTCGCCAACCTCTTTGGAGCGCGCGAGGAGCACAATCCCTCGCTGGGGGTACGGGCGGTGCGTCTCGGCCTCACTCAGCCGCATACCTTCATCCCTCAGCTCCGCGCCATGGTGCGAGCGTCGGCATACGGCAATGTCCGCATACTGGTGCCAATGGTGGCTGCGTTGTGGGAGCTTCGCGCGGTTCGCAAGCTTCTCGAGGCGACCATGCGAGAGCTCGATGAGGAGGGCATTCCTCACGCAGGTTCGATTCCTCTGGGGATCATGGTGGAGGTCCCATCAACCGCCATTCTCTCGGACTTATTCGCGCGGGAGGCAGACTTCTTTAGCGTTGGCACCAATGACCTCGTGCAGTACACGCTCGCCGTCGATCGTGCGAGCTACGAACTCGCCCAGCTTGCGACTCCGTTTGACCCTTCAGTGCTCCGGTTGATCCAGCTGGTTGTGAAGGCAGGCGCCGCGCACGGCTGCCCGGTGGGGGTGTGTGGGGCCATGTCGAACGATCCATTGGCAGCCGTCCTTCTCGTCGGGTTGGGCCTCCGCGAGCTCAGCATGGAGTGTTCCGCGATTCCCGAGGTCAAGGAAGCGCTGGCTCGAATCGATGTGGCCGAAGCCGAGGAAGTGGCCCGCGCTGCGCTGAGTTGCTCGACTGCGGAGGAGGTGGAGCACCTTCTGGCGGAGGCGTTCGCGCCGAGGTTCGCTGACCTCTTGGGTGACTGACTCGATCGGGTCGGCTCAAGTCTCAGGCCGGGCGCGATTGCTCGCACGGAGGCGGGCTGGGGGTGTGGCGGGGGCGGGCCACCCCTGGACTCTGCCCAGCGTGGGAGCCTGCGCTTGCCGGGGCGGGACGCGGGGTTACGCTCTCGACGGACGCTTGCCCCCGCTCCGAGGCGTTTCCCGGGGGCTTCTCGCGAACGAGGTCGAATCATGAAGGCGTTGGACGGTTCAATGGTCCCGGCGATCGCTGTGGCGGTTGGGGTGCTGGGTGCTGGGGTCTGGTACAGCCTCGGTGACACGCGCGGGCAGGATTCGGGCGCGGGGGAGGAGCCATCCGCGCGTGGCGCTCCCGTTCCACCAACTCTTGCGCCATCGGACGACACGCCCTCCATGAACGAGGTGTCCGATGCCCCGCCAACGGGGGCAGCTGCGGGGGCACCCGGCCAACTGCCTCCCCATCACCGGTCGCCGCTCGCTGGCGGTGACGATGTGGCCGTGGGCAAAGTGGACGCCGCGCCGGGACCACTGGGACGCCGAATCGCCGATGTGTATGCAAACCGCACTGCTCTGTCTGGCCAGCTGATCCGCGTTCGTGGGGTCGTGGTGAAGAGCATGGCCGGCATCCTGGGGCGCACCTTCGTTCATCTACGCGACGGATCAGGCGACGCAGCCTCAGCGACTCACGACCTGACGGTGACAACCCAGGCCGAGCCGAAGGTCGGAGAGACGCTGCTGTTCGAGGGGACTGTCGCGACAGACAAGGACTTTGGTTCTGGGTTTAACTATCCCGTGTTAATGGAATCTGGGCGGGTGGTTCAGGAATAGAATCGCTGTGGAGCCGGCAGAGTCACCACACAGGATGTCCGAGGCTTGGGATCCGCAGGGGAAACAGCTTCGCTTCGACGATGGCGCGGGGACGGTGGGGTCTGGTAATTGGGCCACGTTCCCCAGTAATCCGATGTCGGTGAGTGGCCTCCTGGTGGGTGGGAATGAGAGGCCATTCGTTCAGGGCTGAGTTGACCCAGAACAGCGGGTGCGTATACTCCGCCAGAATTTTAGGAAAGGAAGAACATGTCGCTTGAAGTCAGTGCCAAGGCCGAGATTGTCTCGACATATCGGCAGCACGAGAAGGACACTGGGTCGCCCGAGGTGCAGGTAGCTCTCCTGACGACTCGCATCGAGCAGCTTACCGAACACTTCAAGACACACAGCCACGATCATCATTCGCGGCGCGGTCTGCTAAAGCTCGTCGGGCGTCGTCGCCGCTTGTTGGACTACCTGAAGCGCCTGGAAGTTGAGCGCTACAGGAAGATCGTCACGGCCCTCGGCCTGCGAAAGTGATTGTCTGAAGAGTGGGGGCTGTGGTGGTCCCCTCTCGAAACCATCGTTCGGAGTCAGGGGCTCTTCAGCTTCGCTTCATGCCTGTCACGGCCTGCAAACCGTCTCAGTCATGAATCGAGGGTGAAGTCACGTCCCCTGGCGCCGCGTAAAATCCGCACGCAGCGGTGTTGCGCCGGGAGCGCGACCATGTTCGTTCGTGAAACCATCGTAGTTGGCGGCAGAGAGCTGACCTTTGAGACGGGGCGTCTCGCCAAGCAAGCCCATGGCTCAATCCTTGTTACTTGCGGGGAGAGCGTGGTTCTAGTGACCGCGGTCTCGACGGAGGAGAGAGCGAATATCGATTTCTTTCCTCTTACCTGCGAGTACGTCGAAAAAACCTACGCCGCGGGCAAGATTCCCGGTGGCTTCTTCAAGCGGGAGGGGCGGCTTCGCGACAGCGAGACCCTCACCTCGCGCATCATCGATCGTCCCCTGCGGCCGCTGTTCCCCAAGGGGTTCCGCAAGGACACTCAAGTCATCGCGATGGTGTTGAGCTCGGACAAGTCGACCCCGACCGACGTCCTGGCGCTCACCGCCGCTAGCGCAGCGCTCCACATTTCGGATATTCCCTGGGAGGGACCAGTCGCTGGTATCCGTGTTGCTCGGATCGACGGCGAGCTGATCGCCTACCCAACGTTCGAGCAGATGGCGAAGAGCGACATCGACTTGGTCGTCGCGGCGAGCAAGGACGCCATCGTCATGGTGGAGGGTGGTGCTGACGAGGCCACCGAGGCCGATCTGATCGACGCGCTGCTGTTCGCCCAGCGTGCCGTGCAGCCGATCCTCGAGCTCATCGAGCGGTTGCGGGCCGCGATCGGGAAGCCCAAGCGCGAATTCGTCGTCCCCGAGATCGACCCCAAGCTCGCGCAGCGTGTTGCTGAGCTGGCCGACACGCCCCTGCTGGCTGCCAGCAAGATCAAGGAGAAGAAGTCTCGCTACGAGACCTACGCGACGGTCAAGTCGTCGGTGCTCGACGCACTTCGGGTTGAGCTAGGCGAGGAGGCCTTCCTCGAGGCTGAAAAGCTCATCAAGGGGGAGATCGATCACCGTAAGGCGGTCGTAGTGCGCACGATGGTTCTGAAGGACAAGGTGCGCATCGATGGGCGTGACACCAAGACCATCCGACCCATCTCGTGCTCCGTGGGTCTTCTGCCTCGAACCCATGGATCCGCACTCTTCCAGCGCGGAGAGACGCAGTCCATCGTTACGACAACGCTCGGCACCGCGAGCGATGAGCAGAAGATCGACGCCCTGATTGGCGAGTCTTGGAAGCAGTTCATGCTTCACTATAACTTCCCACCTTTCTGCACCGGCGAGACCAAGCCCCTTCGTGGGCCCGGGCGGCGGGAGATCGGCCACGGGGCGCTTGCCGAACGTGCGTTGGCTCGAATGGTGCCGAACCATGAGAAGTTCCCCTACACGATTCGCGTGGTGAGTGAGATTCTGGAGTCGAACGGCTCAAGCTCGATGGCGAGCGTCTGCGGCGGCACGTTGAGCTTGATGGATTGCGGCGTCCCACTGAAGCGGCCCGTAGCCGGCATCGCCATGGGTCTCATCAAGGAGGGTGATGACATCGCCATCCTGAGCGACATCTTGGGGGACGAGGACCACCTGGGCGACATGGACTTCAAGGTCTGTGGTACAGAGCGGGGCGTTACCGCCATCCAGATGGACATCAAGGTGCAGGGGCTCAGCCGTGCGATTCTCGAGCGGGCGCTCGACCAAGCGAAGGAAGGGCGGCTCCACATTCTCGGGAAGATGCTCGAGACGCTGCCGGCCTCGCGCGCTGAGATCAATCGCTGGGCGCCGCGGATCACCACGGTGAAGGTCAAGCCCGACCAGATTCGCATCATCATCGGCCCAGGCGGCAAGACCATCAAGGGCATCGTGGAGCAGACCGGGTGTGCCGTGGACGTCAACGACGATGGCACGGTCTCCATTGCTGGCAGCGACCCCGATGCGGTCAAGCGAGCCATCTCCATCGTCGAGGGGCTCACCGCCGAGCCAGAGGTGGGCAAGGTTTACGAGGGTGTCGTGAAGCGCGTCGTGGATTTCGGCGCCTTCGTCGAGATCCTGCCGAACAACGAAGCCTTGCTTCACGTCTCGGAGTTTGCCCACGAACGGATCGAGAGCCCCGGCGACCTTCTGAAAGAGGGCGACAGTGTTGCGGTCAAGGTCATCAGCATCGACCGCGACGGAAAGACGCGGCTGTCGCGGCGCGAGCTCCTTCCTTTCCCTGAAGGCGAAGAGGGTGACCGGGCTCGCGAGCGGATCGCCAAGGCGCGAGAAGCAGGCCCGACGTCACGCGGCGGTGGAGACCGTGGTGGGCGCGGCGGTGGAGACCGCGGCGGACGCGGCGGCGGGCGCGGCGGCGGGGATCGTCGGCGCTAGCTCACGCAGCACGCGATCCCGATTCAGTTGGGATTGCGTGGTTGAGTAAAGCGAGGGGGCACACGCCGTGCCCCCTCGACGCTTTTCGGCGGGGGGAGTGGCGTCGACGCGCGCGGATCCTTCGGGTTCCGGCGGGGGGAGTGGCGTCGACGCGCGCGGATCCTTCGGGTTCCGGCGGGGGAGTGGCGTCGACGCGCGCGGATCCTTCGGGTAGAAATCGAGACCGTCATCCACGGGAGAGCCAGGACAGCGCTCCACGATAGAGCCCGCGCTCCCGCTCCAGGGCTACCTCATGGGCGAGCGAGGCTGGAGTAACGACTCGCAGTGGAACGCGGCCTTCTCTGAACCACTCTCCGGCCCGACGTGTCTCGTGCACAACAGAATCTCGCTCTCCTGTGAGCAAGTAGACACGGCGAAGGCTGGCTCTGCTTTGCGCGATGAGGCTGGGGCCGAGCGCTCCGAGGTAGCCATCGCTGGCGCCCAAGATGAGGAGGCGATTGAAGGTTTGGGGCGCGCGAACGCCCACGTTCATCGCCACGAAGGCACCTTCGCTGAACCCGACCAGGGTGTTGCCTCGTAGCTGGACGCGGCGCCCGTACTTGTCTCTCAGTGTGCGCAGTGCCCCGGTAACCGCACTGTACCCAGCGGCCCAGCTGTTGTTCCAGGTGCGGCCGCTGTTGTGGTAGCCCTTGCCGCTGGGGCACACCAGCCATCCGAACTGCCGGGCGATCGGAGCCCAGCGCTGGCAATCGCGGGCGGGGTCCCCGCCGCGTCCGTGGAGATACATGATGACGGGTTTGAGACCCAGGCGGCCCGGACCGACTGGCTCGAAGTAGTAGACCGGTCCGGCTCCAGCAACGTCGAGTTCCTGCATGCCAGCCCTGGACGTGGGGGTGGCCGGCGGTGCGGGCGGCGCAATATCGTCACCATCGCTGCCCGGCGGCGGGATGGTGAGCACTTGATCGATTCGCAGGATATCGGACTCCTGCATAGCGTTGGCTCGGGCGAGGCTTGAGATGGTGACGTCGTGCCGCAGCGCGATGGAGCCCAGAGTGTCGCCGCTGACGACAGTGTAGCTGCTCGGCTCCGCAGGGGGCGCCGAAGGCGTGGCCGCGACCGGAACCACCGCTGCTGCGGCTGGGGGGGCGGCTCCCTTCTCGGGGATGACGAGCTCGCGTCCGACCGACAGCGGCTGATTGCGGCGCATAGCGTTGGCGCTGGCGAGCGCTTCGATGGTGACGTTGTAACGGCGGGCAATCGCGCCGAGAGTCTGGCCGTCCGCCACGACATGTGTCTTCCCAGCGCGTTTTCTGGAGGCATCACGATCTGCCGTGCGCTCAGGGATTGTGAGCTCTTGGCCCACGCGAAGCACGGACGCTCGAGTGATGCCATTGGCTTTCGTGAGCTCCGCGACCGAGACGCGATAGCGCTTTGCGATGCCCCCGAGGGTCTGTCCGTCTGCGACGACGTGTACCTTCGGAGCCGCAGCGGCTTGAACGGCGAAGAGAATGAACGGGCCAACCCAGCGCAGCGCTCGAACCCAGGAAGCCATGAGAAATCGCGGTAGCACACCCGGCTCCGAATGGAAAAGGGAATGGTGGCCGTGCTGATCGGTCGGACGGCTGCGCGTGGTCTGACCGCTCGTCGGATCGGTGTGGAAGGGTGGAGGTCTTCCAGCTTCGGGGAACGTCGCAGTGGGAGATCCCCGCTGCGGGGCAGTCTTCTTCCCTTCGCCTTACCCGCGCGCCGTCGCGCTCCAAGCGCGCCAGGGCCTCAGGAAGCGGTTCTTGCGGCTCCCAATGGCGCTCAGTGTCGATGCGGCTCAGGAATCTTCGAACGGATCCAAGTTGCTACAGTGATACCCGTTCTCCCGCTCGCTTTCGACAATCTCGTACACGACCGTGGTCGCACTCCCGTCGTCATCGAGCTCCGCGCCCACCAGGTAGTGCTTGCCCGCCTCGGTCTCCCAGCTGCCCGTCGTGAGCGCGTTCGACCCGATGCCGAATTCGAACTCGACCGTCGCCCCAGCCTCAACGGTGACGCAGGGCGAGCACTCGAGAGTGTTTGCGGTAAGGCGCTCTGTGACGCCACCGCCGTTCACGTCGTAATACGCTTCCACGTCTTGGTCGTCCACGGTGAGGGTGTTGCAGAACTTGAACTGCACGCCGCCGTTGGGGTCTGCTCTGTCATCGTCGCTGCTTCGTGGTTGGCCTCGCACGCAGCGCACGTAGGCATCATCGCTCTTGGCGTTCGTGTTGGGGGTGCCTAGGTAGAATCCCACCACGTTCACCTCGTCGTCGGTGTCTTCGCTCGATGACCAGTAGCGATTGCTTCGGCAGTCTCCGCCGAACACCGAGTTCCAGTAGCATCCCCCAGTGTATTCGCCGCCCGTTCCTTCTTCGGAGTTGAGGATCGTGAGCAGCTCGTCGAAGGTGGGCATCCGCCAGTCGGATTGGCCCCCGAGCTCCAACTCGGCGCAGTACTCCGCGGCCGCTGCCCAGAGCTTCGCCTCGCCCGGGAAGCGTTCCCAGACGAGCGCAGTGTCGGTGTCTTCAATGGTCCCGTCGAGTCTTTGGACGAAGCGTTCGGCGTCCGAAGACTCCAGGCTCTCGCCGGCGAAGGGGTTCGTGAACTCAAGCTTCGCGCAGCCCTCGCAGCCTTCCATGCAACCGTAGAGAGCGGAAGTGGCTCGCGCGCCGTGGGTACGCCCCACCGCGCAAGCCCGGGAGCACGCCTCGGCTCCGTGGCATTCGCTGACGCAACCAGCGACGTCGGAGCATCCCGCGGTATTGCTGCACCTGTCGGCTTCCCACAGGCATTCCCGTTCGACGCAAGCGTTGCAGGCATCCATCGCGGAGAGACACTCTCCGCCGTAACACACCTCGCTCGTGGAGCAGCTCTCCGTGCACTCCAGGATTGCCGCCGGGGCGACGCACACTCGCTCGACACAGACGGCGATGTCGCCACAGTCGGAATCCGTTGTGCATTCGAGCTCACTCTCTTCTTCGCAGGCAGCGCTCACGAGCGTCAGCGCTAGAAGCACGAAATGATGGGTTTTCACCAGCATCCTCCGATTTCTGCCGATAGATCGCAAGCCAGGTGCTCGGGGCAATCGCCGTCGTCTTCGCAAGCGATGAGACACAGGCCGTCGCGACAAGCAAGCCCTCTCACGCAGTCTTCGTCGTTGGAGCACGCCGTGGTGCAGAACTGGGTGCCGCTCATGCCCATTTCGCAGCGCGCCGCATAGGAGCGGCCGCAGCTTGTCGTGCCACCGTCCGCGCACTCCGCGCCCGGAACGAACAAGACGTTCTCGGTCGGCGCCATGTCGATCTTGACGAATCCCGCGAGCACCTCACCGGACTCGACGGGGTTTCCAAGGTAACCGTAGCCGCCAGTCGAGTGCCCGAGGAGCTGCGAGCCGAATAGATCGAGTTTTTGGGACAAGATCGCGTCCGGATCGGGATTGGGTACCATGGCCCAGTGGATGAACGACGCGCTTGGCAGCGGTTGCTGAATACCGATTGCCGGTTCGAACTCGACCCGACCGACTGCTTCTGCGACTCGGGAGACCGGTCCCCAGGCGACCTGGAGCTCGAAGTCGTCATCCACCCCGTAGAAGCTCGTCGTCAGTTCGGGATTGCCCCCGTTGAGGCCAGCCACGAGGGCGGAGTTCGTGCAGGCCGGCGGGGGGGGGCCGGCCAAGACGTAGCGCTCGCCGCCCAGATTGCCGACCACCTCCGAGTACCACTCCAGCGTCGAGGGCGGAGCCAGCTCGCCGACCACGCAACGGAAGCTTCCGACGAAGCCCTGCTCAGGTTCCGGCTCACAGCTCCCCTCGAAGGCGTTGCAGACGCTGCCAGGGGCACAATCGGCTGTCGTGAAGCAGCCCTCCTGAGCCTCAGTAGCATCAGTCTGGCATCCGGCGATCAGGCAGCCTACGAACAGCAGACTGTTTCTTCGAATCATCGGGTGCCCTCCTCTGGGGCGACGGTTGCTGGGGTGGCTTCCGGCATTCCGGTCTCAGAACCGGCGGGCGCTGCGTTGCGCGACGCGTCCCCCGAACTCGGGGTGCGGGCACCGGAGTCTGCGGGCTGCTGCGAGCTTTTCAACACGGCTTGGACTTCGTCCTCGGTCATGGGCTTGGGTTTCGCTTCGGTTCCGAGTCGCTCGGGCCCATAGAGGGGAGGCTCGTACTTCAGGCCACGGGTCTCGCCATCGGGAAGCGTCGGCAGTGCCCGAAGCCCCAGGGTCGATTCGATCTGCTGC
The DNA here is from genome assembly GCA_964424695.1 of uncultured Polyangiaceae bacterium. Taxonomy (GTDB): domain Bacteria; phylum Myxococcota_A; class Polyangia; order Polyangiales; family Polyangiaceae; genus JAEWRL01. Next base: position 36,509 of record CAYRKE010000059.1, read on the forward strand.
TTGGCATCGTCGGCCGAAACGGTACCAGAGAGAATCAGGAAGAATGAGTGCTGCACGGCGTCGACGGGCACGACGGCGTTGCCATCGAGCGCACCGATCTTGCCGGAACCCCGCGTGTAGACGGCGCCGATCGTCGTGTCGAACGAGGAGTAATTCAGACCCAGACCCAATGAACCTCCGACTTGGTCGAGTCGCACCCGATTCCAGTCGTCACTGCGCCCCTCGGCAAGCGGTTCGGTGTTCGAGAAGTCGGTGTAGGCACCGGCGCGCAGCGAAACGAGCTGGCTCACCACCAGTTCCACGCCGACCGACAAGTCCACGGATTGGTCCAAGTCAGATCTCACGGGATCTTGGGTGCGCGTGTACTGGCGGGTGATGTCACCGGTGGCGCGATGGCTTTCCCGGCTGACAACAGGATAGCGAAGGGCGTCGCGGCGCTTGGCCCGGTAGGTGGCATCGGCCGCGAGTGAAAAGGTATCGCGATCGTCCCAAGCCAAGCCCGCTGTCACTCGCCACGGGGCGTTCTGCCGATACTTTCCGGCCGCCGTGGTGTCGTAGCGTTCGTTCATGCTCGCGCCATCGTCAGTCGGGGCAAGAGCTTCCACCGAACCCGTCGCGCTGCGACGTCCCCAGAAGTGCACCGAGGGCGCGGAGAATGCAGCCCCTGCCCAGAGATCGGAGACGAGGCGGTATTGAAGCCCGATCACCGGAACGAAGCCGAGGGACTCTCCGGTGGAAGCTGCCGTCGAGGCCACCGCAGCGGTCCTCGTGCCGGAGCCAGCGGCGAGCTCGTAGCTGAAGTTCTCGACGCGGTGATACCGTGAGTAGTAGGCGAAGGCGGACACGCCCAACCGCAGATCGTCCCAGAACTGCGTCGCAAGGCTGGGGCCGACGTAGTAGTCATTGCGGCGGTAGGAAAGGGCAATCCGCTGCTCCAGACCGCCATTGACCTCCGGGAGCTCGCCTCGGAAGCTGCCGACGAGCTCTCGGTGCTCGGCCTCGGGAGTGGCCAGCGCAATCCCCAGCTTGTAGGTGCCCACGCTGCCCAGCTTCCCCACCGGGCCAAAGTACATGACGGAGCTGGGCATCTCGATGTATGTGCTCGACTCCATGGCGTTCCTCGCGACCGCCATTTGACCGAAGGTCTCCTCGTCTTCCTCACTCCATCCCCTAGGCAGGAAGTAGTCGTCTATCTGAAGCCGGCGGTAGGTGTAGAGTGTCGCCGAAATCCCGAATACCCCCTGGGGCACCCCGGCCATACCAGCCGGATTCAAATAGGGCATCGCGGAGTCGTTGCCCGCTGCGGCCGCCG
>CAYRKE010000060.1:0-7072 GCA_964424695.1 uncultured Polyangiaceae bacterium
ACCTCGTTCGGGAGAGGGTCTGGCCGAAGTTCGGGCCGCCCGCTCGTGCCGGTGGCGACGCGGTTCGAGCCGTCTCGACTTCGCGAAGGGGAAGCGAAGAGCGCCCGCCGCCGCTGCGTACCGCGCCGCTCCTCGGCTTCCACGGCGTTCACGAGTTCGTAGACGATGGCACGCTTGCCCGGTCGTGGGCGCAGCAGCCGCCCGACCCGCTGGACGTGCTCCCGTTCGCCATGGCTGCCACCCACGATGATCGCGATGTCGGCGTCAGGGACGTCGATGCCTTCGTTCAGGACTCGTGCCGAGACGATGGCGCGGATGGATCCCTCCTCGAAGGCGGAGAGCACCCTCTCCCGCTCCTGCTGCCCGATGTCGCAGGTAATGGGGGCGACCAGGTGCTCCATGGCTAGACGATAGGCGGCAGCGTTGGCGTTCGTGAATACCATGATGCGGCTATCACGGTGTCGAGCCAAGAGCTCCGACACGACGCGACGCTTGGCCTGAGTGAGGCCCAAGAGCTCGCGGCTTCGATGGAACGCGGCAAGCGCGCGCCGCCCAGCCGGGTGACTCTGGGCAGCAGCGACGAAGGCTGCGAATTCACCTCCCGGAAACCCCGTTCGGAAATCGCGGTAGGCGCGCGAGAATACCCCATAGTCGGTGTCGTATCTGAGCTGTTCGTCTCGGCTGAGCGGAAGTCGGAGAACGACGATCTCGAAGTCCGCGAGAAACGGCCCTCTGAGCTCGGCGAGCGACTGCTGGAACACCACTGGGCCGAGCAGAGGTTCAAGTCGTTCCAGCGCAGGGAGCGGCGGCGGCGTTGCCGTCAGGCCGAGCCGATACGGTGCTGCGCACATCTCGAGGGCCTCGTCGCGGATGCCTCCCCCGAAGTGATGGGCTTCGTCCACGACGAGGAGCTCGAAGCGATTGCCCAGAGTCGCCATGTGCCGATAGGCACTCTCGAAGGTCGTGACGGTGACTGGGAACACGGTGTGCTCGCCGTCTCCAACGACTCCCACGACCCCGGCGCCTGCGGCCAACAGATGCTCCCGCCATTGGTGCAGGAGGACGCGGGTGGGTACGAGGCAGAGCGCGCTCGAGACGCCTGCCATGACGCTCACGGCCACATGGGTCTTGCCGCTTCCGGTGGGCATGACGACGATGCCTCGTCGGCCGTTCTCCAGATGGCTCAGCGCTGCCGCTTTCTGGTAGGGGCGCAGGGTCGGGGCGTTGAGCCGCTGTTCCATGCGAGGCGCCTCCAGTGCCACGTCATCAATTCTCATGCCCCGCCTCTGCAGTTCCTCTACCAGCTCCCCGTATCGATAGGCGGGAGCGCGATGGCATTGCACCCGAGGGTCCCAGAGGACCCCGGGCAACGCGAGGTTCACGCCTGCGGGGCACTCCAACCGCGGCCGCCGAGCCACTGTGCCTACTGTTCCCAGCAGGAGCGTGCCGCGATCGAACTCAAGCTTCAGGGGAAGGCTGGCATGTTCCACGAGCGCGCATTCTGCAACGGCCGCGCCAACTTCGCGTGGGGGGCCGGTCACGGTGATTCGCCCAACTATCGCGGGTCACCGGACGCCGAGCCTCTCTCGCAACAGTCTTCTAGGAGGTGGCGACCACCGCCACATGCCACTGGCCGCCACCCCCGTCCCTCAGGCTCGGAGCGTGCGGATCGCGTCTCCCCTCCGTAGAGGCGGAGGGGGTGAAGCCGGAGCTACTCATTCTGGGACGAGTCGGACGCCTCATCGAGGGTGGCTTCGATGAAGGCGGCGAGCTCCGCACACGCAGGGAGGAGTGTTCGAATCGCCTCAGCGGGAATGTGCGGAGGGTTGCCGAAGTTGACGCGGCATGTCACTCCCTCGGTCGTCACGGCTAGCGACTGGATCTGTCGGGCGTAGGCGCCGCGAAACACCTGGATGTACTGGCTTGGGGATGGCACCGCAGCGAATCGAGGAAGGACATCCTTCGCCGCAAAGCGAGTCTTGAAGTAACGATCGAACACCCGGTCTCCGGTGTGCAGGGTGGCCCACCCGAAGGGGGCTTGGAGACGGTGCTCGTAGGTTCGGAGGTCGACCCGCGGTGGGCTCTCGAACCGCACCGCGATCTCGCGGGTGTCCTCTGGATCCACGCGCACCTCATGGCCGCGGTAACGTCCCCTGAGTCGTCCCTGCCCTCCCGCGTAGCGCGGTGGCTTCAGTTCCAGCCCGAACTCCTTGGCGACCTCGGGAAGCGCCGTGGCGGCGCGCCGCCGCCCCAGCTTCCGAAGCACGAATCCACCCGCCGTAACGGCGAACATCCCCAAGCCCATGACGAGGCCGGCTACCGATCCACTGGGCATTCGACTGATAGCATAACCCCTGGCGGCTCCTCTCGCTATCGCGGCAATCCGCAGCAGAGCCCCGGTTCCGAGGGGGGCCAGCTGAGCGGTTTCGGTCGGTTTTACTCCGGGCGCCCCCTTTGATAGCCTCTTCAGACATGAGCCAACACGAGCCCGTTCAGCCAGAAGCGGAAGAGGTCTTCTTCGAGGGGCGCCCACCACTGGTCGCCACCCTTGGGGGGCTGCTCCTAGCCATCGTGACCCTCGGGCTCTGGCTGATCCCCCAGTGGTGGAGGTCGCGAGGCTGCCTGTACCGGATCACGTCTCGCCGCATCGTGGTGGAGACGGGCGTGCTTTCGAAGCGTCTCGAGCAGATCGATCTCTACCGGATCAATGACTACACTGTTGAGCGCCCGTTCTCACAGCGCCTCCTCGGCACGGGCAACATCATGCTGAAGTCGATGGACAAGAGCACCCCTGAGCTCTACCTGAGAAATCTCAAGACGGATGTCGTGGCCCTCTACGAACGCCTACGCTCCGCGACGGAAGCGGACAAGACGCGTCGAGGGGCCAGGGTCGTCGACTACGAGTGACTCGGGTATGCCACCCCCCCCGACGCGGCTGGACCAGGAATCCCTCTACTGGATGGGTCACGCTTGCGGAGCCACCCCCGACTCTGGGGGGCACAGGGGCGACTCCGCGCTGTGCGTGAGCGACACTGCTTACTCTAGAACTTCGCGTTCCTCGCAAGCTCCAGGGCCTGCTTGTGGAACCACTCGCCAGCCTTGGGGCCACCGTTGCATTCGCCGTCGGATTCGCCGGGCTTCTTCAGCCAGAGGTAGGCGTCACAGAGCGGGCTAGCGGTTGCGGTGGTGGGGGGCGAACCCAGCGCCCGACCGGGCGGGTTGCACCATGACTCTTCGCCGGTTGGGTCTTTCGCTGCGAATGGGCCGTTGCCGTTGCGGCTGGTATCGATGACGAAGTGCTTTCCCCCAACCAGCCCGGAGATCTTCTTGCCGTACTTGATGAGCTCATCCGTTGCCCGGTAGTTGGACACATTGAGTGCGAACCCCTGGGCATCAGCGATTCCTGCCTTCTTGAGGCGCTCCGCTGCGAGTTCGGCGGGCATCCACGCGGAGTGACCGGCGTCGATGTACACGTAGGTGTACGGAAGGGTGTTGAAGGTCTCGACCGCGAAGCGATAGAGCCCGAGCCTGGCTTCCTGCTGTTCGGGCGAGAGACACTTGTCGAGCAAGCCGAGCCCATCTGGCTCGAGGATGATGACCGCTTTGCGATCGTTGATGCCCCTGGCAATGTCAGTGATCCACTTCTTGTAGTCCTCATCGCTCTTGGCACCACCCGCAGAATACTGTCCGCAGTCGCGGCCCGGCAGGTTGTAGAGGATGTAGAGTGGCAGTGCTCCGGCTTTGGTGATGACGTCGGTCTTGCGCTGTGCCCAGCCTCCGGCGTAGGCGGTCCAGTCCCCGACCCAGTCCGCACCACCGTACTTCCTGATCTTCTCGAGCAGGGCTACCTCGTCGGCCTTGCCGTTTCGCTTGGCGATGCCCTGCTGAACGACGACGTTGTTGTACTGGTCGACGTACCACGTGGCGTTGGTAAAGGGATTCTCCCCGGGCTTCTTGAACTCTCCGGGCTTGCCCTTGGCGAGCGGTCCCTCGGGTTCGGGCGCTGGAGCCGGTGCGGGCGGCGGTGCCGGCGCAGCCTGGGGCGCCTGAGTAGCCTGAGGCGTCTCGGGTTCCTGCGTGGTTGGCTGTGTTCGCGCCGTACACGCAGCGACTGCCGCAAGACACGTCGTCATAGTGATGGAGTGGAGGGTGAGCTTCTTGAAGGACTGCATGGCGATTGCTTTCCGTAAAATCGCTAGGATGCCCCAGCATTGCCCAGCGCGACCGACGATGCTTCGCATTTCGCCGAAATGCTACGCACTTTGTTTGCTGATGGGCCGTTCTGCGGCAAGCGACAGCGTGTCCGAACAAGCGTTAGTCGCTGAACCGATGCACAAGACAAACGGACCGGCAAGCCGGCTTGTGGCAGCGATCGGCAGTATTCCCGCCTGCTGGCTGTTTGCGCCCGGCGCTCAGTGCGTCTTGCTCGCGTGGTGGCTCCGGACCTCGGCTGTCCGGAGCCGTGAGCATGTTCCACGACAGAGTTCGGGACGTGGCCGAATCAGAGCTCGAGCCCGCCATCCACGGTCAGCACGTGCCCGGTGATGTACGAGGAACGCTCATCGACTAGAAACCGCACAGCTTCCGCGACCTCGTCCGCACGGCCAAGGCGTCGCAGACCGATTCGAGGGATGATGAGCTCACGATCGATGTCGCGAACCATGTCCGTCTCGATCAGGCCCGGGCAGACGGCGTTTACGGTGATGCCGCGGTCAGCGACCTCGCGCGCCAGTGCCTTGGTGGCGCCCACCAAGCCAGCCTTGGCTGTTGCGTAGTTGACTTGGCCGCGGTGGCCGTTGAGCCCAGAGCGCGAGACGATATTGATGATGCGTCCCCAGCGTGTTCGAACCATGGGAAGCACCAAGGGTTGGGTCACGTTGAAGAAACCGTCCACGTGAGTCCGAATGACGTCGTCCCAGGCTGTTCGTTTCATTCCCGCAAAGGGGCCGTCGCGTACGATGCCTGCGTTGTTCACGATGATCTGGATGGGATCATTTCGGAGATCGAGCGTCGCAAATGCCGCCGCCACTGCGTCGGGATCCGCGACGTCGAAGGGCAACAGCGCCACCTCTCCGCCAGAGCTCCTGATCTGAGCTGCGACCGATTCGGCTGCAGCGTGGTTCGACCGGTAGTTGAGCAGAACTCGACATCCTTCGCGGGCCAGGGTATCGGCGATTGCTGCGCCGATACCTCGGCTGCCTCCGGTGACGAGTGCGCGTCGAGCCCGGCTCTCCTGGTGATCCGTGAGCATGGCCTCGACATAGCGCGATGCTGCAGATCTCGCCGCAGGAACAGCACTTGAGCTGGCTTTTGCAGGGCGAGCTGGAAGCTGGACCTAGCGACTCCTTGGCCAGCCTCGGAGCCCCGCGGCGCCGTTTGCTCGCGCGTCAGTGGTGCGGCAAACGCAGACTGGGCCGCTTCGCGCCGCTTCCGGCAGGCCCCGCACCCCGGCTGGCGAGCGGTGGAGCGAGCTGGGACGCCTATCGGCGAACGCGACTGTGGGAGGATCGGGGTCGGCACATCGGACGACTTGTCCCAAGAGCCGGTGCAATGCAGTGTCGCCACGACACTGCTCTGCTGCCATTCAGCCCGCGCAGCATCGGAATCCGATGTCTGAATGGCTTGCCGTCCGCTCGTTGCTGTCGGTAGCTTCACGGGCGCAGCGGGAGAAATCCTCGTGGTATCCAAAGGAACCTCCCCGCACCCGGCACCAATCCGTGGAACCGTTTTGCCCGTTGCACGAATCCTCCCACTCCCAGACGTTTCCACTCAGATCAAAAACGCCGGCATAGCCATCGACCGGCGATTGGCAGGTGATCAGGCTGCCTGCGGGGACCACTTTGAGCTCGCCCAAACCGGCGCTGTTGCAGGCTGTTGCGTTGTATGTGGCACCGTACGGGAACGCATTCTCTGCGGCGCCGGAAATGCAGGCGTTGTACCACTGGCTCGAATTGGCGTTGGCAAAGTCATCCCACGCAGTCGGTCCGCCATCTCTGGCACCGCAGAGCCGCTTTCCCATGCCCTGACAGTAGGCTCTGGCGCTGCACCAGTTGACACAGACCACCGGGTTGTTGGGCGTATCCTCAGGGGTCCAGTTGCAGGTCGGAACGAACCCCAGGTTCCACTGGCACTCCGGAGGTTGGTCGGCTACGGAAGGTGCCGGCACCTGGTTGAGCCAGGCCTGGTACTGGCTCTGAGTCACTTCGGTCTTATCGATGTGATAGCCGTCCGGCAACAGTGCCATCGTGTCGGTACTCGGGGTTTCGCAACCGTCATCAGGAGTGGACGGCCCGGGCAGGCTCGCGTTCAGGTAACCGGGAACACAGCTCGACCTGCACCTGCCTCCGCTGCATACGCGCTCCGCCACGTGCGATGTCGAGCAGGCCCGATCGACACCGCCGCAGTGGTCCACATTGCTGCTGAGATCCGTCTCACAGCCGTCGTCTGGGTCTTGGGCTTCTGGATGACTTACGTCGGCCCAGTCTTCGGCACATACCGGAGCACATGCGCCGCTGATGCACTGCCGCTCCACGACGTTCACGTTCGAGCACACGTGATCCTGATCGCCGCAGTTGTCCGGGTCCGTTTCCATGTTCACCTCGCAGCCATCGTCGGGCTGGCTCGGATCCGGACGGTGAAGGTTGAGAAAACCTGGCATGCAGCTCGAGACGCACAGCCCTCCAGCGCAGCTCACCGCGTCAACTCCATTGCCCGTTTCGCAGGCGCGGCCACACGCGCCGCAGTTCATTTCGTCCTCGGCCAGGTGGGTTTCACAGCCGTTGTCGTCGCTCGGAGCTGCCGGCAAGTAGCAATTCCCCCATCCTGCTACACACTCCGAGGCGCACACGCCGGCCTCACATCGACTCTCTGCGACCCGCGTCATGCTGCAGGAGCGCCCGCACGCGCCACAATGGTGAGGGTCGGTGTCCAGAGCAGCGCATTCGCCGTCACACATCGAGTGCGGGCAGTCTGTCTCCAGACCGCCCGCCCCGGCTTCCACGTCTTCAGCGTTAGCGTTGCCCGCCTCGCCTCCTGCTGCGGCTTGCCCAGTACCAGCCGTTGCGTCGCCTCC
>CAYRKE010000060.1:7172-35458 GCA_964424695.1 uncultured Polyangiaceae bacterium
TCGCCTCCTGCTGCGGCTTGCCCAGTACCAGCCGTTGCGTCGCCTCCCGCTGCGGCTTGCCCAGTACCAGCCGTTGCGTCGCCTCCCGCCGCGGCTTGCCCAGTACCAGCCGTTGCGTCGCCTCCCGCCGCGGCTTGCCCAGTACCAGCCGTTGCGTCGCCTCCCACTGCGGCTTGGTCTGCAGCCTCGGCTCCCGCTGAAGCTTGGTCAATAACGCTGCTCGCCCCGGCCAGTTCCGTGCCCGGGCCGCTCGCTTCAGTGAGAGTATCGGCTTCGCCGCGGCCGTCGGTACCCGCTTCGGAGCGATTCGCGGTGCCGCCCGCTGATTGCCTCGCCGCCGTGCCCCCTGTCGAGGTTCCGAACGTCTCCGAATTGCCGGCTTCGCCAGCGTCTCCTTTCTGAGCACTGTCGCTCGTCTCTCGCATTTCGGGAACGAAACAGCCGGAGAGCACCAGAGCGCCCACTGCAGCTGTGGTCCGGCGTCGGCGTTGTAACTTCAACATAGTGAGCCCTTCTCGCTCGTGTCCCTTCCCGCATCTTCATGAAGAAGGTCACGAACGTCACCCTTGCCGCAGACATGAACATCATCTGAGGCTAACGGCAAGCCTTGTTCACCAGCCGCTCATGGTCTGTCTTTGATCCGTCCGGTCCAGTATCAACTGTTCCGGCGCAGTCTATCGGCAAAAACCAGCGACCGGCAAGAGTCGGCTGAATCTGGCTGGTTGCCGGGCGCTAGCAGGAACGTAGTGGGTCGGGGATGGCCGTGGCGGCCTGAGCCGTTAACGTTTCGACTCCATAGCGAGTCCTGGAGTCCGAGCTCCGTAACGGTCCGAGGTGCTCAGAGAGCGTCTTTCTCGCTGGACAGCTGGCCACCTGCGCATTGTGGTCTGTGTCGCCACGGGGGCGCTTCAGATGTGGGACGAACCTTTCGCCCTCCTCAGTCCGGACCGTGACGTCACCGCGCCGAAGAGCTGGGTTGGCGCGTGTTGCCTGACACTTGGCGTTGTCAGTTGGCGGACGATGCGAGTACAATCATGAAGCCAGACCAAGCCAGTGTCTGCTGTGGGGCTTCATTCTGTTAGCTATCTGGTGCTGCTCCCGCAGCTGTGGCGTACGAAGCCACGGCATCCAGGGCCTGGTTCCCGGGCGTGTCGAACGCCGTTCATGCCGGAAGTAGACTGTCATGCGATTACCAAGGACGATATCCCTCTCGTTCAACGTGCTGGCGGCGACGTGGGTTTTCGTGGCTCCTGCAACGGCACAGTCCCCTAAGGTCAGGGAGGACGCGCGCGCTCTGGCCGCCGAAGGGCTGGAAGCGATGGATGCCGGTCGCCACCAGGTTGCTGCGGAGAAGCTGGTTTCTGCCTACGTTCTCGTGAAGGTACCAACGGTCGCCACAAACGCCGCTCGGGCGCTGGCGAAGTGTGGGCGTTGGGTCGAGGCCCTCACGTTGTACGAAGAAGCGGCTCAACTGAGCCTTCCCGATGACCTCACAGTGGAATGGCTTGAGCGCCAGCGCGCAGCGAAGCGGGACGCGCAACAGGAGAGAGAGGCGCTTTTGGCACGAATTCCGCGGCTGGAGGTGCGCATCGAAGGGGTGAACCCCAGCACCGTGAAGGTTAGCCTCGACGGAGGAGAAATCCCGTCAAACGACGTTTCCAGGCGCCACTTGTTGGATCCTGGTGAACACACGGTAGCTGCTTGGAATGCCGATGAATCCCGGACGGAGGTCGTGAGCCTCGCCGAAGGCGACGACAGAGTCATTGAGATCCGCTTTGGCGCTCGAGATGGCGAGGCGGCGGTGCTGGCAACCGATTCCGCCTCGCCGACTGCCGTGGACGTGGTTGGACTGACGCCTGCCAGCGGTTCGAGGTTGAGGGCTGCGGTTCCTGTGGCGGCTCCGGCATCTGGAGTACAGAGAGACCAACCGCAGTGGCTGACTCCCCCGACGCGCCGGGCTCTGATGCTCACCAGCTTTGGAGTCGGCGGGCTCGGATTCGTCGTGGGCGGGATCACTGGCGCCCTGGCGGCTGCGAAGCATTCCGACCTCAAGGAGAGGGGGTGCACCAATACGGTCTGTCCATCGTCGCTCGACGCAGGAGAGGACATCGACAGCCTCAACACGTTGCGCTGGGTCTCTACGACCGGTTTCGTGATTGGAGCCCTCGGGGCGGCTGGTGGTCTGACTCTGTGGCTCACCGAGCCACGCCCTGCAGGTGAGCTGGGCGTGGGGCTCGGTCCTGGAACGGCAACCTTTTTCGGAGCATTCTGAGTGACACGCGGGCCGTGGTTGCTGAGAATCGAGCGGCGGGAGGCGTCCCTTGCTCGAAGGTAGGGTTCTCGGCGACCGCTACCGGCTCATCGCACCGCTCAATCAGGGTGGCATGGGATCGGTATGGCGTGCGGAGCATGTCGCCCTGCGGATGCCAGTGGTCGTCAAGCTGATGGCCGAAGAGATCTCTGAGGACGGCGATGCTCGTTCACGTTTTGAACGCGAAGCCAAGGCCGTGGCTGCACTACGTAGTCCTTACGTCGTGCAGATCATGGACTATGGCGTCGATGGAGGGACGCCGTATATCACGATGGAGCTGCTGGAAGGTGACAGTCTGGGACAGAGACTGAGGCGCGACGTCATGCTTCCGCTCTCCGAAGTGGCTATGGTCGTCTCCCACGTTGCCAAGGCTCTCGATGTCGCCCACGGCTTGGGAATCGTGCACCGTGACCTCAAGCCGGACAACATCTTCCTTGCCCGGGTTCACGATGGGCTGCTCGCGAAGCTGTTGGACTTCGGCATAGCCAAAGCCGTGGATCCGTTTCTTCTGGCCGCGCGGAAAGCAACGATCACCGGGGCCATTCTGGGGACACCCCAGTACATGAGCCCCGAGCAGGTCTCGGGTCGCCGGGCCGTCGATTACCGCACCGACATTTGGGCACTCGGGGTTGTGGTCTGTGAGTGCCTGACCGGCGCGGTTCCATTTTCCGGTCGCACCCTGGGGGAGCTCTCTCTTTCGATTTGCGCCGATCCGCTCCCGATCCCCTCCGAGCGGGGGACGGTTCCCGTTGGATTCGACGCCTGGTTTGCTCGTTGCGTGAATCGCAACCCCGATGAACGGTACCGCAGCATCCGCACAGCTGCCCAGGCATTTGCCGAACTCTGTTGCGCCGCTGAGGCTTCGGTTTCGGCAGTTGGGCCGGTGCGGCACCTCGGACACCAGGGCCGACGAAGCGCAGACGGAGGCTCAGTCTCGGAAGGCGGCGCGCCGCACACCCTACTAGACAAGGACGCTTCCATCGTCGTTGTGCAGCCCGATGCTCACGGAAGCACTCCTGAGTCGCTCATGCTGATGCGAGCCACGGAGCGACAAGTTGGTTCCCCGATGACGCGCCAGCAAGATGCCAACGACGACTGTCCCGTGTCCGAAGGGCACCGAGAGCGGCGTTCAGCAGCGGTCGCGCTTGGTGAGCATTCGGGTTCGGTCGCCTCGACTGCGCCGCTGTCTTCAGTGGTGCAACACGCCAGCAGGGTTCGCGGTCGGCCACTGCGGCCTGCGATAGGTGTCGCAGTGTTGGTGCTGGGAACTGCCGGTGTTCTCATCGGCGCATCGCGCCGGGGACCCGTGGTGGCGTCGGTGCCGCCGCTCGCTGGCTCCGCAGCTATGATGCGAGCATCTACTCCGCAATCGACTGCTACTCTGCTGCTTCGCGGCTCCTCCGATGAAGCGTCGCGCCCAACCGAACAAGGCCAGAGCATCGGCCGTGACGCTGTGGAGACGCCCATCGTATCGACGGCCTTTCTCGTGGCTCCGGCTCTGTCTGCCGCTTCGGAGCTTGCACTCAGCACTCCATCTCCGAGCGCTCGCCCAGGCTGGCCGAACCCGCCGCTTGGCGCGCCTCCGGCCTCGGTTTCGGCAACCCCATCGGCGATGCGTACAGTCGCCGCTCCGAGCGCGGACTCGGAGTCCGCGGCCGATCCAGCCCCGAAGGCTTCCGGTTCGCACCGGGATCCCCTTCGCCGTGGGGCGCCTCCGATCCGCGCCAGTGCCCACGGTAGCTCGGTAGTGAAGCGCAACCAGGTTTCCGATGCCATGCGCGAGCGTTTGGCGTTCTGAATCAGCCGTCACGAGTCTCGGACAGTGGAAGGAGTGGCATCAGGTGGCGCATCCCTTTGGGGTGGCGCCCGGGATCTTGGGAAGACTCCGGAAAAGACAGGGCATCTTGTTCGAGCAGACTTCGGGACTCGACAGGTTTGGCCTGCCCTCACCCTGAGCGGGGCAGGCCAAACCGTTCGAGAATCGGGCTCGCTGATTTGGAGCACCGATCAGGTTGCCGACAGCAACGGCGGCGCAGGAAACGACCCCCTGCAAGGTGAGGGTGCATTCCCTGCACCGCCTCTGGCGACATCGGCTCCCGGTTCGTTGCCCCACGGTTGTTAATTGGCGCAGCAATTGGCCTGATTGCTGCTCGAGAAGCCGCTGGATTCGAGGATCGTCCCGTCGCCGAGGATCGGGACATGGTCCGACAACCAGAGCCGGAGCCAGAGTTGCCCGGAAGCGCTGGTGTGTCTGACGGCATCCTGGCATCCTCGCGCGCGTGTCCGAGCGAACGGCAACATCGTTTCACCTGATGGCCAAACCTTGTGGCCCTGTGTGCAACCTCGCCTGCGGCTACTGTTTCTATCGTCCGAAGGAGGCACTCTATCCCGGTGCAAGCTATCGGATGTCACGCGCGGTCCTCACTCGCTTCATCGAGGAGACTCTCGCGGCCCATCCCCAGGACGGTGAGGTCGTTTTTGCGTGGCAAGGGGGCGAGCCGACGCTCATGGGCCTCGATTTCTTCGAGGAAGCCGTAGCGATGATCAACGATCGTCGCAGTTCCCAGCAGCGGGTCGCGCACACGCTCCAGACGAATGGAACCCAGCTCGACGCTGCCTGGTGCCAGTTTCTGGCGAAGCACCATTTCCTCGTTGGGCTTAGCCTCGACGGGCCGCAGGTGCTCCACGATACGTATCGAGTCGACATGCGACGTCGGGGAACCTTCGACCGGGTGAGGGCCGCCTATGACGAACTCGTGCACCATGGCGTCGATGTGAATCTCCTCTGTGCTGTGCACGCCGCTAATGCCGACTGCCCCCTGGATGTCTATCGTTTCTTTCGTGATGATCTAGCGGCTCGGTACCTTCAGTTCATACCGATCGTCGAACGTGAGGAAGAGCCACGCCGATCTCTGGAAGAGTCCGCGAGTGTGCACCCAGGACCTGTCGAGTCGCCCGTCCGCGCCCACGCCCATCCGCGCTCGGTCACCCCAGGGCAGTTTGGTCGATTCCTGACGGAGATCTTCGACGAATGGGTTCGCCGGGACGTGGGCCGCGTGTTTGTCCAACTCTTCGACGCGACGCTGGCCAACTTCGCTGGAGAGCCTAGCAGCTTGTGCGTTACATCCGAGACCTGCGGGACCGCCCTCGCCCTCGAGTTCAACGGGGATGTCTACTCTTGTGACCACTACGTGGATGCCGAGCACCGACTGGGAAACCTGCAGCAGCAGCGATTGCCGGCGATGATTGACTCATCCGAGCAGCAACGCTTCGGACGGTCCAAGCGCGACTCGTTACCACGTCAGTGTCGCGACTGCTCAGTTCGGTTCGCGTGCCATGGTGGCTGTCCGAAGGATCGATTTGCGACGACTTCTGACGGGGAGGCCGGTCTCAATTTCCTGTGCGCTGGCTACCGGCATTTCTACCAGCACGTGACCGACGCCATGCGCTTCATGGCGTCGGAGCTCAGGTCCGGTCGATCTCCTGCCAATGTCATGCGCGAGATGGGGCGCCGAGATACGCAGAAGCGCCTTCTTGCCTTCACCCAGGGCGGACCCTGCGCGTGCGGAAGCGGCTTGTCGTTTCCAGAATGTCACGGTCGGCGCTAGGCCGCGGCGTTTTGGTGCGCATGCTTCTGGCCTATGGCAGCGTCCCCATACCTTCGTCGTAGTAGCGGTCCAGCAGCAGCTCGCGCTCGGACTCCGGCCGCCACAGAGGTGCCACCAACTCGCGATTCCAGGCGCGCCAGCGTTCCCGAAGCTCCTCGACTCGATCGGGATATTCCGCGGCAAGGTTCTGCGTCTCGACGGCGTCATCTGCCAAATCGAAGAGCTGTTCTTCGTTCGTCTTGCGGTCGACGACCCACTTCCAGTTGCCCACGCGAATGGCCTTGTGCCCCATGAACCGCCAGAACAGTGCACGCTCGGCAGACTCATGATCCGGGGCAGTCACCCTGGACAAGAGGTCCTCGCCATCGAGCTGGCTGGGCGGCTCGCCCCCAGCGGCCGCAAGGGCCGTTGGAATGATATCCAGCGCGGATACGGGCCCATGATACTCGCTCCCAGGAGCAATCCCGGATGCTGGCCATTTCATGAGAAACGGCACTCGTATTCCTCCCTCGTAGAGGTCTCCCTTCGCGCCTCGAAGCTCGCCGTTACTGGCCAGAGCAAAGGGCTCGCTGGAAGTTGCGCCGTTGTCACTGAGAAACACCACGAGGGTGTCGTCCTCCAAGTCGAGGCGGTCGAGGGTTTCCAGGATCTCCCCCACGCCATCGTCGAGGGCGGTGGTCATCGCAGCCAACGCGCGCCGGTTGGGATCGTCGATGTGCTCGTTTCTCGCCAAGTACTCTTTCGGGGGCTCGAATGGCGAGTGAGGAGCATGGTATGCGACGTACAGTGCGAAGGGAGCCGCGGCATTCCGCTCGATGAACTCAACTGCGCCGCAGGTGAGTTCTTCCGTGAGATACCGCGTCTCTTCGACGACTTCTGTCTGACTCGTCGTGAGCCGGCCGGTGAAATCCTTGTCGTCTCCGGCCGGCTCATAGCGGCGTCCACCACCCAAGAAACCGTACCACTCGTCGAACCCCCGGGTCAGAGGATGGGCCACGTCGGGGTTGTTGCCCAGATGCCACTTGCCAACGGCGCCGGTATGGTAGCCCTCCGCTCGCAGATAGTCACCCAGCGTGGGCTCCGCCGCAGATAGGCCGAAGACGTCATGGTACTCCCTGTCGGGGTTCGATTCGTGGCCGAAGCGTTGCTGGTACCGCCCTGTGAGGAGCCCAGCGCGAGACGGGCTACACTGCGGTGCGGTGGCGTAGCCGTCCGTAAATCGTACGCCCTCCGCCGCGATCGAGTCGATGTGAGGCGTGCGAATATCCGGGCTGCCTTGTGCAGAGAGCCCCTGGTAGCCCATGTCGTCCGCGAGAAGGACGATCACATTGGTTTTTCCGTGCCGAGCCCCACGTGGGGTAGCACCGAGGTCGTGCGGACTGCCCTCACACGCGCTCGGCTGGGTGTCGCCCGACCAGGAGCTGGGTCTTCCGTCCCCGTCACAACCAGCGACGCTGAGCAAGAGCGCGCCGAGGACCGAGCCCGGAGAACCCAGCGCCTCTGCGACACGATGCTGAATGCTTATTCCCCCGTGTCTTCTGGCCTCGCCCTGCATCATGGAACCAACTCCGCTTCTCAAGTCGAGTCTCCTCGTCCTGTCGCTCCGAGAGAAGCCCGGAACCTAACACGAGACGCTTCATCGTCCCAGAGCGGCAGACAGCTGCCTAGCACGCGAATCGAATTGTTGCGACCCACAAGCCATGAGAATAGGGTCCACGGAGCAGAATCCGGCATGTCTTGAGCGCAGCCTCCCCTATGCCTTGAGTGCGGGCACCCCAGGTCGGGGCCGCGCCGCGGGTGCTGGTGGAGCTGGCGAACGGATCACGGCTCCAGAGCCCACTCGACCTCACGCCGATCTGGGGTCGGCCGCCGCGGGGTCGGCCCCCCTCCGGACTCGGCGAGCCGTCCCCGCTGACTCTCGCCAACCGCCCTTCTAACCATGTTGCGCCCGCGCCGTCAACGTATTGCCGGCCGGCCTCAATTCGAGGAGAACCCCACTGAAAGCCAGTGAAATGCCGTCGCGATGGTCAATCAGCTGGGTAGAGTCGTATGCTAAAGGCTGTCGCTCGGGGCGAGAGCGCAGCGCATGACGTCATTGACTTGCAGCAAGGAAGCGCACGCGGGAATCGTGATCGCGGGGCGCTACAAGCTCGTAGAGCCGTTGGGAAAGGGCGGCATGGGTTCGGTGTGGTGCGCGGAGCACCTCGGCCTGCGGTCTCAGGTGGCGGTGAAGCTCCTCGACCCCACCATCGCCGGCAGCGAGGAGATGCGGTTGCGCTTCATGCAGGAGGCGCAGGCCGCGGCTGCACTGCGTGGGGCTCACGTTGTTCAAATCTTCGACTTCGGGATGGAGAACGACGTCCCCTATATCGTGATGGAGCTGCTCCGCGGGGAGAGTCTCGGACAGCGCCTTTCTCGCCAGCGACGCCTTGCTTCGGTCGACGTGGTGAGGATCGTCTCACACGTGGCGCGTGCAGTGGGTCGGGCTCACGAGTCCAACATCGTCCATCGTGATCTCAAGCCGGACAACATTTTCATCGTTCAAGAAGACGAGGAGATCGCCAAGGTTCTCGACTTTGGTATTGCCAAGGTAACCGGCGACCCCCTCGCCTCCAGCAGCACCCGCACCGGCGCGATGCTCGGCACACCCTACTATATGAGCCCCGAGCAGGCGCAGGGCGACCGAACCGTCGACTACCGGAGCGATCTCTGGGCGATTGCCGTCCTCGCCTACGAGTGCATGACGGGCTCGCGCCCCTTCGAGAGCGATGCCTTGGGTGCACTGGTGGTGAAGATCTGCACTGAGCCCTTCGCGCTGCCATCGTCGATTGCCCGGGTACCCGCCGGATTCGACGAATGGTGCGCCGTCGGGCTCGCCAAGGATCCCGAACAGCGGTTTCAGTCGGCGAGGCACCTCGCCGCCAGCCTCGATGCGCTCGTCAGCCAGCGAGGCACGGAACCGACCCTGCGCCACGGCTATGCGCTACCCGACTCATCGAGGACGGATGGGGGCGGCTCCGTACCTCCGTCCCCACGGCGGGTTCGGGGCAGTGGGATGTCGCTCGCGACCCCTGCTTCGGTCGTCGCCCAGGCTCTGTGCCACGGAGAGCGCATCCTTCCACCCGGGGTCGGCGTCACCATCTCTCCACGCGATCACGGAGGGACCAGCAAGCCGGTGGTGCACGACTCGAGTTCGACTCTGTCCTCGCAGGCAGAGGCCTGCTTGCTGGAATCCGGTGGGTCAAGTGCCTCGGGGCGCGTCGCGCTCGCCGAGCCCGGGCGCGAACATCCGAAAGCGTTCGGGGGCGCTACCCTCCTCGGAGGAGCGGGGCTGCCGGCCCTCGGTGGCATCGCTTCCACCTCGAGCTGCGATTCCGAGTCGGTCGTTTCCTGTGCCAAGACGGCGGTGAGCCTTGCACCTGAAGGGCAGACGTCAGCCGATGACACGCCGTGTCAAATCGACTACCACGACACGGCAGCGAGTCTCGCGGCTTACGGCGCATCGACGAATGTCGCCCCGAACGGCAAGGAGTCGGGGAGGCGACATCTCCGGCTCGCGGTTGGGGGATTTCTGCTTTGCGTCGTCGCGATCAGCGCTGGCTACGTGCTGAGTCTGGGAGGAGAAGACCTCGCGCCGGAACCGGCTCCGGTTGGCACGACCGGCGGGCCTCCCACGAGTCTGAAAGTCAGAGCAAGGTCGGTTCGCGAGTCTCCGATCGAGCCTCGGTCCGCGGCGGTGGCACGGATCGACGACGGGTCGAGCCCGGTCATCGCCAATGAGCGCGATGCTGGTCCACCCGAAACGGCGCCTCGGGGTGGAGAGTCCGGACCATGGACAAAAGGAGCCTCAAGCGCTGCTGCCTCGCAGCGTCGCGGCGCGTCTGTCGTGACCCCGGCGGTCTCGGGGGCGGCCGGGGTCGTGCCGGCGACAGCCATGTCACTTCCGGCGGAGCAGGCTGCTGGCGGGCCGTCACCTGGGGGCGGCGAGGACGACTCGCGTGGCGCGGTACCGTCTGCAGAGGAGCTCTTCGGCGACCGAAAGTAGACCCGCGTGGGGTGAATTCGGTCGCAGCGTGGGCAGGGGCCACACCGCTTCGAGGCTAATCCAATGAGATACCGACGTTCCCTCGTACATGTGCTGGCCGGACTAGGCTTGGGGTGCTTTGCCATGCCGGCAGCCGCCCAGTCTGCGACCGACGCTGCGGCTGCCGAGGCTTTGTTCGTTGAAGGGAGGCAGCTACTGCGCAGCGGCCAGACTCAGCTCGCCTGCGACAAGCTCGAGGCTAGCCAACGTCTCGACGCTGGCATGGGGACGCTCTTCCATCTCGCGGACTGCTATGAACGCTTGGGCCGCACCGCCAGTGCTTGGGCTAGTTTCCTGGAGCTTGCGGCGTGGGCCCGCAAGGAGCTTCGCTCGGACCGGGAACAGGTCGCGAGGGAGCGGGCAGCGGACCTCGAGCCCAGGCTGTCTCACCTGATTGTGGCGGTACCAGAGACGAGTCGCGTAGATGGCCTCACCATCAAGCGGGGCACCTCCCAGCTCTACCCAGCCAGTTGGGATTCGCCGCTGCCCGTGGATCCTGGCACGATCCGCATCACCGCGGAAGCCCCTGGGCATCGCGTTTGGGTTGGTCAGATCGTGGTTCCGCCGGACGGCAAGAGCGTGACCATTCAGGTTCCGTTTCTGGAGCGCCAGCGCCCGCTGGGCGGCGCGCAGGGGGCCACCACTGCGACAGCAACGCCAGCGCCCGATTCTGGCCTCGACAGTGGTCCCTCCCCGTGGTCCTCGGGCACGACGTGGGGCTGGGTGGCGGGGGGCGTGGGCGCCGTCGGAGTGGGGCTCGGCTCGTACTTCGGGCTGCGCGCATTTGCTCAAATGAACGAGAGCGACAGCGAGTGCAAAGACGGATGCTCTCCACGAGGAGCGAAGCTCGCTGATCGAGCCCGAACCAGTGCCGACCTATCCACAGCGGCTTTTGCCGTGGGCGTGGCTGGCCTCGCCGCAGGCGTGTACTTGCTTCTTGTTCACGACAACGGCGCGATCGCCTCGATGGCGCCTGGGGGGCGATCGGTGGGCGCGCCGATACCCGTGGACTTCGTCGTGAACGCAGGTGGAGCGAAGCTCGCGTACGGAGGATCCTGGCAATGACTCACCGTGGCCTTCTGGCCGTGCTCGTCTTGGGCGGGCTCACTGCTTGCCGTGCCATCGTTGGCGTGGAAGATCGAGGCGTGACTCAGGGGGAAGACCTCGGCGGGCGAGGCGGGCAGCCCCCGGTATCCTCCGCTGGGAGTGTGCACGAAGAAAATCAGTCTTCTGCTGGCACCAGTGCGTCGAGGGATCAGGAAGCGGCTGGGCGGGGGGCGCGGGGGGGCAGGGAGGCAGAGCTCTCGGGGGGCACTCCGGAGAGCATCGGCGGGTTTTCTGGCGCAGGTGCCGGCGGTGGAGGCGCTGGGGGGCGCAGTCCTGGCTCGACGGCTGGAACCTCCGGCAGGGGTGTGGGCTCTGGCGGCGCTTCCGTGGCTGGGGGACGGGCAGGTGGCAGTAATCAAGGAAACGACGAAACCGGAGGCAACGGAGCTGGCGGTTCCTCGTTGCAGACAGGGGGCTCCGGTGGTGATTCGGTTGTCGTTCGTGGCGGCGTCGGTGGCGCTGCGGAGGACGGTGACTCGGGCGGGCAGGCAACAGGGGGAGCGCCCGACGGCGATTCTGGCGGTGTCGCATCAGGTGGCATCGGTGGTGGAGCCGACCACGATACTGGTGGCTTCAGTTTTTCGGGCGACGCTGGGACGGCTGGCGGCGGTTTCGGTGGCGTGAGCCACACGGGGTTCGCTGGGCGTGAGACGGGGGGCGAGATCCTGGGCGGAGCGGGGGGCGAGACGTCGGGTGGTTCGGGGGGCGAGACGTCGGGTGGTTCGGGGGGCACCTCGGGCTCGGGGGGGGCGCCCGAGTGCAGCGGCGACGGGTTGGATTGCCGAGACGCGGTGCCTATGCGGTGCGTCGACGGTGCCTGGCAGGAGGTGGGGGTCGCCTGTGCGCTCGGGTGCACCGACGGCGAGTGTAACGTTTGCACGAGCGGCCAGGGACACTGCACCGAGGACGGAACTCCTCTGTACTGTGCTCTCGGCCAGTGGGCGTCTTCGGGGCCACCCTGCGAGCTTGGGTGCACCGAGGGTATCTGTCACGAGTGCGCGGACGGTGATCTCGGGTGCGTCGATCTCGACGCGCGCGCGTGCGTCGACGGTTTCTGGTCCGTTACGGCGCATTGCACGAACGTAATTCCCTGCTCGAGAGGGGAATGCCGTCAGTGCGTCGAGAACGATCATCAGTGCAACGGTCGGGAGCTTCACCGGTGCGTGGGGGGCGTCTGGGCGTTGCAGGAAACCTGCGCATTTCTCTGTGACGAAGCGGTGGGGGCATGCACAGGTGAGTGTCTCCCCTTCAGTCTGCATTGCGACGCGAACCGGAACCTCTTCACGTGCCTGTCTACGGGATACTGGAACTCCGGATCCCAATGCGGAAACGCATGCAGTGAAACCGAGGGGTGCATCGGGGATTGCGTACCCGGGACGCACGATTGTCTCGGCAACCAGTGGCGGACGTGCAACGATCAAGGGGCGTTCGACAGCCAAACCTGTGGGGCCGTCTGTGCTGAGGGTTTGGGCTGTGTCGAATGCTCCCCCAACACGATCCAGTGTTCGGGCAATACCATGACGCGGTGCAGCGCGGCTGGCAGTTGGACCACGCCAGAAACGTGCCCCGACATATGCCACAGCACTCTCGGCTGCGTTGCCTGCAATCCGAACGACACAACCTGCATCGATAATGATGCCAACCGATGTAACGCGCTGGGTCAGTGGACGACCACCGACGCTTGCCAGGGGCCCGACGAGATCTGTCGCAACGCGGCGTGCGTCGAGAATACCCCCTTCGAGGTCGGGTACGGGGGCGCATGTGATACCCCTTCTTCTGGGGGCTTGGGGATGGTCTATGCCGTGCCATTCGTCGCCACAGTGCGGGCCTACGTCCAGGAGTTGGGCATCATCGGGCGTGACGCCTCTTCGACGCCCGGATTCGCAAGGGTTGCCCTGTATGCCGACAATGCCGGGGTGCCTGGGTCCTGGATGACCGATACCGGCACTCTTGACCTTCCGGTTCAGGTAGGGCCAGTCGCGGGCACGTCCAGTCAGGGCAACGTCATCATCGAGGCCGAGCAAACCTACTGGCTTGCAGTTCAGTTCGCGGCGAGAGGCGAAGATATGCCCGCACCAACGGCGTGCGTGACGGGCATCAGCCGGACACCGACGGGGTATCGGATCGGTCAGGCGTATGGCGTCTTCCCCCAGACCTTCCCGCCTGCCACAGCGCTCTACGGCGACAACTACCAACTCTACATGACCGTGCAGGAGGTTACGGAATAGCATTGTCCGATCGTGCGGGGGCAGCGGGAATTCTGCCCCCCAAGCATCAGTGGGCGGGTTCCGTCCTTCCCTGCCGCCTCATGCCTGGTGCGCCGCTGTGAGGACCATATTTACACGAATGGCTCGGACACCCGAGCAGACCAAGCCACGATTCTCTGCTCGGAAATCCCAGAAAAGGGTCACCAGACCACGGAGCAAGAAAGACCATGCGATTGAAGAACACGTGGGTCACATTCACCAAACGAGGGATGCGGGTCATATCTTCGCTGGGGCTGGCGTGCGCTGCGCTCTGCGCCTCGCCGTCGAGCCACGCCCAGGATAGCGAGATCTGCTTCTTGAACCCGGTATCGGTTCCTGGGCTCTCCGGCTTGCCGAACTGGAGCGATCCGTCCTTGGGAACCGTGCGCACCGATCTCTTCGAACCTCGATGGGGGAATGCGCCAATTCGAGCCTTTGCGAACGATGCGACCGGCACGGAGGCCCAGTTCCGAGCGCTGGTTGAAGGCAATACGCTTGCGGTATCGATTCAGGTGCTCACCGAACCCGGCAGCGATCCCAACTTCCGCCGGGTCTTTTTCGGTTTCAGCAGCGGGGCGACGGCGCGTGTTGTGGCCATCGACGCAGCAGCCGGCGCTTCGGATCCGAATCCCGTGCCGGCGGCTGCGATTCAGGGCGTGACCCAAGCGGGGACTGGCCTCGCTTGGGCTTTCGATCCTCCCGGGGCCACTCCAGCGTGGGTCAGCGCCCCCTACTCGTGGACGCATCCGAGCGATGGAAGCTTCGTCTGGGCCGTCAATTTTCGCGTCAGTCTGGCGGGCGTTCCGGATGGCGACTTCAAGGTGGCGTTTGGCGCGTACGCATCGGCGGTTGGCGCGGGTGCCGTGGTTCCCTACTACTGGCCCACGCAGCCGACTCCGATTCCCGACAGGATTCCCGGCACGCCGATTCCGCAGGACGTTTCGCTCTGGGGGGATGCTGCGGCTCTCGGCGCCGGTTGCACCGAGGGGGTCTCGATCACCGGGTTCGACATCCGGCTGGACAACGGTCCTGGCACGACCGAGAACGAGATCCTCACCGGGGCCGGGGTCTCCAACAAGTTCGTGGCAGAGCCCAAGGGGCTCCCGGCGCCCGTAGTGGCTGGCATGATCCTGGGGCGCTTCCGCATCGCCCATTGGGGGTCCACCATCGCCGACCCCACCGCGCCTTGGACCGACATCCCCAACGCCGGTGCCGTTCCGAACGGTGCCGACGGTGCCCCCGTCGGGGCGCTCTGGCATGAGTGTACCAACGGGAGTTCGACCGACCCTTGCCCGGTCTTGGCCGAAGGAGAGAGCCGGCATCAATGCTTGATGGTGGAGTTGAAGGCTGCGCCCGGGCGTTCGATACCGTTCGCGCGTTCGTCCGCATACCGCAACATGAACTTCCAGACCCTCTCCAAGGTCTCGGCGAGGGCCAAGATCGATCCGCGCGGTCTTTCGGCTCGGCACCGCGCTTCAGCGAGGCCCGACATGTACGTCTACGTGAAGGAGTCGAACCTGCCGGAGCACCTGGACAAGCCCGTCTGGCTCAAGGGATCTGCCATGCGGAAGGCCCGCCGCCAGGCGGAGACCGCCGAGACGAGTCCCGTTCCTCGGTTCGTGAAGAAGGGCCGGGTGCCGCCCCGACGGACCAAGGCGCAGCTCGCGGAGCTCAAGAGGCGACGCCAACCGATCGCGTACGTGG
Organism: uncultured Polyangiaceae bacterium; assembly: GCA_964424695.1. Lineage (GTDB taxonomy): Bacteria > Myxococcota_A > Polyangia > Polyangiales > Polyangiaceae > JAEWRL01. Next base: position 22,233 of record CAYRKE010000060.1, read on the forward strand.
CGAACCGTATCGTCCCAACCGAGAAGGACCACGTTCAGTCGCTCCGGCTATTCAAGAGCAGCCCCCGACCGGTTCTGTCGGACTATCAGGCCGTGGTGAGCGTCTATCCGACCTACGAAGTGCACGTCTACGTCGACACGGGCCGTAGCGAGAAGATTGGCAACCGGACCGTGAGGGAGCTGGAGCCGCTCGTTCCCTTTGGGTACTTCTTCGAGCATGATGGTCCCCTCTACGGTTTCGTCCGCAAACTCACCGCGGACCAGGGAATGAAGCTCGAGCGAGTCAGTCGGAATCTGTACCGGCTCTCCGCGATCTCTCCCGAAAAGCCCATGGGTTTTGCCGTGGAGGTCAGCGCGGAGGAGGCGCCGCGTCCCGCTGCCCCGCCTAAACGAATCGTCCCCCAGAAACAGCCGCGGTCTGGCGCGAGTCCCAGGATTGGGACGGTTCGTCAGCGCTTGACCAGCTCGGAGCCCTCGGCTCCGCCCCAGGTCGCGCCCGGACGCTGCAACTGCGAGGTCCCCGGGGGCGCCAGGGGTAGTTTGCAGGATTGGGGTATCGGAGCCGGCGTGGCTCTCGGTTTTGCGGCGTATCGGCGCCGTCGGCGGGCGAGGGCTGCTGCTGCATAGCGGGTTCGAGGCGTGCCGATCATTGTATCGGGATTGACGATGGATTTCCGGGGGCGTACGTGTTGTGGGTGTCCAAGGAGGAGACTCCGCCCCCGGATCCAGCGACGCGCTTCATGCGCGCCTTCGCTGCGACGTTCACCCTGCTTCACCGGCGGCGCCACCCCCAGGGAGTGATCCTGAGTCCGGAAGGCCGGGGTCTGCTCCTGCACCTGGCCTGGGCGGGTCCGCTGACCATCGGTGAGCTCGCGGTCCACGTCGAGCGCGCCCAGTCGGTGGTCAGCGAGTCCGTCGCTGTGCTCGAGTCCCACGGCTTGCTCCAACGGGTCCGCGACCCTCGAGATCGTCGGTGCACCCTGGTGTGGCTCACGGAGCGTGCGCGTGATTGGTTGACGGAGGAACAGGAACCCCTGGATCGCGGGCGGACCAACGCGGTGCTCGACGCCATGGATCCGATCGAGTGCCGCTGCTTCCTCGAGAGTTACGAGCGCTTCATCGTCCTCGCCGGACGGGCCCGATCAGACGCTGAAGCCGAATCGGCTGGTGCGGGCCCGGACCAGCCAACCAGAACCCCCAAAAAGAGAGGAAAGGGAAGAAAGCCATGAGCCACAACCATTGCCAAAGCTGCGGAATGCCTATTGAGACCGGCCCCTACTGCCAATACTGCGTCGACTCCGATGGGAAACTTGGCAGTTTCGAGAGCCGACTCGCGGGCATGACCGCATTCTTCATGGGGCAGGATCCGAGCCTGGACAAGGCCGAGGCCGAGAAGCGAACCCGCGCGTACATGGCGACGATGCCGGCCTGGAAGGATCACCCCGGACTCAAGACGTCCTAGATCGACGAACGGCTGCGCGGCAGGAAACCCGGGGGGGTGCGGAGCCACGAGTGCTTCCTCGGCAGCTGAGAGCGCCGCGCGCGCACCTGACTTCGCAGGAGAGCGCTTCGAGGGTTCGCTGCTGTGGCACGTCGCCCGAAGGACAGCGGGGTTCCGTCGTTGCTCATGGATTTGGGGCGGCGGTCTGCTGGCATGTGCTCACCGCTCCCCTCGGGCCACTGCCCGTGTGGGGGCCCCGAGCCTGAGGCCTCCTCGTGAGGCGGATCGCGGTCGGTTCATTCATGCAGGGCGTGCAGGGATACCCTCCCACCTGCGGGGACGTTTCTCGGCGGTCCCTCGTGGAAGCGCCCCGTTGGCCGGCGGTGCGGTACCCTGGTGGCTGTGCGAAACCTGGCGTACCCTTGGAGCCATGAGGGCGAAGTGGTCTGCTGTGCTGGGGGCAGTGCTGGTTTCGGTGGGGTGCGGCGAAGGCGATGACGGTGAGGGGCGCGATCCCAATCCAGTTGGGGGAGGCTCTTCGGAGACGCCGGTCATTCCCAGTTGCAGCGACGAGGGGGGGGGACCGGAGGTCGCGGCTCCGGAGCTCGCGATGGAGCTAGTGGGGGACACGGACTACGGATGGCTTGGTTCGCCGGCGGTTGCCGATCTGGACCGTGACGGCACGCTGGAAATCATTGCTGCGCACTCGGCGCTCGTCGCCTGGCACCCGAACGGCGACGAGGTCTGGCGATTTGAGGGGTTCGGCGGGCGAGTCTGGGCGGGGACGGTGGTCGCGGACTTTCGCGACGGACCGGAGCTCGAGGTCGTCGTGGCTGCGCGCGATCAGATCTGGATGCTCGACTCCAGCGGGGAGGTGCTCTCCGGCTGGCCAGTGTCGTGGCAGGACGAGTTTCGGAGCCTGGCGGCAGGGGACGTCAATGGGGATGGCCAGCTCGATGTCGTCGCTGCGAGTACCACCCACGAGCGCGACATCTTGATTGCGTTGACCGCTGGCGGCGATCGGGTCGAAGGGTTTCCCCCCATCGAGAGCGGCACCATCGGCTGCGATCCTGGCACCAACTGCTGGATGGCAGGTCCCTATGATCAGAACCTCGCGGTGGGGGATCTCGATGGAGATGACGACCTCGACATCGTGTTGCCCATGGACAACGCGTATGCGGGATTCTATCACGGCAGCGGGGAGGCTTTCGACGCGAACCCCATGTTCGAGGAGCGCCCCAAGACCCCTGGGGTCCGCTACCTTCACGATCTCGCTCAAGCTCGGCAGGGATGGGCCGAGGAGGAGTCAACGGCTCTGCAGGCGCACTTCACCAACACGGCGCCTGCCATCGCCGATGTCGATGGCGATGGTGCGAATGAGATCGTGATGCTAGCGAGCGTTCAGAACGCCTCGCAGGACGACCGCGAACAGGGGGTGGCGTTGTGGGTCGTACGCCCCGATGCCAGTCGCATCGACGGCTGGGAGACGCCCTTCCACGCTCCTGAATACACCTTTGGGCTGTGGGACTTCGACGAGGACAACGCCGTCGCTGCAACCAATCAAGTCACGGTTGCAGACATCGACGCCACCTCACCGGGGCCGGAGTTCGTGTTCGCCGGGTTCGATGGCAGGGTTCACGCGGTGACGGCTGACCGCCAGGAGCTCTGGGCGACCTTGTACACCGAGGATGATCGGGTGCTTACGGGTGGCGTCGTGGTGGGCGATCTCTCCCGCGACGGCATTCCTGAGATTGTCTTTGCCACGTATTCTCCCGACGAGAACCGTTCCGATCTGTTTGTGCTGGATGCAGGAGGTAACCTGCTGCACCGAGTGCCGCTTTCGCAGAGGGGGGCTTCGGTTCCGACGTTGGCGGACGTCGATGACGATGGCGACGTGGACATCGTGCTGAGCATGCGCAGTGTCTCCTGGGAAGGGACGGAGCCCGCAGTGGCCATCTATTCTGTGGAAGGGTCGTCCACGGGCTGCCTCCTCTGGCCGACAGGGCGCGCCAATCTCCTCAGAAACGGTTGGGCGAGGGACGACGGCTAGGGTACCTGCTCCGGATCGTCCGAAGCACCCGATCGGGCAGCTTATCGTTTGACGGTAGCTGTGCTCCAGGACGAACCCGAACCGGTTCCCGACTCAACCCCTGCCACAGTTGCTGGTGCTGACTCTGCCTCTGCCACAGTTGCCGCCGCTGTCTCAGCCGCCGGTGCTGCTGCGGACGCCCCCGAACTACACCAAGCCACTGCTTCGACTCCCTCCGTGTGCACCGATCCGGGTTTGGGGACTTGAACGGGTACGCTCGAAGCAGAGTGAACAGGCTCACAGGGGAGTTTGTTCTCCCCCGCCGTTCTTCGGCAGGGGGCCGACGGCTGCCGCCAGAGACTCGAGAAGGGGGCGCCCTGCTGTCGAACTCGAGGCTCTCGTTTGGAGTGCATGCTACGAGTTGAGATGGGACGAATGAAGCTGCGTCAGAGCTCTCCGGCATCCACTTGAGTCGCAACGATGCACTTCAGCGGAAACGTGGTGCAATCGAAGTATCACAATCCCGTCCCAGCGATTCGGTGGCGCGCCTCGACGGTGTCAGTTCGGCACCGCGGGTTCCCCGTCGCAGCACGAGCGCCGCAACACGAATACAGTCTGCGATATCGAGGTGTTTGCCGCTCGAGGGTTGCGATGGAGATCGGAAACGCGAACTGAAGGCAAAATCCGCACAGATAGTGGGATTCGGATCCCTTGCGATGATTGGGGGAACCATGATTCACTCCGGTCGTCACTCGCATCCAGTGACGACGCGGTTCACCCTTCGCGGGTTTCGTTGAGCCAGACATCGAGGTCCGAGCCACTAAGTAGTGAGTACCGCACTGTGGGGCCGAGACGCCCCTTTCCCTCCCCCGGTCGCTACACCCACCGAACGAAGCCGGGTGCGATGGCGACCGTTGGGTCAGTGCAAATGTCCAAGGCGCGTGGACTGGGCTTTCCACCTACGGACACGTGCCATTGCGTAGAACGAGGAATTCCATGATGAACCAATGGCGGCAAGGGACGATCGCGGCGCTGCTCCTGCTCGGTGCGCTCGCCAGTTGCGAGGGCAAGGCGACGACGCCGTTGAAGAGCGTTGCCCCGGGGGCGACAGGGGGAGCGACCGGGACAACCGACCCAAACGGTTCGGGCGGTTCAGCGGATCTGACCGCCACGGGCGGTCAGGAAATCATCATCGACGGTCCCGCAACGGGAGGCTCTTCCGACACCGGGACAGGTGGGGCCATCGAGGAATACATACCGGCGTGTGGCAACGGCCTGGTCGACACCGCCAACGGAGAAGCCTGCGACGACGGCAATTTGGTGGGTGGGGATGGGTGCACCGCTGCGTGCGATCAGATCGAGTCGGGCTTTGCCTGTCCGAACGCCGGTCAGGCTTGCATCTATACCGTGGTCTGTGGTGATGGCCTTGTGCGCGGAAATGAGACCTGCGACGACGGTTCGGACCCGACGAGCGGCGTTCCCGTGGGCGGGGACGGATGCAGCGCGGACTGTCTGGTTGAAGCCGGATACTCCTGTCCCACGCCCGGGGCCGCATGCCGCACGATTTGTGGGGACGGGATCATTCTGGGGCGGGAGCAGTGCGACAACGGTGCGGATCCGGTGAGCGGCCTGGCTGTGGGCGGGGACGGCTGCGACGGGAACTGCAAGCTCGAAGACGGTTGGGTCTGCCCACCGGGCGAGGCGTGCAGGCCAACCGTGTGTGGAGACTTGATCCTGGAGGGCTCCGAACAGTGTGACGATGGCAATGTCCAGCCCTACGACGGGTGCTCTCCCAGCTGCCAACGAGATCCACAGTGCGGTACCGCGGAGAGTGCTGTCGGGCCGTGTACGACCGTGTGTGGGGACGGGATTCGATTGGTCGCGGCGGGAGAGGCTTGCGACGACGGAAACACCGTGCCCGGTGACGGCTGCAGCGAGTTGTGCCAGTTCGAGCCCGGATACGAGTGTACTCCGATCGCCGATGAGCCGCCGGAGTACATCGATTTGCCGGTCATCATCCGGGACTTCATGTCATCGGAGGCAGATGGCGGTCACCCGGACATGCAGATGGCGGGCCTCAGGCGATTCGATTTGCAGCAGGGGATCGTCCAGCCGCTGCTGTCCATTGAACGCAAGCCCGTCTACGCTGGGACTGCGGAGGAGCCGATCCAATACACTACCGGCCCGGATGCCTTTGCCCAGTGGTACCACGACGTCCCCGACGTCAACATCCGCTTCGACACAACGCTTCGGCTCGAAGGCGATGGCCAAATCTACGCGATGGACAGCGCCACGGACGAGCCCTGGGCAACGATGGAGGGCTTCTTCCCCATCGACGACCTGGGGTGGGGCAACGAGGAGAACTCCCACAACTACTACTTCACGAGCGAGCTCCGGTACTGGTTCGAGTATCGCGGAGGAGAAGAGCTCACGTTCAGCGGAGACGACGATGTCTGGGTCTTCATCAACGGCCAGCTCGCTGTCGATCTCGGTGGTGTCCACGGCCGCTGCGTCGGTAGCGTGGTGCTCGACCCCGAGAATGGCCACGGCAAGAACTGTGCTGCGGGTGTCAACGATAGGACATGCGCCCCGGAGGGCGATATCGACTTCGGGCTCGTGCTGGGAAGCGTGTACGAGGTCGTCGTGTTCCAGGCGGAGCGGCGAGTCATTGACTCCAACTACTGGCTGACTCTGGCCAACTTCCTGCCACAGACCGACGTGTGTGGGCCGGTGTGCGGCGACGCTTTCGTTACCCGGGACGAGGCCTGCGATCTCGGCGCGGAGCTCAATGACGGCTCCCACGACGGCTGCAACCCCGACTGCACGCTGGCACCATACTGTGGCGATGGGGTCACCGACACCGAGGACGGCGAGGAGTGCGACGACGGCGTGAACATCAGCACGTACGGCGGTTGTGCTCCGGGTTGCGTGAATGGGCCTTCGTGCGGCGATGGCTACGTGCAGAGTCCCCAGGAGGAGTGTGACGACGGCGTCAACGATGGCTCCTATGGGAACTGCGATCCGAGCTGCCACTATGGTCCACGCTGTGGGGATGGCGAGGTGCAGGTGGAGCACGAGGAGTGCGATGAGGGCGTGCACAACAACGATGGCAGCACCGAGTGCCTGCCTAACTGCGAGCTCCGTCAAATCGCCTAGCGGTTCCCCGCCTCAGCGCCCACCCCATGTCAGGTGACTCGTCCGGGAGCGCCGGACGCAGGGAGGTGGAAACGGGCGACGACTGGGCCCAGGCGTCGCTCGGGGACTTCGGAGCCGGCTCTGTCGCGATTGTATGTAGGCTCGCGGGTCGATACGGTGGATCGAGTCATGGGCCGACCTCGCGACGCGACCGGGCTTTGGGGCGTGGCAGAGCCACCCGGGGCCTCGGCGCATGGGTTTCAGAATCGAGAAAGACCACGGCGACGACCAGCACGCGGGCTCGGCCGTTGCGCGAAAGGTACCGGTGATCTAGCGGACGAGCGATGTCCATTCTCGGTGCCGTGACGCTCGGGCGCTTGTTGCGAGACTACCTCCGGGGCGATCGGGGGCCACGTCGAGACGTGGCGGAGCAGCGTCTGGCTGGTTCCTGGGGGCGGCACCCATCCATCTTGTATGAACCGAAAGGACGCAGGCGCGGCACCCTGGTGCTTGTTCATGGGGTGTCCGCTCGCGCGAGCGATGATCCATCACTGGTGCGCTTGGCACGTGGGCTCTGCACCCTCGGCTTTTGCTGCGAGACGCCATCGCTCCCTGAACTCGCCAGCTTCCGGCATTCGGCCCTCGACATCGATACCCTGGTTGAGGCGATTCGCGGCGCCAGTGATCGTGCCGGCGACATGGTGGGACTCATGGCATTCAGCTACGGCGCGAGCTACGGCCTTCGTGCGGCAGCCGATCGCCAATGCCGGCACCGCTGCCGATATCTGGTGGCGTTCGGCGCCTATCATACCCTCAGTGGTGCGCTCGAACACCAGCGCGAGCTTCTCGTTCGCAGCCCCAATCCCGAGCTCGATGATGCCGATCTGGCGTACCTTCGGTATACCTTGCTTGTGTCCCACCGGGACGAGCTCCCAATCTCCGCGGCAGGTTGGCGCGAGATAGACGAGGTGCTCGAGCAATTTACGTCCGACGTTCCCATCGCGGCGAAGCGTGCTCCCCTGCTCCGACATGCGCGCGACGTCGACTACGTGGACTTGATGCGTCGCTACCAGCGCCGGGACTTGCCACCGTGCCTGTCGCCCCAGGGCGCCCTTGCCGACATTTCCTGCGGCGTGGGGCTGCTCCATGACCCCAATGACCGCTTCGTACCGGCCCACCACGCAGAGTCGATCCGGCAGGAGCTCGAGACCCGCGTTCTGGCACCTTCCACGCGAGTGCTTACGACGCCGATGCTTTCGCACGTCCAGGTGGCTCCGATGCGCAACGTGCTCGGTCTGCCGCAGCTCGTCAGTGTACTCGATCCACTCCTCGGGGTGCACCAACGCTGAGCGCATCCTGTGGGTCGGCTTGCGGGTTCTGTCCCGCGGTCGGGGTTTGGACTCGCCGTCAAGCCGTTCTTTCGATGCCGGAGTGCTCGGTTCAGGTTGCGCCAAGCGGCACGAGGCTCAATCATTTCGTTATCTATGGCTGTGGAGAGTAGCTGGCTGGCTCAGGGGCGCAGGCCGGTGGGGTGGGGGCGAGTCATTGCTGGGTCGTTGCTGCGGGCCGTCGTCAGCGCGGGTCTGCTGCTGGTCGGATGTGGGAAAGACGGTGACGCGACGCCGAGTCGCGACGGTGGTGGTCCGGCAGCAGGTGAGGCGGGCACTCCCGAGACGGGCTATGTTCCCAATGTCGGTACCGGCGGCATTTCTGGCGAGGGCGGCGCGGATCCGGTCGTGCCGACAGACGTGGATCTGGTCCCTGGGGCACCTTGCACGGGGGCAAAGGTCCTCTGCGTTCGCGAGGGGTCGTCCGGGGGAGATGGGACGGCAGCGTCTCCGTACGCGAGCATCGTCGAAGCTTTGGCCGCGGCTGGGAACGGAGCAACCGTTCAGGTCGCGGCTGGAACCTACACCGGCAGCTTGAGCATCGTTGGGCGAGAGCTCGTGCTTCTCGGCGGCTTTTCTGACGATTTCGAGAGTCGTGACCTTGAGGCCTATTCGACGACCCTCCGCACATCGGGTGATGGTGCAGCGGTAACCTTGACCGATGCTGGCGAGAGTCGAATCGAGGGTTTCGTCATCAGCGGTGGCGCCGGCGGCGGGATCTGCATCTATGGCGGTGCGCCGGTGATCTCTGCCAACGTCATCGAGGACAACGACACGCGCTCGGGTGGAGCGTGCGGTGAGGCAGGTGCCGGGATCAGCAGCGAGAACGCGGACACGACCATCGTGGGCAACGTCATACGGAACAACATCGCCCCCTATGGCGGCGGAGTGGCGACGAACCGTGGCAACGTGACGATCGATCGGAATACCATTCAGAACAACACCGGGGACGCGGACCATGGCGGGGGAATGTATCTCTCGTCCACGGTTACGGTGTCGCGAAACCTGATCGAGGGCAACACGGTCGGCGCAAGCGCGGGCTACGGTTGGGGAGGCGGCGTCATCGCTTTCGGTGAGGGCTACACCGCGACCTTCATCGCCAACGTCATCCGTGGCAACAGTGCTCCTTCCATCGGCAGCGGCGCGTTCTTCGACGATGGCATTACTGCCACGATGAACCACGACATCGTGTACGGGAACGTCTGCCCAGAGTCTGGCGGTGCTGGCGTGTATGTGGACGGCCTCGACGAGAACCTGGGATCGACGCTGAGGGTCCGCAACGTCACCATCGCTGGCCATGACTGTGCGACCTACTTCGGCGGCAATGGGATTCTGCTGGAACGGGGCTCGACGGTTGAGGTCGAGAACAGCATTCTGTGGGGGAACGACCGATCCGGACGGGAGTTCTCTAACGACGGCACGTGCACCATTTCCGTCCGGTATTCGGATGTCGAGGAAACCGTCTCAGGGATCGGAAACATCTCAGAGGATCCCGTGTTTGCCAATGCCGAGTCCGGTGACTTCCACTTGCGGAGCGCTGGGGGGCGCTGGGACCGAGCCAACGGCTGGGTAACCGACAGCCAGACGAGCCCCTGTGTCGATGCCGCAGATCCCAGTGCGAGCTTCGACGAGGAACCCAGCCCCAACGGCGGACGAGCCGACATGGGGGCATACGGCAATACCGCGGAGGCCTCCAAGTCACCCTAGATCACCGATCAGTTCCCCTGCTTTTCAGCTCGCAAAGCCGTCCCGGCCTCGGACGCGGGGGCGACTCCGATTGAGGTGGGGCTGTATGGTCCGGGGGGCGGCGTCCGGCGCGAGGGCGGGCCTCGCATCCTTCCGTGACGTTGTTGTCTCGAGAATCGTTGGCGATTATGCTGGGAAGGCGCCTGACGTTCCGGGGGGTGCCGTCAGCACTATTCTGGCGGCCAAGGATGGCCGTTGGGGGCGCCAGTTCACAGGGTTGAGAGCGTATCGTGAAAGGCTCAGAGTCCTTGTCACTTATGTCAAGTTCATTGCAGTGTGGGTTGTCGCGACCTCGAGCTGATTTGTCGGGCTTGCTTCGGATGCGGTGGCGCGTGTCCTTGGGGGCGGCCTTGATCGTTCTGGGTTGTGGCGATGGCGGTGGCGGCTCGTCACGCGTGGACGGCGGTGCCGCGGGAGTGAGCGGCGCAGCGGGCGAAGACAGGACGTGGCTCAGGGCGTGGAACGACGACGATGACACGGCGGGTGCAGGTCGTTCGGACGGGCGCGCTACCGGGGGTACCGGTGGAGTGCGCTCTGGTGCCGCCGGTGGCACCGGCGCAGGGCAGGGCGGCACTGGAGGAGACACTGGGGGGGCCGGTGGCACTGGGGGGCGTGGGAACACCGGGGGAAGTCCAAGCGTCGGTGGAACCTCCAATAGCGGCGGCAGTTTCGGCAATGCCGGAGACTCGAGCAGTGGTGGCGATTCCGGCACTGGTGGTGCTCTCGCGACGGGTGGCCGAACGGGTACCGGTGGCAGCTCGAACATAGGGGGAAGCTCGGGCACCGGTGGCCGGTCGAACACTGGCGGCCGGTCGAGCACCGGCGGATCCTCGAATAGCGGTGGCAGCGCCGAGACTGGCGGTACCGAGTCGACTGGCGGCACCTCGGATACCGGGGGCACCACGAGTTCCGGCGGGGTGTCTGGCGACGGCGGCGAGGACCCAGTCTTGCCGGCAGACGTGGAGTTGCTGCCCGCCTTGCCTTGCACCGGGTCGACGGTTCTCTGCGTTCGGGAGGGCGCGTCGGGGGGCGATGGGACGCTGTCAGCCCCCTATTCGACCATCGTGGAAGCCTTGGCTGTGGCTGGGAACGGGGACACCATACAGGTTACGGCCGGGACGTACACCGGCAGCTTGATCATCGTCGGACGGGAGATCACGCTGCTTGGGGGGTTCTCCGACGATTTCGGGACCCGTGATCTCACGGGGTTTCCCACGTACATCAGCACTTCCGGCGGTGACGCCGCTGTGACGCTCACTGACGCTGGCGAGAGCCGAGTCGAGGGATTCATCATCACCGGCGGCACCGGCGGCGGGATCTGCGTTTATGGGGGCGCTCCGCTGATCTCCTCCAACGTGATCGAAGACAACGACACCCGCGGGGGAGGCGCATGCGGTGAGGCAGGCGCGGGGATCGGCAGCGAGAATGCCGACATCACCATCGTAGGCAATCTGATTCGGAACAACATCTCCACCTACGGGGGTGGAGTTGCAACCAACCGCGGCAGCGTGACGATCGACCGGAACACAATCCAGGACAACACCGGGAATGCGGATCACGGCGGAGGGATGTACATCGCATCGACGGTCACCATGTCGCGGAACCTCATCGAAGGCAACACGGTTGGCGTGAGCGCAGGCTATGGCTGGGGAGGAGGCGTGATCGTATTCGGTGACGGCAATACCGCGACGTTCATCTCCAATGTCATTCGACGCAACAGCGCGCCTTCGATCGGAAGCGGAGTGTTTTTCGACGATGGCATTGCTGCCACCATGACTAACGACCTCGTGTACGGGAACGTCTGTCCGGAGTATGGCGGTGCGGGTGTGTACGTGGACGGCCTCCACGAGAACCTCGGATCTACGCTGACAGTCCGCAACGTCACCATCGCTGGCCATGACTGCGCGAACGACCTTGGCGGCAACGGGATCCTCCTCGAGCGAGGCTCGACGGTCGATGTGGTGAGCAGCATTCTGTGGGGGAATGACCGGTCGGGACGTGAGTTCTTCAACGACGGAAGCTGCACCATCAGCGTTCGCTATTCGGATGTCGAGGAGGTCGTCGATGGACTCGGGAACATCTCGGCGGATCCGCTATTCGCCGACGCGGCGTCCGGCGACTTCCACCTGCGGAGCGCAGTTGGGCGCTTTGATGAAGACAACGGATGGGTCACCGACAGCGAGACCAGCCCGTGCATTGATGCCGCGGATCCCGCTGCGAGCTTCGATCGAGAACCTAGCCCCAACGGCGGACGAGCCGATATGGGAGCATACGGGAACACGGCCCAGGCATCGATGACCCCCTGAGGGAGCGCGCGGCTCGGGACCGACGGGTTGAAACAGTGACTCTGGCGTTCATGGCATCTCGCAGGGAGGGTGGGCACCCGAGTCCGCCGTAGTTCGACCAGGACGGATACCGTATCGCGGGTCGGGGCTCTGGCCGTTCTCGATACGTCGCGGGTCGTTCATGTCCTCCCCCGGTTGGTGGCACTGTCGCGGGCTGCACCTCGAGCTGTGTTGGAGCTGACCCTTGCCACCGAAGCTCATCGAAGCGGAACGCTGAGCCAGGTCTCCACGATCGGCGAGCCGACGTTTCTCGGATACGGGTGCCGGCCGGGGGGAGGCGAGCGGGCCCTGTTACGTCGAATCGGAGAGGGCTAAAATGCGTTTCCTGTATGCCGACTTCGCCGAAGCACGTTACTACTCGCCCCAGTCGTTCTGCCTCCCTCGTCTACCGGACGACGCTTGGCGTGGCCGTTTGCGCATCACTTGCCCTGACGGGGTGCGGTGATTCCGATGATGGCACCGCACGCAGCGATGGCGGTGTAGCGGGAGATGGTGACGAGGTTGCAGTCGGGGGCGCGGGGCTGCGCACGTCGCGAATCGGAGCGGGGGGAGCTTCGTCCTCGAGGCCATCTGTCGCGGGGGAAGCTGGAGCTGACAGCGGTGGGGGCAGCTCGGGAGAACTTGGGGGGGCGGGCGGTTCTGGTAGGGGCGACGAGGGGGGAGCAGGGGCGAGTGGCGGGCAAGCGTTGGGAGGCGGCACTGCCACCTCCGGTGGGGGCACCGAGTCCTCTGGGGGAAGGGGAAGCTCTCCTTCTGGCGGCACCTCGAGTACTGGTGGACACCCCGGTACCGGAGGCAGCCCGATTTCGGGCGGGGCTTCGAACACGGGCGGGAGTCCGAGCAGTGGTGGAACCTTGAACACCGGCGGGAGTGCAGACACCGGAGGCAGGTCCAGCAGCGGCGGATCCGCGAGTGGGGGCCAGAGTTCTGGCACCGGAGGGCGAGGGGATACGGGCGGGAGTTCAGGAACCGGCGGGGTGAGCAGTGGGGGGGGAAGTCCCGCCACTGGCGGAGAATCGGGCGGTGTACCGGATAGCGGTGGGAGTGCCGGCACCGGGGGCACCGTGAATAGCGGCGGCACGTCCGAGAGCGGCGGCACGTCCGAGAGCGGCGGCACGTCCGAGAGCGGCGGCACGTCCGAGA
>CAYRKE010000060.1:35558-37240 GCA_964424695.1 uncultured Polyangiaceae bacterium
GCGGTGGCACGTCCGAGAGCGGCGGCACGTCCGAGAGCGGTGGCACGTCCGAGAGCGGTGGTACGTCGGGAAGTGGCGGTACCATCGAGACCGGAGGCGTCTCGAGTTCGGGCGGTGAGTCCGGGGTTGGAGGGGACGGCGGGACCGGCGGTACCGTGCCGGAGCTGCCCGCAGAGGTGGAACTGGTTCCGGCTGCTCCCTGTACGGGCGTCGGGGGCGGAACACCGGCGGTTCTGTGCGTTCGCGAGGGGTCATCGGGGGGAGACGGGACGAGTGCTGCACCCTATGCGGACATCCCGGAAGCTTTGGCAGCGGCAGCCGACGGCGACACCATTCAGGTCGCTGCTGGGATCTACAGCGGAAATCTGATGATCAACGCACTGGAGATCCGCCTGCTCGGCGGTTTCTCGGATGATTTCGAGACGCGCGACGTCAGCCAATACCCGACCAGCATTCTTGGCTCGGGTGGAAGCGCCGCCGTGACGCTGACCAATGCCCGCGCAACCCGGGTTGAGGGGTTCTTCATCAACGGGGGAACGGGCGGCGGTCTTTGCGTCGTTGGGGGGGCGCCCTTGATCTCATCCAACGTAATCGAGGGCAACGACACGCGCGACCGGAACGGTGATTGCGGGCAGGCTGGGGGCGGTATTGGCACCGACGATGCTGACATCGTCATCGTAGGTAACCTGATCCGCAACAACATCGCTAGGTACGGTGGCGGCGTTGCAACGACGCGTGGCAACGTCACCATCGACCTGAACACCATTCAGAACAACACCGGCTGGGACGATCATGGCGGGGGCATGTACATCGCGTCGACGGTGACGGTGTCACGGAACCTGATCGAAGGAAACGTGATCGGTGGGTCAATTGATGTGACATGGGGCTGGGGCGGTGGAGTCATAGCCTTTGGCGAAGGGAACACGGCGACGTTCATCTCGAACGTCATCCGTGGCAATACTGCTCCTTCGATCGGCAGTGGTGTGTTCTTCGATGACGGCATTTCCGCATCGATGAACAACGATATCGTCTACGGAAACGCATGTCCGGAGTCCGGCGGCGCCGGAGTGTACGTGGATGGGCTAAACGAGAGCCTTGGGTCTTCGTTGACCATGCGCCACGTGACCATCGCCGAACACGGTTGCAGCAGCACCTACGGGGGCAACGGGGTCTTCCTGGAGCGAGGATCGACCCTCCGCGTCGAGAACAGCATCCTGTGGGGAAACGATCAGTCGAGCAGTGAAATCTACACCGATCCGTCTTCCAGCTACTCGGCGGTCTACTCGGATCTCCAGCAAGTCGTCGCTGGAACGGGGAATTTCTCCTTGGATCCGCTGTTCGTCAACGCCCAAGCTGGCGACTTCCATCTGCGCAGCACCGCAGGACACTGGGACGAAACCAGCGGATGGGCGCTCGATACCACGACCAGCCCGTGCATTGATGCCGCGGATCCTGCTGCGAGCTTCGACCAGGAGCCAAGCCCGAATGGCGGCCGGGCCGAGGTGGGGGCCTACGGCAATACTGCACAAGCCTCGCTGAGTCCCTAACACTCCCAAGAGGACTAGCGGGTTCGGTTCCGGGCCGGGGCTTCCTGGGGTCGTGAACGCAGACGGCACCAAGCCAGCCCAGCTAAATCAGCGAGCGCGATTCTCGAACGGTTTGGGCTGCCCCCATCGAGGTGA